>NZ_CP113524.1:2835000-3155000 GCF_026723765.1 Lacrimispora xylanolytica
CCCCCGTAAATCTATATGTAAATGTGAATTATTTTTGGCGGAAACATATGGGAATCGAACCCACCCACGGCAGTTAATACCGCAACACGGTTTTGAAGACCGGTAGGCACACCAGTTACCTCTCTGTTTCCATTCTTAGTTTGAATTGTAGATTGTCTACAATTCATATGGTAATTATATCATTCTAAAAATCATTATCAACAAAGTAATGGCTATATATTTATGCAACTTTATTGATTTTTTTTATAATTGGAATGTTACCATTGGCATATTTGTATATCCCCCTGATATTTTTTTATACACGCCCCGGGGGGTGATTCCGCCCTGATCCAACACTTGAAAGGCGAATCCACTATCTGACTCCTGTATTCGCAGACAAAGCCCGCATCCAGCCGTAATTGCTTCTGGCATAGGCATAACCTTAACAGGTATCTTTGCATCAAGTAACATCTGCTCAGCCATGATTGAATGATGAGTATTATAAAAAGTAAACAATATTTCTTCCATAAGACATTCTCCCACACGTGAATGATTAAAACGACTTTAGATGTTAATGACAGAACCTGCTGATGCCATCTGTTCCGTAATCGCCATCATGTTCACGATTTGTCCGACCCCCAGGGTCGATTTCACAGAATAGTAATCTGCACACGTTCCGCAGATTTTAATCTGGGTTCCAGCCTTCTCAAGCTCTAAAAGATCATCTAATGTATTGGCCCCCTCCACCGTAAGAAGAACGCCTGAATTAAAAAACAATACTGCCTTTGGCGGAGTCTCTAGCTGGGTGAGTGAGAACAGAAATCCTTTTATCAGAATTTTGCCAAGCTCCTCACTTCCCTGTCCCATGTAATTTTTACTAACAACAACCACTAACCCGCTATCCTTTTTCCGAATAGGAATCCCCTCTTTAACAGACTGGATCATGAGCTGCTCCTGTGCCTTGGCCGGAACCTTTATGGTAACCCGATAGCTTCCAGAATGAAGCATTTCTTCCTCGGCTGTATAGCCGTTTCCTTCTGCCATATTTTTCAAATTATCACATGCAGGCTGATTGTCTACAAGAACCTGTATTTCTCCACCCTCCAGCGCAAGTTCTGCGGCTGCTTTTTTGGCTAATACCACTGGTACCGGGCAGGCTTTTCCCATCGCATCGATTATTTTCATATCGGTTAACTCCTTTTGGATTAAGTTAAGTCGCGTAACGCTTTTATAGCAAATTCCACTTCTTCTAAGGTATTCATATGGAAGAAGGAAAAGCGGACCGCTCCCTTATCCTTCGTTCCCAGGGCCTCATGCATAAGCGGAGCACAATGTGCTCCGGCACGTACGCTGATATCATATCTTTCATTCAACTCATATGCCAGCTCGCTGCTGCCAATATCAGCTGCATTAATCGATACCACTGGAGTCCGTGAAACAGAATTAAAATCACCGTAAACGGTAATGGAGTGCATCTTCTTTAATTCCGTCACAAAATAATCTGCAAGCTCCAAAGCCTGGTTCAAAAACAGTTCTCTTTTATCACTTACATAACGAACGCCTGCCAAAAGGCCTGCAATGCCATGGCAGTTTTGGGTCCCTGCCTCCAAACGCTCCGGCATCTCTTCCGGCCCTGTTTTTGAATAGGTATTACTTCCACTTCCTCCCGTATAAAGGGGTGATATGGAAAATTCCGGCTTTACGCATATACAGCCGGTTCCCTGAGGACCATACAGAGATTTATGTCCGCTGAAACAAAGTGCAGTTATGTTCATGGCTTTCATATCAATTGGCAAAAGCCCTACCGATTGGGATGCATCCACAATAAAAAAGATGCCTTTTCTCTTACAGAGTTCTCCAACTGCTGAAATGTCATATCCATTCCCAGTTACATTTGACGCATGAGTCATTACAATTGCATCGGTATCCGGACGAATGGCACCTTCCAGCTCCATCAAATCAAGCCTTCCTTTTTCATCCACAGGAACAATCGTAAAATCTCCTCTTCGATAAATGGGTCTGAGTACGCTATTATGTTCCGCAGCAGTCGTAACAATGTGTCTCTGTATAGACCCGATCGTCTGGTTCAACGCCATGGTGGCGTTTTGACAGAATGCAACGTGTATCTCGTTTTCTCCCCCCACAAAGCGGGCAATTTCCTGCCTTGCGCTTGTTATACATCGAAGTCCTTCCATGGAAGACTTATTCACCCCTCTGGAGGAATTACCGTAGGAAAGCATTGCAGTTGTAACCGCATCAATCACGCATTGCGGCTTGGGCATTGAAGTAGCAGCACTATCAAAATACATAACTAAATCCTTTCTGATATCAGCCCTGGTCTGATATTCCTATTTTATATAGAATCTAAATTTCGTTACTGCAGTTCTTTATAATAATTAAGAAGATATGTGTGAAATAATTTTTGCACTGGCTGTAATATCATTTCTTTTTTCGATAATAAATAGAAATTCCTTTTAAACGTAAAATCTTTTAATTCAATGGTCTTTATCAATCCCATTTGGGTATACATGGCAGTCGAAGCCCGGGATACAAATGAAATACCGATGCCGCTTGAAACTGCCTGTAAAACACCATGTGTATTGTTAAAGGAACAGGCGGTGATTAATTGATCAATTGTTAAATCCAAAGAGAGCAGGATTTTTTCCAGCTCCTTTCTGGTTCCTGATCCGTCTTCTCTCATAATAAAAGGTTGAGTACGAAGGAGCTTTATCAACACCTCCGGTGATATATTCTCCGGGGTTTTAAAACCAGAAGGAACAGCAAGCACCAATGTATCGTGGTAGAATGGAGTTTGTACAAACCTGTTGCCGGAAAGCTTTGTTCCTGTGATACCAAAATCAAAAATACAGTTAGAAAGCAGCTTTCCTACTTGTTCACTGTCACTTTGCCTGACTTTAAAAAAGATATCGGGATAGCTTTTTTGAAATACAGCAATCAGGGACGGCAGCAGATATTGAGCGGGAACACTGGAAGCCAAAAGAGAGATTTCTCCTCTTATGCTGCTTCCTCCCTGGGATACCGTATGAATGGCTTCATCACGAAGAGCCAGCATGTTTTGCGCATAAACAAAAAAATCCAATCCGCTTTTTGTAGGGTAAACTTCCTTTGTAGAGCGTATCAACAGCTGTGTACCCAATTCTTTTTCCAAAGAATTAATATGGGAACTGATCGTAGGCTGAGATAAATAAATGGTATCAGCCGCTTTTGAGAAACTGTTCAGCTTCGCCACATAAACAAATGCTTCAAGTTGCTTTAAATCCATAGTGACACAACCTTTCAACCAAAAGATTCCTTCCAATATGTAATGTATTACCCTGATATAATCAGGTTTTTATCTTGACGTGTTATCACAGAGGCAACGCAAGAGCTTACGATTCCCATGTCACCCAGGTCTTTTAATAGAGCCTCAGTATCTCTGGAATCAACACTGAACAAAAGACCGCCTGACGTCTGAGGATCAAACAATATTTCCTGCATTGGCTGGGAAACATGCTCAAACCGCAGTTTATCTTTTAGATATTTTCTGTTTTTCTGACCTCCGCCTGTGATCAAATATTCCTCCGCCAGTCTATAAGCTTCTTCTATATAATGTATCTTAGAGCAGTCTACTAAAATGGTATATTCCTCTGTAACCATTTCATTTAAATGTCCTAAAAAGCCAAATCCGGTCACATCAGTGCTTGCATGTACCCGGTATTTTTTACTTGCCTCTGCTCCGTACTTGTTCAATGTCTGCATGCTGTCAACCGCTTGTTCGAAGCTTTTTATAGAAGCCTCTCCCGCTTTATAAGAAGAGGTCACCAGGCCCACCCCAAGGGGCTTGGTAAGTATAATATCATCACCAATGGAGCAATTATTATTTCTCATAATTCTTTGAGGATTTACAATGCCGGTGACTGAAAGTCCATACTTTGGTTCCTTATCTGCAATGGAATGGCCTCCGCAGAGTACTCCTCCTGCTTCTTTTACTTTTTCTGCCCCGCCCCTTAATATCTCACCTAGAATAGCAGGGTCTTCATCCTCTGGAAAACATACCATGTTAAGAGCAACCTTAACTTCTCCCCCCATTGCGTATATATCACTTAATGCATTAGCTGCCGCAATTTTCCCAAATAAATAGGGGTCTTCCACCATAGGCGGGAAGAAATCAAGGGTTTGAATGATAGCCAATTCATCCGTTAACCGATAGACAGCCCCATCATCCGATGTATCAAATCCTACAATAAGATTCTTGTCATCAAAAAGAGGTATATTTAACAATGCTTCTTTTAACATTCCCTGAGGCAGTTTGGCAATGCACCCTCCACAAGAGGTAAACTTGTTGATTTTTCGAACATCCATAACTTCTCCTTAAACCAATCTGATTTGTAAAATTGTTCCCAAATTTCCCATAAAAAATAGAAACACTGCCCCCTCCCCCGTTAGCCTGATAAACAATTATGATTGTAATGTAGATTGTCTACAATCTACATTACAATCATAATTGAACAAGTTATCTTTTACAAGCGATTAATAGTTATATAACCGGCTCAACTTATTAAAATTATCTATAATACAACACTTTTTAAGATATATTATGTGTATTTTCAACAACTAAAATGTTGTAACAAAGAGAAACAAAACAAAAAAAACGCACAATTACCTATCAGTAGTTGTGCATTTTACATTCGCTTTTTTAATATCTAAAGCTGATATTAAGCTTTTAAAGCAGCTCCAATGGCTCCAGCATAACGGGAATAATGGGAAAC
The DNA here is from genome assembly GCF_026723765.1 of Lacrimispora xylanolytica. Classification (NCBI taxonomy): domain Bacteria; kingdom Bacillati; phylum Bacillota; class Clostridia; order Lachnospirales; family Lachnospiraceae; genus Lacrimispora; species Lacrimispora xylanolytica. Next base: position 2,839,749 of record NZ_CP113524.1, read on the forward strand.
GTTAACAGGGTACCCCGTCTGCTGCTCCAGCACGTTTCTAAGTCCTTCCAATTGTGCCAATCCACCGGTTAAAAGAATGGGGGACTCGATTCCAATTCTTCCGGCCAGCGCCATCACTCTTGTGACCACGGATTGAACAATCCCTCCGGCGATCTCTTCCCGGCTTTTTCCCGCCGCCAGCAAGGATACAATTTCAGAATCGGCAAATACCGCGCACATACTGCTTAGGGAACAGCATTTCCCCTCTTCTAACAGCTTTGGAAAATCAGATAAATCAATCCCCATACGGTGGGCAGACATCTCAAGAAATCTTCCGGTGCCAGCCGCGCATTTATCATTCATCTGAAATGAAACTACCTTTCCATTCTCTACGGATATGACCTTGGAATCCTGTCCCCCAATGTCAATAATAGTACGAACCTCTGGCAGGAGGTAATCTGCCCCTGCTGCATGACAGGTAATTTCAGTTATTTTCTTATGAGCAAAGTCAATTCCCACTCTTCCATAACCAGTTGCTGCCACACGTATGTCTTCATCCGTTCTATTCTCCTGCTGCAATAGATCTTTAAGCACCGCTCTTGCAGTTTCTTTTGGATTCCAGCCTGTTGGCTTTACACAAGACGCGGCAATCCTGCCGCCTTTTAAAAGGATTCCCTTACAGGCGGCAGAACCGCAGTCAATTCCTACTGTTATCTGTTCCATTCTTTATAACATCTCCACAAATGCTCCGGCTCTTGTTGACAGCTGTCCGATATCAGCCGTACTATAATCAGTTTCTAATTGAAGATAGGGTATGTTTCTTTCTTTTAAAAACGTTTTTACGGTACTTGACTCTACCGCATAAGTATGACATGCCTGAAGGGTCATTTCCACCACTCCGTCTACCTTAAACTGCTCACACAGTCTTCCCAGGAGTTCAAACCGGTTGGGGTTGGGAGTCATAATGGAACAGCCAATCTGTAGGTAGTGATCTGCAATATTGGCAATAGGATCTCCCTCTTCGGAGCACTGACGGTCCATCTGCTTTGCACCGGTACAGTTTTCATATGCGACCACAACAGCACCTGCTTCCTCAATGACCTTTACGACTTTTTCCGTTACTCCTCCCATGGGACAGCCTGTAATAAGGATACGGGGAGCATCTTTCGATACTGGCCGTTCACCTGCCTCATAGGCAGCTTTTATATTATGGATGGCATTCTGGATTTCTTCTGTTTTCTCCTTCCAGTCAAATTTAAACTGAGAGCCAAATAAAATCTGGAGCTGGCGCAGACCAGTAATCGGCGGAGGACATAAGGTGCTAAGCTCATACAGCTCTTTTAACAGCCTACGTTCCTCATTGCGTTTTTGAATGGCATCTCTTAACATCTCATCGGTGATGGTCACACCAAAATCTTTTTCTACCCGCTCCTTTAGGCGAAGGACTTCAGACCTCCAAAGAGCTTTTGACTCTGGAGTGAACTGATTGCGGGGAAGCTGAAGAACATGCAGGTTTTTCTTTTTTGCAAGGAGCTCATACATCTTCACCTTGCCGTCGCAGGTTGTTTCACCAACCACTAAATCTGCAAAATACATATAAGGACATTTATCCGTTACTGCAAATCCATAGCTTGATTTAATCAGGGGACATAAATTGCCTGGCAGCTCTTTTTCCGCATCTGGAATCGTTTCATCACTGGTGGAACAAAGGCTTACCGATACCAGGCCAGCCGCCATAAAAATCTCAAGAGGTGTATAGGTACAAAACTGTCCAACGACTCCCTTACCGGAATCTTTTATTTTCTTAACTGCCAGAAATCCGTTTTTTCTTGCCTCTGCAAAACTTTCAAATACCTGAGGCAGTTCTCTTTTCATCTCAATCATGGTTTGACTCCTTTCAAATATGACCCTGTGATTTGTATATTAGAACAGTAATTATTTTAAATTGTAGTCCAGAAAGCGTTTCAGTCTCTCATCTTTAGGATTATCCAGTATTTCTTCTGGTTCCCCATCCCCCACAATGGTTCCATCTGCCATAAATAATATTCTAGTAGCAATCCTGCGCGCAAACATAATCTCATGGGTGACAAGTATCATGGTAGATCCGTCTTCTGCCACCTGTTGAATGGTGTTTAAAACCTCCCCCACCAGTTCCGGGTCAAGGGCAGAGGTCGGTTCGTCAAACAATAGGACCTCCGGACTCACTGCCAGAGCTCTGGCTATGCCAATCCGCTGCTGCTGTCCGCCGGAAAGCTTAGAGGGATAATAGTCCTTCCGTTCCAGCATTCCAACCTTTTTAAGAAGCTTTAACCCCAATTCCTGGGCTTCCTTCCTGCTTTTTCCGGCCACAATCATCAGCGCTTCCATAATATTTTCCAACGCTGTTTTATTCTTAAACAAGTTGTAATTTTGGAAAACCATGGCGGAATGCCCCCGCAGCTCCATAATATCTTTATTCCTATGATTCTTTGCATCTATGGTTGTAGATCCAATACGGATGCTTCCAGCCGTTGGCTTTGTCAGATAATTCAAACATCTGAGCAATGTGGATTTTCCAGTTCCGGAAGAACCAAGAATGGCAACAATCTCACCTTTTTTAATGGAGACATTTATATCCTTTAAAATATCTGTTTGTCCGTCAAAGGACTTCCATAAATGACTGATTTCAACCACTTTTTTACCTCTTCCTCCACTTAGTCATGAATCATTTGAGTCATATCGGAATACATCCATTTTGTAATTATCTTTGAAGTGGTTCCATCTTCCATCATCTTATCCAAGACCTGATTTACTTCTTCACAAAGCTCTTTTCCCTTCTCATTTTGCTGGAAGTAATATGCTACATTATTTGCAAGAAGCCTGGTCTCCAGAATATGAAACTTCATGTTTTGCGTCTTCTCATATTTATGGACAAGGCTGTCTGTTGTCGCCATGGCATCAATTCTTTTCAAATGAAGATCCTGATATCCCGTATCACTTGTTTCATAAACGACTACATTCCAGCCATATGTTTCTGCCATCTTCTCTACGGATACCTGGGAAGCCTGCCCCTGGGTAACTCCGATGGTAACGCCTTTCAATGCCTCAAAGGTATTGATGTCTGCTTTGTCTTCGTTCACAATCACACACTGGGCATCTCCGTAATAGGGGTGAGAAGTCAAATATTTATCCATTCTCGCTTTTGTTGTCGCAAAGCAATTTGCGGCAACGTCAACCCGTCCGGCATCCAGTTCGCCAAACAAGGATGAGAATTCCGCCTGCTTCACTTCAATATCCCAACCGGTACGTTTTGCAATCTCACTCCACATCTCTGAATCAATTCCAGTCCATTCCTTTCCATCACTGCTAAGGAGGCTGTAGGGTTCTCCTGTGCCGCCTGTGGCAATTATGACTTTACGTTTTTCGGCTGAACTTTGCTCTGATCCATTTTCTGATTTTGTGCTCTCTGCCGTTGTTTTCTCTGCATCTGCTGCTTTGGCTGAAGTATTGCTGCTGCATCCTGCAAGCGTCATTGCTGCCATTAGCAGGAGAATTGGTAATCCTTTTTTCATTTTTTTCCTCCCAATATTTGATGGTTGTCAGTACATTTCCATACATTTTCTATCCATAATCTTATGAAGATGAGAAAATCCCAAAACTAAAAGCCAGTAAATAATCATAACAGCAAGGTAGATTTCAAAGTAGCGAAAGGACTGCGCGCCTTCACTCTTTGCCTGTCCCATAATATCTCTGACACCAAGCATGAATGCCAGTGATGTTGCCTTTAAAAGATTAATCAGATCGTTAAATAAGGCCGGCAATGACACGCGAAACGCCTGTGGCAATACAATCCGTCTAATGGTCTGAAGCTCTGTCATTCCAAGCATGGCGGCAGCTTCCTTTTGCCCAGAGTCAACCGACAGAAGGGCTCCACGAATGCTTTCAGACATAAAGGCTCCGGTATTTAAGCTCAATACCAAGGCCACCGCAGTCAGCGGCTTCATATTAAGCACAATCTCACTGACTCTTGCCAGCCCATAATAAAAAAAATACAACTGAGCCACCAGAGGGGTTCCCCTTAATATGGACAAATAAAAACGGGTAAGGGGATAAAGAATCTTTATTTTATAATATCCGATAACGGCTACGGTGACACCGATGAGAATGGAGAACATTGCCGCCGTCAAGGTCAGCGTTAGCGTCACCTGTAATTTAGATGCAATCGTTGGAAACACATTTAGAAAATAAGTGAAGTCAAACAAGTTCTATACTCCTTTAGGTATGATAAATTCTAAAATAATTATATCATTGGGGTATATTGGAAACAAATTCAAAATATATATCAATCTTTCTCTCATCTATACATTTAACCAATATATAAAAAAAGATAAAAAAGAAATCCAGCCAATTTACTGAAAAATAATGGCTGGATTTCTGTAACACTTTGATTCATTTAATATATATTAGTCTCAGGAAACTTTTTTAGCCTGAGCTAACTTTTTTAATGATAAAGATAATCACTCCTATTTTTGTGATACATCTTGCACTTCTTCATTTTTAGGCATATAATATAATTAATTTAGGTATACCTAAAAATGGAGGCGATGATATGACACCAAATAAAGAAGATTATTTAAAAGAACTATATAAACTGGGCGGCTCAGAGCATCTTATCAACAACAAACAGCTATCTCAGGCTTTAAAAATAGCACCGGCTTCTGTATCTGAGATGCTTGCAAAGCTAAGTCAGGAAGCACTGCTTGTCACGGAGCCATATAAAGGAGCAAAGCTGACAAAGGAAGGAATTGAAATTGCTGTTTCACTTTTGCGTGGACACCGCTTGTGGGAGGTATTCCTTATCCGGCATCTGGGATATTCCTGGAGTGAAGCACATGAAGATGCTGAATTATTAGAGCACGTATCTCCTGTCCGGCTTACGAACCGGCTGGAGGGTTTCTTGAATTATCCGGAGTACTGCCCCCATGGCAATGCAATACCGAACCAGATGGGACAGATAAAGGAAGGGGCCTTAACACTTCTTTCCACACTTACAGCTGGTAAAACAGCCATTATAAAAAAGGTGCAGGAAGAAAAAGAACTTCTTGATTACCTGCAGACACAGGGAATTGAAATAGGAAGCCAGATAACAGTCCTTTCGGTGGATGATTATGAAGGTCCCTTTACCCTGACACTTGGAGATAAAAAAATACGGATCAGCCATAAAGCCGCCTGTCAGATTTATGTAGCTGCCAGGAGTGAAACTAAAAACAAAGAATAGAATGGAGGATATTTATGATGAAAAAATGTATGGTTTTGTTAAGTTTCTGCCTTATGACAGTAATGATGATAACAGGATGCCAAAAAGCAGAACAGAAGAAAACCAGTGATACCTTAAACATTGTAGCCACCACCACTATGCTTGCTGACTTATCCAGAGTCATTGGTGGAGAACATGTAAATGTAGATGGGCTTATGGGGCCTGGAATTGATCCCCATTTATACCAGGCAAGTGCCGGAGATGTTACATTGATGCAAAATGCTGATGTCGTTGTTTACAATGGCTTGCATCTGGAAGGAAAGATGGGTGAGATTTTTCAGTCCCTCACAGATCGCGGCAGTACCGTAATCTGTATTGAAGATGGCCTTCCAAAAGATCAATTATTATCCTGGGAGGACGACAGCTCTGTCCATGATCCACATATCTGGTTTCAGGTTTCCCTGTGGAAATCAGCAGCAAAAACGGTAGCAGACCGTCTGTCAGAAGCAGATCCCAGTCATGCCCAGGCTTATAAGAAAAACTTAGAAGCCTATACCTTAGAGCTGGAAAAACTGGATACCTACATAAGGGACAGAATCAATGAAATACCAAAAGATCAGAGAGTTCTCATCACAGCACATGATGCGTTTCAATATTTTGGCAAGGCATATGGTCTTGAAGTAAGAGGACTACAGGGAATCAGTACGGATGCGGAGGCAGGAACTGCCGATGTAAGCACCCTGGCAGATTTTATTACCAAGCGTAAGATAAAAGCCGTTTTTGTGGAATCTTCTGTTCCGCCTAAAACCATAGAGGCCCTTCAGGCGGCAGTTAAATCAAAGGGGTTTGATGTTGCCATAGGCGGAGAGCTTTACTCAGATTCCCTGGGAGGCAAAAATTCCGGCGCTGAAACCTACCTTCTCACAGTAAAAGCCAATGTTGACACTATCGTAGGAGCTTTAAAATAGTTATTTCAGTAAGGAGGAAACCATATGAAATCAAAGAAATTAGATTATGCCGTTCATATAGAAGATTTAACCGTGGCCTATGATTCCAAGCCAGTTCTGTGGGATATTGACCTTGATATCCCACAGGGTAAACTGATGGCAGTGGTCGGCCCCAACGGCGCAGGAAAAACCACACTTTTAAAAGCCATGCTGGGTCTACTGGTTCCGGTTACAGGCACAGTAAATTTTTTCAATGAAAAAGAAAATAACCTTCGCAAATTAAAAAATAAGGTTGCTTATGTGCCTCAAAGCGGAAGCGTTGACTGGGATTTCCCTGCTACTGTACTGGATATTGTACTAATGGGCTGTTACGGGAGACTGGGATTTATCAGACGTCCAGGAAAAAAAGAGAAAGAAATGGCTATGGAATGCTTACAAAAGGTAGGCATGGAAGCATTTCATAACCGTCAGATCAGTCAGTTGTCCGGCGGTCAGCAGCAGCGTGTATTCTTAGCCAGGGCTCTCATGCAGACAGCAGATATATACTTTATGGATGAACCTTTTAAAGGCGTTGACATTCAAACGGAAAAGGCAATTGTACAGCTGTTAAAGGAGTTAAGGGAATCGGGCAAAACAGTTGTGGTAGTGCACCACGATCTGCAGACAGTTAAAGAATACTTTGATTGGGTCACACTGATTAATATTAAGGTCATTGCAAGCGGCCCCGTAGAGGAAGTTTTCCATGAAAGCAACTTAAAAAAGGCCTACCGAAGCTCTGTAAATCTATTGCAGGGTGCTATGTAAGGAGGTGCATAAATATGGAACAGGTATTTACCCTTTTTAAAGACTACACGTTTCAGACCGTGGCCCTTGGCTCAGCCATTTTAGGCTTATTAAGCGGTATATTAGGAAGCTTCGCAGTCCTTCGTAAGCAAAGTCTTTTAGGTGACGGTGTGTCCCATGCCGCTTTGCCTGGTGTCATACTGGCGTTCATACTAACCGGCTCCAAGCACACGGAAGTGCTTCTTCTTGGAGCCTTGGTCTCAGGCTTAATGGCCACTTTATTTATCATCAGCATTGTAAAACATACCAGAATCAAATTTGACAGCGCACTCGCCCTTGTCATGTCTGTATTCTTTGGATTTGGGCTGGTACTCCTCACCTTTGTTCAGAAAATACCAAACTCCAATCAGGCCGGATTAAAACGCTTTATCTTCGGGCAGGCTTCTACCCTGCTGCAAAGAGACGTGATCTTTATGAGCCTGTGCGGAGTCATACTTCTTATCCTGGTACTCCTGTTCTGGAAAGAATTTAAGCTATTTATCTTTGATATGGAATATGCCAGGAGCCTTGGTCTTCCAGCCAATAAAATTAATCTTCTGCTGTCATTTATGATTGTTATGGCAATTATTATTGGCCTGCAGACCGTAGGTGTCATATTAATGAGCGCCATGCTGATCGCTCCCGCAGTTGCTGCCAGGCAATGGACCGACCGCTTATGGGTCATGGTCATGCTGTCTGCCGTCTTTGGTGCTGTATCTGGAATCCTTGGAACCATTGCCAGCTCTCTGACTGCAAAACTGCCAACAGGACCTGCCATTGTTGTGTTTATCAGCTGCATTGTCATATTCAGTATCCTGTTTGCTCCGGGAAGAGGTATCTTACAAAAGATGATTCATAGAAGGAACTTAAAACAGATGATAAAAAGAAGAGGAGGGAATGAAGATGTCTCCACAATTTGAAATTCAACTGATTGCGGTCATCGTGGCCGTTGCCTGCTCCCTGCCTGGAGTATTTCTTGTATTAAGGAAAATGTCAATGATGTCTGATTCCATTACTCATACCATTCTTCTAGGTATTGTCCTTGCCTTTTTCCTGACCCACGACTTATCTTCCCCGCTTCTGATTGCAGGAGCTGCCTTTATGGGCCTTGCAACCGTATGGCTGACAGAAACATTAAACCGTACAAAGCTCCTTTCTGAGGATGCTTCCATTGGGATTGTATTTCCCCTGTTATTTTCCATAGCCATCATACTGATTACCAGATACGCAGGTTCTGTGCATCTGGATACGGATTCCGTTTTGTTAGGTGAGCTTGCATTTGCTCCATTTAACCGAATGATCTTGTTTGGCTATGACATTGGTGCGAAAGCAATTTACAGCACACTGACCTTGCTCCTTATTAATCTGATTTGTATCATAGTATTTTTTAAGGAATTAAAAGTAGTTACCTTTGATCCTATCCTGTCCGCGGTACTGGGAATCTCTCCGACTCTCATTCATTATGGGTTGATGTTGCTGGTTTCCATGACAACCGTAGGAGCTTTTGAAGCAGTTGGTTCTGTACTGGTGGTTGCCTTTATGATTGGACCGCCTGCTACGGCTTATCTTTTGACCGATGACTTAAAGCATATGCTGATGCTCAGTACAGGAATCGGTGCTGTCAATGGCATCTCAGGCTTTTATCTGGCTTCCTGGCTGGATGCTTCTATCTCAGGCAGTATGGCTGTTATGACTGGATTTGTATTCTTTCTTGTATTTATTACGGCACCAAAAAAGGGCTTTATAAGCTCCATCCGAAGACACAAAAGGCAAAAACTGGATTTCAGCATGAAAACATTGCTCTTTCATCTATACCAACACGAAGGAAGCGAGGCAGAAAGCCAGGAAGCCGGCCTTCATACTCTTTCCGCCCATTTTCATTGGGATGAAGCGTTTACAAATAAAATTGTAAAATACTTATTAAAAGAAGGTAATGTGAGTATTGAAAATGAGGTCATAAAACTTACTACGAAAGGAAGAGAGTTGAGTGACCAGGAATATAAGGCTATATTTTCAGAATAAGTTAAGCCAGCCGTTCTTAAGTAAGAAGGGCTGGCTTTCCAATATCATTATTTTTATTTCTCTTTCACTTTAATATCTAAAATATCCAGCAAGAACATAAAAAGCGGAATCCCGAACAGCAATCCCCATACCCCGATATAATGCTCGCTGACTAACAAGATTAAAAACACCAGAAATACTGGAATCTTTGTTTTAGCTGACATTAACTTAGGATTTAGGACGTAGGTCTCCAGAGAATGAAGCACCACGATCATAACAATGACCTCAATAATCTTAATGGCACCACCGATGTTAAATGCAATAATAGTAAGCGGAATCAGTGAAATAATCACACCAGCTACAGGAATCAGTCCCAGAATGAAAATCATGGCTCCCAGTCCCAAGGTCTGAGGAAATCCCATTAGAGTCAGAGCAAGTACAGATAATACGGAGTTAATAAAAGCAATGACAATCTGTAATTCAATGACTTTACCAAAGGAATTTAAAAACTTCTTTCCATAGTAAACAGAATATTCAAAAAGAAAAGATACCTTACTATTCTCCATGTGCTTTAAAAAGCCAATAATCTCATCTCTCTCCAATAAAAAGAGGAAGCTGATTAAAAAGGAAAGAACCAGATTAATGCTGAATGTACCAGCCGTTGCAACAAAGCTGAGAAGATGACTTTCTGCCATTCGGATATATCCGTCAATCTGCTCCTTGGGAATGCTGCTAATGAGATTGATGTTAATCTCCGACTGCAACTGGTTCAAATCAAATTTCGATATCAAATTGACGATATCAAACAGCTGCTGGGTCACTTTAGGAATGTATACAATACCACTGATGGTAAAAATAAGAAGAATCACTGCATACATCATTATGGTGATCAGTTTACGGCTTACTTTTATCCTGGCATTTACCTTATCATAGATATATTTTTGCAGCTGACCGAAGATAAAGGTAATAATAAAAATAAGGAGAAGCTGATTGAACATACCCCGGAACAAATACATGAACAAAGCGAGGAGTAAAATACTAAAAACCTTTTTAACAACCGTATTACTAAAAATATCACCGAATCGATCCATCTAGAATGCCTTTCTATCCCCCAAAATACGGGTTTTATCCATTATGTACCATTTATCGTCAAATTAAGCACACTGACTTAATTATAATATAAAAAAGCAATTATGAGAATCCCCCGATTATTATAATTTTTATTTTGTTTCCTTAAGGTTTTCTTATGACTCCATGGTCCAAAAGAAACTCTGTCCAGATTTTATAGTAAGCTGCCTTTAGATGGACGTTATCAAACGTATAATCAGAAGGAATCCCACCTGTACCATCCATAATCACCTGATTTACATCAATATAGAATAAAGACGTATCATCTGCCAGAGACTGAATTGCGGCATTTCTCTCCTGTATATTTCTGTTATTGAAGATCGGATCGGAATCTGACTTCTTTTTTGATACTCCCATGATTCCTTCTATAAATATAATGGCATCGGGCTGAAGCTCCTTAATTCTTCCAATTACTTCACTATACTTCTTTGCAAAAGTCTCTGTCGTTCCTCTTCCAAGTTCATTGATTCCAAGCATGATATAGATTTTTCCAAACTTCTGCCTTTTTAGAGCCTGGTCTATGGTCATGGTCTCCCCATTTACCGTTGCAACCTTTTTATCAAATACGGAATAAACCGTAAGACCTACGTCTGCATAATATGCAGGATTTTTCCAATTGGAATACTGGGATAAGCCCACAGTCCTTGAGTCTCCGATAAATAGTGCATCATCAAAATAGCTCTCATCTACTCTTGTAAAAGGACTCTTGTTTGGGACTTCAGATGGAGGGGACTTCTCTTCTTCTACAGACGCTTCTGTCTGTTCCGGTTCCACAGCCTGGTTTTCCTGGCTATTATCCTCTGATTCCTTCAAGGCTTCTGACTCTTTCATGGCCTCTGTTTCTTTTGTGCCTTCTGTCTCTTTTGTAATCCCTGTCTCTCCTATGAGTCCAGGATCTTCAGATACTTCCGCCGGTCTCACTCCATGGGTCAGGATATCCCACGGATATCTGCCCTGTTTTAAACCTTCCAACACCACCATTAGCTGAGGGGCTTTTAATATATCCACGGTATCATCTGCGTAAACCGTATTTTTCCCTGCGAATCCTATCAAAGATAATGCCAGGGAGCTGAGCAAAACCAGGGCAAGCAGACGGTATCGTTTAAAGTCTCCTAAATGTTTCATACGCTTCCTTTCGTATTATATGTACTCCTAAAATTTAAAATATAGGAAGGGATTATTTGCCCCATTGGAAATGAAGTAAACAGAATACCAGAATATTGCCAGCAAGAATAAAGTACATGCCCAGCTGTTCTGAAATCGGTTAAATATACGTTTTCCATAAGGAAAGCAAAGAAAACCTCCAATGAGAAATATCCATTTATACTGACTGAAATACCGAACGTAGTCGTTTGGATTTACATTGACCCCCTGGTATATGCCAAACATCCTGCCCAAGTAAATCATGAGGTCTTTCAAATGATTGACCGCAAAGATAATCCAGGTAACAGGTATTACAAAAAGCATATAAAGTCTCGCCAGAATCTTTGACCGGTCAAGAAGTGGTTTATAAAAAAGCTTTTCCAGAAGAATTAACAGGAACAAAAGAATTCCCCACAAGACAAAATTCCAGCTGGCACCATGCCATAAGCCGGTAAGAATCCATACTGCAAAAAGATTGGCGGCAAGGCGTTTTAAGCCATACCGGTTTCCTCCCAGCGGTATATATACATAGCTGCGAAACCACATGCCAAGGGTCATATGCCACCTGCGCCAGAATTCCGTAATGGATTTTGACATATAGGGGTGGTTAAAGTTGGCCGGGAGGTGAAAGCCCAGCATTCTTCCCACACCGATTGCCATAAGGGAATAGCCCTGAAAATCCAGATAAATCTGGAGACTGTATGCCAGAGAACCCAGCCATGCCAGAGGAGTGGAAATACTCTGAAAGCCTATGGTCTGAATGTCGTTCCATAACAGCCCGATGCGGTCTGCCACCAACACCTTCATGCCCAAGCCAAGAATAAAATACCTTAGTCCGATCTCTAACTTAAAGATGTTATATTTTCTGACGGACAGCTCCTCTGAAATTTCTCCATAGGAAGTAATTGGCCCGGATAATATTTTAGGAAACATGGTGACATACGTAGCAAAATTTAAGAACGTAAGCTCTTCACCGATTTCCTTACGATATACATCGATCACACAGGAAATCACCTGAAAGGTATAAAAGCTGATCCCCAGGGGGAGTGAAAGATTTAACACGGGCAATTCTTTCTCCCAGTGAAACACCTGCGCTATGGCATTTATATTTTCAATTAAGAAATTTGAATATTTAAAGAAAAACAAGGTCCCTATATTATATACCAGGGATAAAAGAAGCCAGATCTTTTCATGATCCCGATGACGGATCATCTGTCTGACAATGAGATAATTGATTCCAACTGATGCTAAAATCAGAGGAAGATACCGGAAATCTCCCAGGGCATAAAAACAAAGACTTCCTATAAGAAGGACTTTGTTTCGATGCTTATAAGGCGCAACATAATAGAGTGCCAGAAATGCCGGAAAAAAACGAAAAATAAATTCTAAACTACTGAATGCCACTCTTTTGTCCTCCTCATGCTGTACGTTTGTGGCGTTTTAGATTGACCAAACAGGAACCACAAAGACCTATTATATACTTTTATTTTTAGAATGCCATTAAGTAAGCATTAATTAATTTTAAGTTTTTTTGTATATGTTTACAAAATTATAACAATTAAAAAATCCCCGCCAACCAGCCCGGTTGACGAGGATATTAAGTATATTATTTTCTTTATTTTATTTCGCTGTCATATGGCTTTCCAGCTTCCCAGTCTTTTGTCAGCTTGATGACAACTCCACCAAGTAATAGGAGAGACAGTATATTAGGTATCACCATCAGACCATTGAAAAGGTCGGCAAGATTCCAGACCAGATCTACTTTCAGCGCACAGCCCACACCTACGAAAATGGATACCATGACCGCATAAAATGGAATGGCCTTTTTACCAAAGAGATACTTCACATTGGCAAGGCCGAAAAAGTACCAGCCCATGATGGTAGCAAATGCAAAGAAGAACACACAGATAGCAATGACCACATAGCCAAAATGGCCAAAGACCTGAGCAAACGCAGACTGGGTCAGTTCGATTCCCGTTACAAACTCTCCTTTTACATCTCTGGAGCCCAGGACTCCGGAGGTTAAGATAGCAAGAACTGTTAATGGTAAAAGTACAATGGTATCCACAAAGACTCCCATCATGGCAACCAGTCCCTGTTCACACGGATTTTTTACGCGGGCAAGGGCATGGGCATGAGGTGTGGATCCCATACCGGCTTCATGGGTGAATAAGCCTCTGGCGATTCCAAAACGAATGGATTTCTGTACAGATACTCCAAGTACCCCGCCTAAAACTGCCTGCGGATTAAATGCACCGACAAAAATATCATAAAAAGCAGGAATGATGCTGCGAAAATTTACTACCATGATAATTAAGGAAGATAGAGTAAAGAACACTGCCATAAAAGGAACTACCTTTTCTGCCACAGCAACGATTCGTTTGACTCCGCCTAAAAATACAAGCAGGGATAAGATAGCCAGGGCGACTCCCACGTACTCAGAACGAACCCCAAACGCTGCTTCCATGGCTCCTCCTACGGAATTTGCCTGAACCATATTTCCCATAAATCCAAGGGCAATGATAATGAGCACAGAAAATGTAGCCGCTACTACTTTACCAGCCGGCCCTTTGATAGCCGCCCGGATATAATAGACAGGCCCACCTACCAGTTCTCCGTTTACCACAGTCTTATAACGCTGAGCCAGAGTTGCCTCCGCGTAAATAGTCGCCATACCTAAAATAGCACTCACCCACATCCAGAATACAGAACCAGGCCCTCCGGAAACCATGGCAGTTGCCACACCTGCAAGATTTCCCGTACCGATCTGTGCGGATATTGAGGTAAGCAGTGACTGAAAAGAAGTCATACCCTCTTTTTCACTGGCATCCTTTCCTCTTAAGGTAATGGAGCCAAAGGTCATACGAAAGCTTTGCTTAAACCTGCGAAACTGAATTCCTCTCGTTCTTATGGTAAAGTAAAGACCTACACCGCAAAGAACAACAATCAAAAACACATTCCATAACACTTTGTTAATACTGACAACCAAAGCCGAAAACCATTCCATACTCGTAACACTCCTTATTATTTTTGCATGGATATTCTGAAGCTGTAAATCAGAATGTCCTGAATGCATCAACAAATAAAAAAGCCAAACCAAAAATATGGTTTGACTCCGGATATGCACAAAAAGACCCCAAAAATAAATTTATAAAGGTTCTCTGTCCTTTTGCCTGAGAGATTAAAGCGGATAAATCCACCCCTTACACCTTCGGCACCCAATCAAGGGATTCTCCAGAGTTACATCCATTTATAGTCCACACCTGGTTTTCCAGGCACCTGAGAGTGTTACTCCTTCGGTAGGCTATAGCCATTTTCCTACAAACTTCACTTGTTGATGATACTTCATTTTCTATACTATCACATTAATTTAATAAAGTCAAACCACGGTTTTCATTTCTTTGTACCTTTTAAGATTCACCCGGCCTGGAGGAAATGATCACCTCTAAAAAGTCTGATATCTGCTCCCGGTCCACCTTCATATGAATCAGGTACTGATCTGCCAGTGTTGTTTTTAACCTTAACAGATCTTCTACCGCTCCCGGAATCTGAGGAACTGGAGTATATTCAATCAGAAAAACCGTCCTTGCAACGTCATAGAAATAATCTCCTGCACATACATTCATAAAATCAATGACAACCGGGTTTTCAATGCTTAAAATTACATTGCCTGGATGAAAATCCCCATGGCAAAAGGTATCCCCATCTGGAAGTTTTTGAAGCTGCCCAAAAAGACCCTCAAATTTCTCTTCAGAGTTTCTTGCTGCCCGTTCCAGATTCCGGTATAGAAAATCTTTGTAACTGGGAGCAGATGTAACCTTATGGGCCAGCATCCTTTTATGAAGCTGAGCCAGTATCTCTCCTCCCCGTTCTAAATCTTTTGTTCTTAACAGCCAGTCCAGTAAAGACTCTCCCATTACGCTGTCATAAATAATACCCAATCTTCCCTCCACCTCAATGACATCATATGCCATAGGCTTTGGAAAATCCATCTTACTGACAATTGCTACATTTGAGAATTCCCTCATAACGCTGTCTTTTGGATATCCGGAATGAAACAACTTAATAACGGTCTTACCTTCCCAATGATAGACGTCTGCTGTATTACCAATCCCCACTCGATGACCTAATTTCACGATCTGTCTCCCTTTCTTAGCCCGTTCTTCCCATTTAGTATGAATGACTTTTATGCTGGATTAACACTTTCTACGTATTTTATGATTTAAGTATGGAAAAACGGTGCAAACAAAGTCCTGATTCAGAAACTTATTTACACCGATTTTCCTAATTTCTGTTACTTCATCAATAGATCCGGTAAGTGTCAAGCTCCCCATTATCCCACTTGATATCCACTGTTTTACCGTTCTTAATTCTAAGACCCTTCACATATCCACTGTCAAACTGGGAAGGCATTGCGGGTAAAATCTTAATTTCACCGTTTCGATCCTGCACCAGCATATTTGCCAGGCCAGCAGCTCCTCCAAAGTTTCCATCAATCTGGAACGGCGGATGGGCGGACCAGAGATTTTCATAGGTGGAGCGGGTCAGCAGGGTATTTAGAAAATGGTATGCATTTTCTCCATCTCCTAACACGGCAAATAAGTTAATGATCCACGCACAGCTCCAGCCCGTATGTCCGCTGCCACTGCTCAAACGAAGGGACAAGGATTTTTTGCAGGCCTCGGTAAGCACTTTATCGCCTTCAAATAGCTCACCCGGGAACATACCGTATAGATGAGACAGATGACGATGGCCAGGCTCGCATTCTTCAAATTCCTTATTCCATTCAAGAAGCTGTCCTTTGCTTCCCACTTTAAAAGGTGTAAGCTTTGAAAGCCGTTCGGATATCTCTTCTAATATCTCATCATCCAGCTTTAAAATCTCACAGGTCCTCTTAAAGTTCCCGAACACCTCCCGAATGATAGCAAGATCCATGGCGGATGACATGGCAACAGCACAGGAGTCTCCGGTTGGAGTCTTAAACATGTTCTCCGGAGACGTTGACGGACAGGTAACATAGCTTCCTTCATATTCGTAAAGCCAGTCGATTAAGAACAGGGCAGCTTCCTTTAGAACCGGATAAACTGTGTTCTTTAAAAATTCCGCATTGGGATTATATTCGTAATGCCGGAACAGCTCACTGGTCAGCCAGGCACCACCCATCGGCCACATGGACCAGGTAACGGCTTCTTTCTCTCCATGATCTTCTCCATATGGCATGCCCATAGGATTTGTGTTGCACCAATAATCCGCGTTGTGATGGTGAACAAAGCCTCTGCAGTTATAATGAATTTTTGCTGTCTTTTTCCCTTCCTCACAAAGCTTTTTCACCAGCTCAAAATAAGGAGGCAGACATTCCTTTAAGTTACAGCTTTGAGCCAGCCAGTAATTCATCTGGGCATTGATGTTGGTGGTCCAGTTACAGCTCCATGGCGCACGGAACTGCCAGCTCCAGATTCCCTGAAGATTGGCTGGGAGGCTCCCCTCTCTGGAAGAACTGATAAGAAGATATCTTCCATACTGGAAAAACAGAGCATATAAATCATTGTCCTTCTCTCCTTTTCTCAGCCGTTCCAGCCGTTCATCTGTAGGAAGATTGATTTCTTCCCCCAGATACAGCTCCACCTTCTCATATAAGCTTCTGTAATCTTTAATATGTATCTCCTTGATCTCATCATAAGACATGGCAGGATTAAATTCTGGTTCTTTCACCGCTGAAAATACCAAAGTCACAACCGATGCCTTAGAGATGCTTATGCACTGTTCTTCCTCTTCTATGGTTCCGTCACAATGAAGAACGTTACATTCGGCATGGAACTTCATGCCTTTATCCCCCTGAATGATGGGATTTTCATGGATATCTATGTAGGATGGGTCCACATGTTCGGGACAAGTCCCTTTTATGTTTAAACCGACTGAAGTATATTCTGTTTTACAGACCATCTGCGACTCAAAGGAAATCTTGAAATCTAAGGCTGGACTGTCACATTGAAGCTTAATAAAGATTGCTTTTCCAGGATAGCTTGAAAAGTATTCCCTTGTATAGCTATGCCCTCCGGTCTGGTAGCTGACTTCTGAAACAGAGTGATCTAAGTCAAGGGTTCGCTTATAATTTGTAATGTCTTCGGTATGATTAAAGGTGAAATAAAGATTGCCAAGAGGCATATAGGATTCATTATATTCCCCCAGCATGGTCTCACGAATGACTTTCTCCGCCTTTTCATACTCTTCCTTTTCTACCAGCCTGCGGCACTCTTCCAAATGCTTTGACGCCTTATGGTTATTCTTGTCACGGTAATAACCAGACCAAAGGCTCTCCTCATTGAGTCCCAGACATTCTCTCTTTGTTTCCCCCCATATCATGGCACCAAGACTGCCATTTCCAATGGGTAAGGTTTCTTCCCATTTCATTGCCGGTTTGGTATAAAATAACTTCATCTCGCTTTACCCCTATATTCATTATTAGTTTTGACAAAGCTGATTTAGAATCTTTCATCGTATCCAGTCGTTCCCATCTGCTGCCCTTTTGATGGTCAGAGATTACATAAAAATAAGGCAGGGACGAGGATGGATGCGAAAGGATCCACCCATCCCTGCCATTATGGGTCTATATATCGGCTAAATCTCCCCCATTAGATTCAATTACCTTTTTGTACCAGTAGAACGACTTCTTCTTAAATCGCTCCATGGTGCCGTTCCCTTCGTCGTCTTTATCCACATAAATAAATCCGTACCGCTTTTTCATCTCTCCTGTACCAGAGCTTACAATGTCAAGAGCAGACCAGACCGTATATCCGAACAAATCAACTTTATTGTGAATGGCTTTTTCCATTTCACATATATGCTGTCTTAGATAGTTTATCCTATAATCGTCGTGAATGCAACCGTTTTCATCCCTTACATCCACCGCTCCAAGTCCGTTCTCAACAATGAAAATGGGCACCTGATACCGGTCATGGATTTTATTCAGCGTATAGAGAAGCCCCTTAGGATCAACCTGCCAGCCCCACTGGGTCGCTTCCAGGTAAGGATTCTTCACTCCGCCCAGGAGATTCCCCAAAGTGGTAGTATGACCTTCCTCTGTGGTGACACAGTTACTCATATAATAAGAAAAGGAATAAAAGTCAACACAGCCCTTTCTTAATACAGCCTCATCTCCTGGTTCAAAGGTAAGATTCACACCCTTTTCTTCCAGATAGCGCAGTGCATAGCCGGGATAACGTCCTTTTACCTGAACGTCTGCACAAAAGTCATTGATGATATGATCCAGTTCCTGCAACAAAAGCATATCTTCCGGCCTGCAGGTCAATGGATACATGGTAATATGGGCGATCATACAGCCTACCTTAAAATCAGGATTGATTTCCTTTGCAGCGATGACGGCCCTGGCACTGGCCAGAAACACATGGTGCAGTGCCTGAAAGCGCAGATTGATATCATCCAGGGGATTTGCCACTTCATCGTTCTCCCGGTTCATAATCCCAAGTACTTCAAGATTTCCCATAGGCATGGTGGCAAAATTAATTTCATTAAAGGTCAGCCAATATTTTACCTTGTCTTTGTACCTTGTCATGACACATCTCACATACCGTTCAAAGCAATCAATCACCTTTCGGTCTGAAAAGCCCTGATACTCTTTTACCAGGTGATAAGGTATTTCAAAATGGCTTAAGGTAACCATTGGTTCGATGCCATATTTCAGGCATTCGTCAAAGACCCGGTCGTAAAACTTAAGACCTTCCTCATTGGGAATTTCATCATCTCCGTTGGGGAATATTCTGCTCCATGCAATGGACAGCCGAAAAACTTTAAATCCCATTTCTGCAAATAATGCAATATCTTCTTTGTAACGGTGGTAAAAATCTACTGCAACATGGCTGGGATAGCTCTCATCCGGCAGGATCTTAGAAGTAAATACTCTGTTTTTCGCCCGGGACCCTGCCGTTAGATGATCACAGATACTCTCCTTTTTGCCATCAGCCTCCCAGGCTCCCTCACACTGGTTGGCTGCAACTGCACCGCCCCATAAAAAATTATCTGGAAACAATTTCATTCCTCCTGTCTGTTATAATAAGGTTATTACTTCATCGCCGCAATGGACTTTAGAACCACAGCGGTTCATCGCAACGACCTCCATATAATCCTTTGTATTTGTGACCAAAACCGGAGTATCCAAAGAATACCCTTCTCTTTCAATGGCATCCTTATCAAAAGTAATAAGAAGGTCTCCCTTTTTCACCTTATCTCCTTCGTTTACGTGTGCCTCAAAATATTTTCCATTTAACTGTACAGTATCCATGCCAATATGAATGATTACCTCACAGCCATTGTCAGACATAAGTCCAACGGCATGCCTGGTAGGAAACAGCATCATGACTGTACCGTCAAATGGAGCAGTGACCTTTCCTTCTGTTGGTGAAACCGCCATTCCCTGTCCCAAAGTTCCATTGGCAAATGCAGCATCCTTTACCTGATCAAGTGCCATGACCGTACCGGAAAGAGGACATGCAATCACTTCTTTTCTGCATTTATCTGAAAGTTCCCCTTCTTTTGTCTCAGAAGGCGCCTCATCTTTAAAGGTTATAAAGGTTACAGCAAAGCCTACAATAAGTGATATGGCTGCCGCAATCAGGGCATGCACCATGCTTTTTCCAGGCTGGGTGGGATCCAGAAGAGCTGGTATCTCAAAGAGTCCCATACCTGCCATGGTGTGATACTTTAATCCTAACGCTGCGGTTGCTGCACCTGCAACGGCACCGCAAAGACAGGAAAGAACGAAATACTTCATTCTTGGTAACAAGATACCGTAAATCGCTGGCTCGGTCACTCCAAAAAATCCGGAAATCCAGGCTGGAAGTGCAATCTGCTTTAAGGTCTTGTCTTTGCTTTTCAGCCACATGGCAAATATCATACCGGTGGTGGTAAAGGTCACGAACGTAGTAAAAGCAAGAATTGGGTCTGGTGTTCCTGATATAATATTGGTGATACATAAAACCACCAGCACAATATGAACACCAAATACAATCATGACCTGCCATAATCCGCCCACCAGAAAACCTGCGAATATCGGGCTTAGCTTATATATGGATAACACTCCCTGTGAAATTCCATTGGAAATGAGATTCGCAATGGGTCCAATCACCACAAAACCAACGGGAAGTGCGATAAGGAGCACCAGCATCGGTGTGATAAAGGTCTTTACCATATCAGGGATCACCCGGTTAAAAAAGCTCTCCAGGGGCTTAGCCAGTGCCACAATAAGAATTACCGGAAGCAATGTGGACGTATAGGTTACATTAATCATATGACCAAATAAAGGTACATCGGTGCCGTTGATCGTAGGATAGCACAGTGCCGCACCGATAATAAGACCCAGGAAGGGATTCATATCAAGTTTCTTTGCCGTGTTAAAACCGATGACAACAGGAAAGAAGAAAAAGATGGAATCTCCTATAGCGTTAAGCAAGATATAGATTCCATC
Organism: Lacrimispora xylanolytica; assembly: GCF_026723765.1. NCBI lineage: Bacteria > Bacillati > Bacillota > Clostridia > Lachnospirales > Lachnospiraceae > Lacrimispora > Lacrimispora xylanolytica. The sequence goes on from NZ_CP113524.1 coordinate 2,860,486, forward strand.
GGCATCAGAGTAAAGCCCAAGGTATAAAAGAATGGAATTGAGTCCTTTTAACATACCGCAGGCGCACAGGATTCCGATGGCTGGCATCATGATTCCTGAAATAAGATCCAGAGATTTTTCCCGGAAGCTCATCTTCTTTTTTTCAGTTGCTGTTTCTGATGAAATATTAGCCAGCCTGCAGACATCTGTAAATACCTGGGGTACATGGTTTCCGATGACCACCTGATACTGTCCGGAGCTGTGCATGACTGTTATGACACCTTCCATTTGTTTGAGTGCTTCATCATCTGCAAGGCTTTCGTCTTTTAAGTTGAAACGCAGACGGGTGACACAGTGGACAAGGCTTATGATATTATCCTTGCCGCCGACTTTTTTAATAATGTCTTTTGCCAACAGGTCATATTTTCCCATTGTTAAATCCTCCATTTTTCTTTTTATTTGAAATATGAAAGTTTAGCCAACTTAATGTAACCATCTCGTCATAAAACAGTCTTATAAACAACTCGTTCGATGTGCAGGGTGAGGTAAAGCTTTTCATCATTGGAAACGTTATAGTTATATTTCTTTTTAAGAAACTCACATATCTTTTCCGCACACTCATAGGCATTCACATATTTTTTCTTTATAATAAGGAGAAGATCATCCTGTTCATCATCAAGGTAGGTCTTTCCCTCTAAGAGTCTCTGGGCGAAAAATTTAAGATGAGTGATGAACCGGAAATAGTATAAGGAATCTTCATTAAAAAATATGTGAAAATGGTACGATACAATGCTGGTGATTTCAGAGATGATTTCAGCCACCTGGTGGATATCCTGAGCACCCTTTCTGGTAACCGCTTCCACAAGGTGAATGGCAATGAATCCTGCTTCGTCTTCTGGCAATCGAAGGCAAAATTGTTTTTCTATCATCTCCAGTGCTTTCAACCCGATGTCAAATTCCTTTTTGTAAAACTTTTTTATGTCCCAGAGAATGGCGTTTTTTATCCCAATGCCTTCCTGGAATCGTTTCACAGCAGAATACAGGTGGTCGATGAGGGACAAGTAGATGGTATCATTTAAATCCACCTCCAGAATCGATGCCGCATATTCAATAATCTCTTCCCCAAGCTCCACATAATCAATGGGAATGCTTGCGACAAGCTCCTGAAACCGGTTGTTAATAAGGGGATCCGACAGGACAAAGATCTTATCAATCTTACTTTCATCCAGCTCATCTCCGTTCTTCTTTTTAAAGGCAAGACCGCAGCCCATAACAACCTTTTCCACTCCGTTTTCATCTTTTATTACGACTGCATTGTTATTGAAAATTTTGTAAATGATCATGGCCATCACCCCTGTCTAAAGTAATAAATCCTCTTGAATTTTGTATTTTTAGCGAAAAAAAACCTGTTTACCATGCTATTATAGGCAAAAAAAGCCAAAATAACATAATAAACAGGTATAGCTTGCTAGCGCAATCACCATCCACTGACTACAGTATACTGGAAGATTACATTTTTAGCAACATATTTTTTTGAATTTCAAATAATTACTATTCACTATTACTAATTTCCAGTTTTAATTTGTAACGGATGGCAAGCTGCTTAAATTATTGCTCTCACTGCCATCTGGGAGAGATTTTAAATACTCATTCCCATTCCTGGAGGAGACTCCCACTCCCTCTATGCCGCCTTGTTTGGCAAGCTCCACACCTTCTTCTTTGTTAAGGACTCTTCCATCAGAAAGCTTGTATCCGGTAACCCGTCCGCTTTCCTTTACCAGCGCAACTATCTGCTTTGCATCTGCGTTTGGGACTGGAATATCGCTAAGTGCCATCATGGGAAGATCGTTTGCTGTACCACTGAATTTGTTGTCCTCCATTATATTTCCCTCCTGTCTTTTTTCTTACTTTCTTTACATTTTAGTGTTTCAAATCCAGCTTGAATTATTCAGGTACAATTTTGCAAATAAAATACTTGACGGTGGATTATGCATGTGTTATACCTATTCTGTTAGTTATGACTAACACTAATCCGCAGCGTATAACTGCAACATCCTAAAGGAGAAAATAAATCAATGATATTTTTAATCGCACTATTGGAAGCATTTGTTTTCGTGTGTTTTTGCAAAGGTGCAATCAAAAAACACCCAGGAGTTTTTTACGTTCTTTCCGTAGCAATCATAGCATTTTGTGCCTGCTACAAGATCATGAATCTTTACACCGTTTTTCCTGAATGGACTTATACCTACATCATTTCTGTATTCTGGAGAGGTGCCTTTGCTACTGCTTTATTTGTGATTGTTATGTACATTGGCGCTTTGGATCGAAAAAGTAAAATCGTTAAGGCTTTGATGCCCATTAGAGGGTATTTATCCATCATCGCCTGTCTCATTACCTTAGCTCATTCCTTTGCCTATGGAGCTTATTACATACCAACTATGATCAATAATCCTCAGGAACTGGATCTTAGAGGAATCATAGCTCTGATCATCACCCTCCCTTTATTTACGATTATGATTATATTGATGGTTACGTCTTTTATAAAGGTGCGAAGAAAGATGAAACCTAAGGTATGGAAGAATGTCCAGAGGCTTGCCTATCCCTGGTTTGCCCTTCTTTACATATATCTAATGGTCCTCTTTATTCCCACGGTCATCGAATCTTTTGATCCTGCCTCAGAACTTAGTATGTTTTATAAGGTGAATTACATTCTGTCTGTTGTGATTTATACCCTTGTTTTTGTAGGTTATTTTATTTTGAGAATCAGAAAATATCGTCTGGACAAAGTAAGAACGTAGACCCTTTCACAATCTCTTCACACTTTTATCAAAATCCTGTCACATTTTCCAGATATAGTAAATATCACAAGAGGCGACGAACCTTTTCGTAATATACTTTTTCATACTTCAGTCGGCAGGATCCAAAGGGTTCTGCCGATCCCTCCATGTCCATATCTTGCTTATTAATATAACTGATAGAAAGAAAAGCGGCTAAGTGTCAGCCGCTTTTCTTTATTCCTTTTTTATTTGCCGTCGTGCTTATTTCCCATTTTATAATCGTCTCTAGCCCAGTTGGGGGCATTAATGGGGCCGGCTTTTTCATTTCCATTTTTTGCAGCTCCCTGAATCTCCGGCACCTTAGCCTGTTCATTTTGGGGACGGTGCATTTTTTCATGATTCTCTGTTCCATGATTGTTGGAATCATAGGGACTTGGTCTTCTCATTCCTGCTTTTGCCATGATAATACCTCCTGTCTTTCCATAGTCTCTGTATTTTCAAGGAAAGTATGCTGGGGAGATAATCCAATGTTAGAAATGATGACCCACTAAATCATTGGCATGTTTTAAAAACGTTTGTATCAGTTCCAGTTCATCTGAATTTAAGCTGTCAAGGTAATCAAACAATGGGCTGTCATACTTTTTGTGATACTCCTGATGGAGCTGATACGCTTCTTTTCCTTTGTCTGTTAAATAGAGGCAAAGTCTTTTTTTATCGTTTTCATCTTCTACTTTTTGAATCAGACCTCTTTCTTCCAGCTTATGAATGGTCTTGGCTACCACTGCCCGGGTTATACTGAAATTTCTGGCCATTTCTGAAATGAAGATACCAGGATAATCTCCCACCATCTTAATCATATGAATTTCTCCCCGGTAAAAGGTCATATCCTCTGACCCGAAATTTAAAACATTCATTTTTCCATTGGCGACCCGCTCCGTCAAACGGATAAAATCATTGACCACCAAAGTTTTTTTATCAATCATCCTGGTGTTCCTCTTCCTTTATTACCTGATAGAACTTCCCCGGCAAGCCTTTAAACATACCACCGACATCCCGCTTTTCCATGCAATGGAAGCCATGCTTCATAAGGGCCTGTTCTATGGTATTCTTTGTCAAAAGAAGATCAAGACCATCTAAATGACTGGACAGCCATCCAAGGATGCTTTCTGGCGGATTTTGATAATCTTCACTCACCTCATGGGTGACGATATATAAGTAGCCATTGGCCGAAAGCGCATGTTTTAATTTTTCAAGAAAAGAATCCAGATAATCCTTTGCAAAATCCAGTACACCGGATGCTATAATTAAATCATAGTCTTCACCAATTCCATCCTTATTAAAATCCCCCTCCATGACTTCAATCCGGGAGCTTAGGCCCCGCTCCGTTATGAGACGTCTGGGTAAAGCTGTCACCTTGGGGTGTTCAAATACCACGCCTTTGCTCTCCGGAAATGCAGCAACCAGTTCCATTGCAAATACTCCGCTTCCGCCTCCCAAATCAAGAATCTTACCTGGCTGCCGGTCTATGAACAATTCTTTCACTGCGGCAAGGAGAGACTGGACTCTGCCGGTGTACATCTCAGGAACTGTCACCTTTGCCATTTCGCAAAAATCGTATACCTCCGCACCAATATTTTGATGAAGTGTCTGGATGTCAGGACCGTTTTTTACCTTTTCGTCAATACTATGAAGTGACATCATATTCTCCCGGAACAAGAGGCATTCCCCCAGATAAAGGGGACTGGTTTCATTTAGAAATTCATTGCTCTCTGGGGTATTGCAAAAGCGTGTCCCATCCTTTTCGAGCATTCCGATGCTGGCAAGGGCATTCAAGAACAGGGAGACATTGCGCTCGTTAAGGCCTGTTCTCGCTGCCACGGAAGCTGGAGTTTCCCATCCTTCTAATTCTGTAAATATGTGAAGGCGCAGACCAGATAAAAAAAGCTCTGTGACTCTTTTTTGATGAAGCAATTTGTAATATTGACCGGGATTTAATTGTGGTTTCACCATTTTTCCACTCCTTTATTATGTGCATTTATATGACCCAAAACACTTCTTACATTTGTTTTTTATAGGTAACAAGTATCGTTTTGTTAGTTTTAACTAACCTAATTGTATGCCAAGTATACAATAGAAAGAGTTGTATGTCAAGCATACATATGACCAATTGGAAAAATGATTGTCCTTTATAATATTCCAAAAAAAATATAAAACCGATGTTACTCGGTTTTATATTTTTTTACATCAACTTCTCTCCAACAGACTTATACAGAATATATTACAAACCAATCAGATGAATCTGATTATAAGGAGCTAAAACCGCTGGCCCATGTGAATGCTTTCCGGCAGTTTTCCTCAGACTTTCTCTTCGGCTCCACAAAATCTATTTGACCGAGGAACTCATTTCCAGGAAGGGCTTTCTTTAGCTTATCAAAGCATTTTGCAGCGCCTCCCCCGCCATGGCAGGCAAATATTCCGATCCTCTTTCCTGCTATATGATATTGGCTGATCAGACTTTTAATAGGCGGTGCAAATGATCCTGCCCAAACTGGGGTGCCGATGATAACGGTATCATACTGACCCATATCAATAGGTGGGTTTATCAGCTCCGGTTCTTCCCCGAAAAGAACACTTTTTCCACCCCAAAAGAATTTCCCCACGCCTTCCTTTGGATATACCTTGCTGGTCTTTAGTTCTACCAGATCGCCTTTGATTGCTTCAGAAATCTTTTCAGCAACTAATTTCGTATTGCCTTCAAATGAAAAATACACCACCAGAGCTTTCATTCTAATTCTCCTTCTTTCTAAGAATGGTTTCTTGTTCTAACGAATGGCTTCTCTTTTGAGAAATTCCAAAACCGATGGCATGCTTCGGACAGATATCAACACATGCCAGACAACTAATGCACTCCGTGGAATCCGTGTTCCCGGACTTTACCATCCGGGAAATGTCTAATCCCATAGGACATTCTTTTGTACACTTTCCGCAGGAAACACAAGCATCGGGCTTTGGTTTTAGCCGAAACCTTGGGATGTGGAGAAAATCGGATACGGTTTCTCCTATCACCATAAATGGAGCCATCCAGCAAAGACTGTGGCACATTCCCCGCCGTCCCGTACTAATTGCAAACAGGTAAATAATCGTCATAACAATGGTATATATCATGATATAATGCCCATCGAACTTATATAAGAACAGAAAATCTCCCTTTAAGGGAAGATGTTTCATCCAGAGTAATAGAATGAGTGAAAACCATACCGCCCAGATAATATATTTTGATACGTTTTTCCCTTTGCTATTCCAGTTTCTTTTGTTAGCTCCAGAGATCATATCCTGGACTGCTCCGCCAGGGCAGAGCCAGCCACAATAGATGCGGCTGAATAAAAAAGAGAACAGAAAAAGGGAACCAAAAACCATGGCACTGCCATTGATTACCCCTGTGGAGGCAGACAAAATAATGACATAGGGTGATAACAGGAAAAAGGTAAGGGGAAACATTAACATGGAAAATGCAAGTATGCCTTTACGGATTCTTTGTCTCATGGTCTTTTTCCCCTTTCGCGGCAATGATGTCTTTTGCTTCTATGGCCCAGGCTTTCATAGCAGTATAGATATGAATTCCGCAAAGTGCTGTCAGCTTGCTGTAGGAGCAGTCAAAATCCAGCCCGCTGGCTCCTTCAATCTCTTCTATGTAACCATTCATATCCTTAATGAGTTTCTCATTCCTTTGAATAAATTCATCCAGATGACCGAGAAGCACATCTTTCGTGGTATTGTCGCCAAAAGAAATTTTAAGCAGTATTTCATATCTTAGCTTCTCGATCTCGGGCTCTTTTGAAAGCCAGTCAGAAAGCTCTTTTTTACCCGCGTCTGTAATGGTATATAAAATCTGGCCTCTGCCGTTTCTCCGTTCTGAACTTTCAGAGCTGACTGCAAGCCCCTCTTCCACAAGCTTTTTAAGGGTGGGGTAAATCTGCCCATAGCTTTCCTGCCAGAAATGACTGTACTCATTCTCCAGCCATTTCTTAATCATATAACCTGTCAAAGGCATGCGGGCAAGCATTCCCAGCATTACATATTTGGATTTTCCTGTGTTTTCTCTCATTATTATACCTCACTCTTTATATATCATCATAATATATTATAATGATATATCTGTCAAGCAAAATGAATGAGCTGAATATTCCAGCTGCCAGCCAAAGATATCTCACGTTAATCACTTGTAAAATAATCTAAGTCTCCTTACATAAATCATAAGTGCAGCTAATAAAAAGCTGATACCAAATAATACTTACAGCAGAAAAAAAAACTGATTTTTCTCTTATGTATTTTTATATTTTTACCCAAAATACAGACGATTTCCGAAATAGACTTGCTTTTATTTTATATATATGGTATACTAAAAACAATTGGATATAAAAGAACCGTCTGTTGAAGAAGGGCTTTTGTTCGTTTCATTTTATGATGAGACAATGAAGGCCCTTCTTTTTCAGTAACAGGCCTTTTATACCATACAATTCACAAGGAGGATCACAATGGACATTATTACTGTAGAGAAACGTAATGATCAATTAAAGGCAAAGCAATTGCGAAGAAAAGGCATTGTACCTTGCTGTGTATATGGAGGCGGACTCACCGATTCTATCTCAATCCAGATGGAACAAAGAACTGCCGACAAACTGCTTCGAAAATTACGACTGGGAAGCAAGGTTCAACTTAATTTAGAGGACCAGAACATAATCACACAGATCAAGGATAAATACTTTGCCAATGGTAAAGTAGAGCATATTGATTTTCAGGCATTGGACCCACAGACAAAAGTTAACAGTGTGGCACACATCATTTTGGAAAACAGTGATGTTGTTACTGGTATCCTGGATAAAATGCTAATGGAAATCCCATACGCCTCTTTACCAAAGGATATGATTGATACAGTTACAATAAGTTTAGAAGGTAAGGCTGTTGGAACAACGATAACAGTCGCAGATATTCCCGAATTCATGAATGACAGCATTGATCTGCAGGTGGATGCAGACAGCATTATATTAAGAATATCGGAAAAGAGATCTTCCGCTGTAAAGGAAGAAGCAGAAGCAGCTGGATAATGAATACTTAGAAATGATGGATTCCATAGGAGCCTTGATTGTCGATTTGCCATAAGACATGAGAGGCTCTGTGTTTTATTTCAGAAAGAAGGAGGAGTCATATGCAAGCAGCAATTCAAACAAAACAACCCGATACCTATACAGACGATTCTATTAAAATGTATTTATTGCAAGCAGGTGAATCCCCTTTGCTGACACAGCAGGAAGAACTAAAGCTCGCCAAACTTTCCGCCCAGGGAAATAAGGAAGCGAAAAACCGACTTGTCAGCTCTAATCTCAGGCTTGTCATCAGCATTGCAAAAAAACATGAGGCCTATGTACAATCCTTGACCTTACTTGACTTAATTCAGGAAGGAAACATCGGCCTTATGAAAGCGGTGGAACGGTATGATTATTCCCTGGGATATCGTTTTTCCACCTACGCTACCTGGTGGATTCGGCAGGCAATCACTCGGGGAATCGCAGACCAGGACCGTACCATTCGTTTACCGGTACATTACAAAGATGACGTGAACCTGGTCCAACTCGCTCTGCGTCAGCTGGATCATGAGCAAGGATTCTTTACCACCCAGGATGTGTCTGATCTGACAGGATTTTCTGTAGAAAAGATAGACAAGATTATGTTAAATTCTGCATCCATTATCTCACTTGATACTCCCATTGGTGATGATAATTCAGCCTTTTTAGGTGATTTAATTGAAGATAAAACCATTACATCTCCCGAAGAATGTGTAACAGATGTTATGCTGAAAGAAGAAATCAATAAGCAATTATCGTCTTTAAATCCGAGGGAGCAGATCGTATTAAATATGAGATTTGGACTCAATGGACATATCCCTCATACTTTGGAGGAAGTAGGAAACCATATTGGTGTAACAAGAGAACGTATCAGGCAGATTGAGACCAGGGCCTTAGGCAGGCTTCGCGTGGCAAAACGCAGCAAATACCTGGTGGATTTTTTATAAATCTTCCTTATGAAAGTTCTGTTCATGGTCCAGAAGCCATTGTTTCCGCTCCCGTCCTCCGCCATAGCCACCGATCTCTCCACTGGTCTGAATCACCCTGTGACAAGGTATTATAATTGCCAGCTGATTGGCTCCATTTGCATTACCTACGGCTCTCACACCATCAGGAGTGCCGATTTCAGATGCTATTTTTTTATAGGTGGATACCTCTCCTGCCGGAATTTTAAGTAATGCATTCCATACTTTCTTTTGAAAATCAGATCCTAAAAAAAAGACAGGGGTCTGAAAATGAATCAGCTTATTCTCAAAGTACAGGTTCAGCTCCTCCTCTATCTGCCTTGATATCTTAGTTTCTCCGGGTAATATAGTGGCCTTTCGCCTGTTTCTTAAACGTTCAATCTCCCGCTCCAATCCGCGCCGGTCAACAAATTCAAGCAGATATAGAAACTCTTCATCAGAAATACTCAGCATGGGACCAAGCTTTGTATTGATCCATTTGGCGTACAGCACGTTAATCTCTCCTTTTTTAATTGGTGGATTTCCCATAATTTTTGAAAAGGCATCGTTAAATCCACTGGCTGAATCATAACCAGCATTAAGCTGAGCATCGATGACCTTTTCCCCTAAACGGATGGATTGCAGGGCAAGCCCCATTCGTCTGGCCCTGGCATATTGGACAAAGGTCATACCATAGGCCTGTTTAAATTGCCGCCTTGCAGTGGCGGGGTGTGCCCCCAGCACTTTAAAGTCTTCATCCTTCCACCGCTTTTCTGGATTTTGTTCCACCATGGATACGATCTCTTTCACAAGAGGGGATAACTCATGGGGATAGGAAAGAGGGTTACAGCGTTTACATGGCCTAAAACCAGCCAGTAAAGCGGACTGAGCATCCTGAAAAAAGAGGCAATTCTCATATTTGGGCTTTTTTGCCGGACAGGTGGCATGGCAGAATACGCCTGTTGTTTTAATGGCTGCGAAAAATATACCGTCATAATTGGCATCTTTATTTACCAATGCATCATAATATTTCTTTTTGATTTTCTCATCTTCTATCATCGTTCATCCTCTTAAAAATTCAAAAGCAGAATATAATCTGCAGTCCAGTTTATCATATCATTACTATTGTTAATTGTTTCTTGTAATTATAATTCACATTATAAAGACCTTTTCTTCCTTTTGCATACGAAAAATGAACATCTATTTTTAGAAAAGAACTGCCGGCTAAATAATAGTCGGCAGTTCTTTTCTTCACCCAAAGCCCTATAAAAATTTTTGAAGAAAGTTAAGAATTTCGCTTTTCCTTACAGGTTCACTATGACCTACCACTGCAAGCTCAAACGGTATCGCACTAAGTTCCTCATAAAGCAGTTTTGTTTTCTCCAAATCCCTGTAATGATTCTGATAAAAATCATCATTGTAGACATCCCCAAGGAATATAATGTTTTCTTCTGGTACTAATATTGCCACGGAATCCTCGCTATGAGCTGATGTTAAATGCAAGCATTCACAGGTAACTCCACCTAAGTCGATTACAATTTTTTGAGCAAAGGTCAAAACGGCAGGTGCTACTTTAATCTCATCTAAATTTTCATATTCCGCCCTTATATGCTCATCGGCAAATGGGATCTCTTCTCCGGTTCGCAGCCGCTCCTTCATCTTTAAATCATTCCAGACCCAGGAAGACATTCTTGCCAACTCATCACTTGTTTTAAAGTGTGCAATTGTTTCTGCTTCCAGAGCATGCATACCAAAGGTATGATCCCAATGCCAATGTGTAATAATGCAGTACTTCGGTTTTTTAAGTCCATGATTTTCAATCAGAGAATTGTACTCTCTCACATGGTTTGCTGAATTCCCCGCGTCAATCATAACAGAAAACTTTTCCCCATTAATATATCCTAATACAGGACGATCGCTGCTGGAATCGCATTCCGTATATAAAATATGTTCTGTTAACTTTTTCAGTCTCATACCCTTATCTCCTATTCTCCGAAACCGTTTTTTGCAAATCCTTCAATTGCCCGGATTGCTTTCTCCTCATCTTCTCCACAAGCTTCAAAGGTCAGTTCATCCCCCATAGATGCATTTAGATCCATTACGGAAAGGACGCTTTTCGCATTGATCTTCCCGGAAGAGTCTCCATTTTTATAGACCATAATATCGCTTGCAAAGTCTTTGATAAATATTGACAAAAGGCTGGCTGGCCTTGCATGCAGACCAAATGGGTTTGTTACAGTTACAGTAACTATCTCCATATTTTTTCTCCTTTTACCTGAAATGACAGCTGCTTCTATAGAAACACCTCTGGTTTCAATATTAAAAGTATAATATAGAAATAGTGTATCTGTAAAGTCCACCTTATGCTTTTATGATACTTAATGTATATGTTTTCGTATTTCCATCTTCTGCAACAACTTTAAGTTCGAATACAGTTGTATCTGAGGTCAAAGTGACCCGTCTGACAGCCGTATCATCAATTAAAATATTATTCACATAGACGAGAGCATGACTGCGTTCCGGCGTGAATTTTAAATCCGCGTATTCCACATCTCTATTTACATAGCTTTTATAGGAGTCTTCTGATAAACCAGCTTCTGTTCCATTTACTGTAATGCTTTTTAAGCTGGCATTGCTGTTATAATCCTTTAGAATGGATAACGTATCAAATACACCTCCAACATAGCTGTTTCCCCGGTTGGAGAACTTCACTGTGATTTTGGATTTACCATTCAGCCAATCTTTAGGAATCTGATAGCGGACGTCATAAAAGCCTGTGGGGGTTTTCGCCTGTATCGTTTCCTGCACCAACAGACGATTATCCACGAATACATTAAAGGTTCTTCCTGCATCACCGCTATAATACTTTGCACTGATATAGTTGGTCACCGAGGGATTGACGCTCATATCATAGCTAAACCAGCCCTGCCCATCGGCTGTTCCATGGACATGGCGGTAATTATATCCGCCAAAGGAACCGCCAGAGGAATTGCCCTGTAAATTATGGACCAATTCATGCTGATCGTTGGTGACTTGAACTTCATCAATGGTCGCTTCTAGTTTTTTGGCTGCGTTCTTGCTGTTTTTGATACTCTCCTGAAATTCCGGAGAATCAATGGCTGACAATATAAAATAAATCCCATACCGGTCAGTATACCTTTTATAATGGGGGGTGAATTTTAACCGGTTGTCTTCATCTGTATTTCTTAAGGTAAATTCAAACTTTCCTGGCTTTTGTACCAGATTGTTTTTTAAGCCTGCAATCCATGCATCTACAGATGTATCCTTTATTAAAATATAGTCTTTTATCATAACGCCATCAGGTATGGTTGCCTTTGCAGATGCCATATGAGATGCAGATACCATCTTTTCGGTTCCAAGGCCTGCACTTAAAACGACTGGTCCATATTGGAAAGCAACTGCCTGTTTATTATCAGGAAGTCTTGATGCCTTAATCTCCATGGGAAGATTGAGTTCAATCTGATCTCCAGACCGAAAGACTCTGCTGATATCCACATACCCATCCTTTTTTACCCCATAGAATACCGTATTATTTATCTTAATGGTAATGTTTTTACCCTCTGCAATCCAGGAGGGCACCCTGAATTTAATGGTAACTGCGGACCCTGGTGCTGTATTTATAGTAAATACTGCCTTCTCAGATTGTGGAATATCGGAATTCTGGGTAAGTGAGAAGTTTTTCCCGATCCAATTCAGTTCTGAGCTTATATACATATTTACGTATAGATCATTGCCACTATAAAAATAAAGACTGTCATTTAATTTCGTATAATTCTCCATCCCGCTGCCGGTACAGCACCAGAATGAATTTGTTTCCGTTCCAAATAACTTAAAATATCCGGTTCCCATGGGTTTAAAATAAGTTGTCATTCCTGTTTCCGGATTGATGGCTGACATGACTTCATTGATAAATGCATTCTCATAATAATCCGCATATTTTACATCCCCGGTGACCTTAAATAATTCTCTTGCAAGCTTTAACATGTTGTAGGTATTACAGGATTCATTGTTAATGTTATTTCTTGTGGCGTCCAGCTTTAAAGGTGCCCGGAAGCGTTCATTCTCGCTGTTTCCTCCGGTCACATAGGTATGATCTCTTACTACAGTAGCAAAAAACTGAGCGGCTGCATTCAAATAAAAGCTTTCACTTCCTCCCAGGGTACGATAACGGTTCAATGCACCAACAAATTTCGGAATCTGAGTATTGGCATGGAGGTTTTCCAGTACATTCCGTCCGCTTCCGATGGCAGTAAATAAGGAATCTTCATCGAATTTATGAGCGGCTGCCAAGTGATTAGGATTCCTCGAATATTTATAAAGCTCATATAAACAATCGTTCATTCCGCCATATTCCACATTCAGCACTTTCGTTTGAAGAGAACGGTCCCATGCAGAGGTTCTTTTATAGGCCCAATCCCCCAGCCTCTCTGCAACTGATAAGGCAGTTGCATTTCCTTCATAACGATAAACATCCACAAGACCTGCGATTAGTTTGTGCATGGTATACCACGGAACCCAGTTATCTCCTGTGGCTTTTCCTTCAATAATATCAAAATGCACTTCAAAGGACGCGAATAAATAACCATTTTTGCTCTTATCCTGAAACTTTTTCAGTTGGCTTATGGCATAATCCAGCTTCTGTTTGATCTGTGCATTCCGGCTGGGATCATTTTTTCTTGTCTGCTTAAAAGCCTGGGCCATGGCAGTCAGGTAATGCCCCAGAGTATGTCCCCTTAATAAGCTCCAGCCGCCTTCCCAGCCTCCGTATAAATGAATGCCTGATGTGTTTTTAGGATCCTTTCCATCTGAAACAGCCTGATAGCCTGCCAGGAGACGGTCAACATCCAGAGAAAGAATGTAATTTAAATCCTTTTCAAGGGCATTCACATAATAGGAATCTGTAATAATCACCTGCTCCATATCAAACTCATTCAAACCGGAACCCTCTGACATAATTGAAACACTTTCTTCTTCAAACAACATAGTTTCCTCCCACCATAATAATTTTAGATTACCTTTATATGATAAATCACCCGGCGTTTTATCGCCGGGTGATTTATTATCAAAATCCGGACCTTTTCAGGCCTGTCCTGTTATCACTTGTAATTTCTGATAACTCCTAAATCCCAGATGATCTGCTGATAAGGCCCTGACAGGCTGTTCGTACCTTGAATCAAAAACTCAACTCGGTCTATATTGTTTATTTCCATCTTCTGATTATAGCCTGCACGGATAATTTCACCGTGGGATACATTGGTGGTCCATCTGTCTGCTTTGTAGCTTAAATTACCTCTCCACGCCCACTTCTCAGCAACCTTATTCCATGGTCCTCCTGCACTATTGGATGTCCATAATTCATAGTAACGTCCATCCTTTTGATCCTCAATCGTCAGGTAATACTTACCATCTGCTAAGGATTTATAGACGTTTGCGCCTTCAAAGGTATCCCCTAATGCAACGGATGGAGCTCCCCAGCCGTTAGGGAAATTAGCGAGTGAAGTTCTTCTTACATACAATTTTCCAGAACCATCACTTGGTGTATTATACATATATGCATAGGAGTTATCACAAATAACATAATAATCCCAACCCATATTTCCTGACATGCCTAAGGATTTTGGTCCTGACCAGGATTTAGGATCTGCAATATTTGATGTTGTGGCATACGCTGCACCAAATGTGCCATCCTGATAAATCAGATACCATAATTTCTTTGGTTCGAAATAAAATACCTGAGGTGCACAAAAATAGTTCTCTCCAATAGAACTCATATAGGTGCGGGGAGCATTCTTAAGGCCTGAAAGGGTGGATGCTGACGTATAAAGCATCTGCCAGCCACCGCCCTGATTGGCGCCAGTATAAAATACATGATACTTACCTCCATAATACACGATGGTAGGATCTTTTGCACCATAATAATCATAAGGTCTTGCCTGGCCATGGAAAATAACTCTCTCATCTACATACCATGTTGGGTTTGCTATCGCTGTTGCACTCATTGATTTTTTCATAAAAATACGATCTCCCTTTAATTCAGTTTTCTGCCCGGAAACATTCCATCTTTCTTTAGACAGTGAATTATTGTTCTTGTTAAACTCTGATTAACCACCTCCCTCTACCAGTTTATGCAGCCACTTCAAAAGGGCTCCATTTTACCCTCTGAACGAAAAATGAACAAATTAATATAGTATGCCGCTATGAAAAAAAGATTCAGTTAACAAAAAAGCGGCTGCACCTTAGTCGTAAACCGCCTGAAAGTGCAACCGCTTTTTCTGTTTTTAACCTGCTTAAAATCATGCGGGTCAGGGCCATATATTTATCCTGCCGAAAGCCGGAGTAGAACATTCCCCGGCACGTTTTTTAAGAGTCAAATCCAAATCCTATATATCTTCATGTTGCAGCATGTCTGCATCTGCATATCTTTCAGCTTCTAAAACAGCTGCCTCTCTGGCTGCAATCATATCATCCGTGATCTGTTTTACTATATTTACGATTGGAATTGCCAAAATCATC
The DNA here is from genome assembly GCF_026723765.1 of Lacrimispora xylanolytica. Lineage (NCBI taxonomy): Bacteria > Bacillati > Bacillota > Clostridia > Lachnospirales > Lachnospiraceae > Lacrimispora > Lacrimispora xylanolytica. The sequence goes on from NZ_CP113524.1 coordinate 2,875,843, forward strand.
CCCCAGACCCCTGCTACAGATCCGCCTATGGAGATGCCAATGACGATCAAAGCCGGACTAAGAGAAAAGGAATTCCCCATTAATTTAGGCTGAATCACATTTCCATCAATCTGCTGTGTAATTAATAGAACCACTGCAGTGATCAGGCCAGTGCCAATGCCATTGGTGCTGGCGACTACGATGACCGCTATGATGGAACCGAATATAGAACCAAAGTAAGGAATTATATTAAGAATCGCCAGCATCATGCCTAAGGCCACTGCATGCCTGGATCCTAAAACGGAAAATTCAATGGTGGTTATTATGCCAAGAATACAGGAATCTAAAAGCTGGCAGGCAATGAATTTCTTAAAGCTTTCGCTTATAATATTGCCGTACTTACCAATCACCTCTCTCGTTTTCCTTGGAAGAAAAAGTCTGGAAACACGGGACATATAATTCTTGAAATTATGTGTTTCCACCAATAAATATATAGAAGTGATGATGGCGATCACACTGCTGAAAATAACGGAAGTGAGACCAAACACAACATTTAAAGATGATAAAATATTGGTAAGCCCTATACTTTCTAACAGGATTTTGAGGCTGATTTTACTGGTCACCGTTTCTAAAATCGTATCCAGGACCTCGGTATTTTCAATGGGCAATTGCTTGATGGCTGTGATTGCATTGTTGTAATACGTGTTAAAATTAACGATAAAATCCGTGATATTCCTTTGAAGGGACGGAATAATGATGTTCATTGTTATGCTAATGATAACAATTAATAAAACATACACAATTAAGATACTGACTGACCTTGCTCTCTTCTTCCAGAACACAGATTTAGATCGCTTGAAATTTCGTTCCAAAGCAGAACAGGGAATATTCAGCAGATACGCAATGATGAATCCATAGAAAAATGGCATTAATATATTCATCCCAGCTTTTAACCAGCTCATAACGCCTGATACGTTCATGATTATTTTATAGGATATAATAACTAAGATGGCCAGCAGTAATCTGGATAAAAATCGTTTTGTTGTTGTTTTGTTGAGAAAATCTAAAATAACGAACCTCCTGACTATTTAATTACGGCCCGAAAAAGGTAATAAAAATACCTGCGATCAGGGCAGAACCTATGGTGCTGGAAACAATCGGCCCCATGGCATGCATGAGCAGATGATTATGGGGATTGTATTCCTGACCAAGCTTCTGGGAAACACGGGCTGCCATAGGCATGGCAGATACCCCTGAATTACCGATAAGAGGGTTAACCTTACCGCCTGTGATTTTACATAGCAGCTTTGCAATTAGGACTCCGCCTACGGTACCAAAGGCAAATGCGAATAGTCCAAGACAGATTATGAGAATCGTCTGAGGATTGATAATTCTATCTGCAGTAGCTGTAGAGCCTACGGAAATACCAATAAGCAGTGTCAAAATATTCAGCAGGTCATTCTGCAAGGTCCGTACATATCGTTCTGTCACACCGCTTTCCCTGATGATATTACCTAGCATCAGCATGGCAATTAAGGTTCCTGCTGCCGGTACGATTAGCAGCGTGGCGAATGTAATACCAAAGGAAAAAATCAGTTTTTGACGGCGTGTCACTCTTTTTGACTCCGGCATCACAATGACCCGCTCTTTTTCCGTGGTAAGCATACGCATAATGGGCGGCTGAATCAGAGGCACCAGGGCCATATAAGAATATGCCGCTATGGTAATAACAGGCAAAAGCTGGGGTGCCAGAAGCTCAGCCGTATAGATGGAGGTCGGTCCATCAGAACTGCCGATAATACCAATGGCTGCTGCTTCCTGTAAACTGAATCCGTCAAATGCCGGTACAACACTAGAAAGTCCCTTTCCCACCAGCAAGGCTCCTCCCAAAGCTGCAAAGATACCAAGCTGTCCTCCAAGTCCTATGAGTGCACTCTTAGGTGATGAGATGAGAGGTGTAAAATCCGTCATGGCTCCGATACACAAAAAGACCAGTGGAGGATAGATTCCAAGAGAAATTCCCTGATATAAATAATAAAGCAGCCCGCCCTTATCGTGTGCGGACAAGCCGGATAAAGGGAGATTTGCTATGGCCATACCAAATGCCAGGGGAAGAAGCAATAAGGGTTCATATTTCTTTTCTATTGCTAAGTAAGCCAGAAATAACGCAAGTACTACCATAACAAACTGAGGTACGGTGAGATGCATGAAACTAAGACTAGAAAGAAATTTATTTAAGAACATCGATAGTATCATCTCCTACTTTATTAGATATTTGTATAGCCTTCACTGTTGATAATGGCCTCTAACTTCTGGCCTTCCCTGCACATCGTGCATTCCCCCATACTGTATACCTGATACCCAGGAATGTCTTCCCTTGTAAACATGGAATGAATTACCTGTTCATCACCTGCCGGGTATGCGTTAAATAAAGCAGAGATCCCTGCGATTACCCCTCCATAATACGTGATACAATCCAGAGCGCGGCCAATCGTCGTACCACTGGAAATGGAGGCCACCAGCAAAACAATTTCCTTGTCTCTGATATACTGCTGGACGTTGCATTGAAATAACAGCTTACCGTTTGCACTGATCACCGGCTTTAATACCCGGATTTCTTTCCCGGTGTTAATGACACCTACTCCCTCCTGCATAAGCTCTTCTGCCAAATAAGCGCCAATTACTTCAGTTCCCTCCATACAGACAATGGTATCCACTGAAACATTCGCCAGATACGGTATGGACAGCTCCCTTGCCACATCTTTCGCTATGACAGCATTGGTCTTTAATTCACTGACATCAAGATAATGACTGATATGAAAGTGATTGGTAGTAAAATGTCCTGGTATTACCTTCATGGATATGAGGGGATTTTTAGTTAACGAAACACTATAAGCTCTGTCTTCCATTTTTTCTCCTTTATTCATGCCTTGTATTTAAAAAAATGCACCCACTTTAATAGTAACATAGAATGGATGATAAGAGCAAGCCCTCCAGCCATTAAGTGCCGTAAAATCAGGGTTCTTAAGGAATACTGTGTATATAAACAATATTATTATGGATTATATCCTTTTTTTGGTAATTATTATGCCGAAAATGATAAGTTTTCTAATTATGTATAAAAATACAATTTATTGATTGATGTATTCACTTTACTATGGTATAGTGTTAATGAATGTTTAGCCACATTCGTACAATGTTCAACAGAGCCATCCTCATATCGTTGGCTCTGTTCTTTGTTTTTTTTTGCTGAGAGCACTATCGAAGCCAGGAAAGTAACAAAAGGCCATAACAGGACATGGTATCCTGTCAGGGCCTCTTTGCATTTATATTAATACATATTAATGATTGCCTTTTAATAGCAATAGAAAATTATCAGCTAAACCGTGTAGCTTTTCTCTACTGCCCGATGTTCTGGCATAAACCCGAACGCCAAGTAAAGTACTATGAAGAATTTCAGCCAGGGAATCTGCACTGAGGCTGCATGAAAATTCTCCATCCTTTTGCCCTTTTCGTATCAGTTCTCCCATGAGTCTCTCTGATTGCGCAAGTGCTTCCTCTGCCTTTTCATCTACTTCCTTATCCCGCATTGCCATCTCAGTAACTGCATTAACAATAAAGCAACCACATGGGTGTTCTTCAGTGCCGTCAATCATAAGACTAAATATATTTTTGATTCCTTCCCTGGCGGTCTTTGCCTGTGAGATCACACAGTTTAATGCTTCTGAGGTGTTTAAGCTATAACAGTCTATGGCTTTTAAGTACAACGAATGCTTGTCGCCAAAGGTATCATATAAGCTTTTTCGATGAATTCCCATATGCTCGACCAAATCGCTCATTGATGTCTTCTCATATCCCTGAAGCCAAAATAATTCCATGGCTTTTTTAAGAACCTCATCTTCCTCAAATTCCTTGTTACGTCCCATTGCCCTACCTCCTGTTTTTACATCATAACATTTATAGAACGAACGGCCAAGTATTTTCAGGAAAATATCATTTAATCGTTGAAAAATGATACGGATAACGGCTGTCTTTCTGTAAAACGTTTGAATTTATTCTTTGGGTATCCTACCATGACACAGCCTGTTATCTTCTTTTCTTCCGGAATATGTAACAGCTTATTAAGCGGAGAATCTTCACTAAGGGCACATAACTCCAATAACCCAGCCCAGCAGGATCCTAAGCCTAAAGAGGGAGCGTATAACTCCAGATAAGTTAATGAAAAAATCGAACTTTCTCTGCCCACATAATGATCTTTATTCGCTAAGGATAAAATAAGACTGGGGGCATCTCTTAGAATCTTGTCAACCTTAGTTTCTCTGTATTCCTTTATTAAAGAGCCTAAATAGTTACTCCAGGTGGGATGATTCTCCAGCCAGTTGATACATTCTTCTACGATCTTTTCAATCATATTCTTATCATCGATAATCAAAAAAGAAATACCTTGTGAATTACTGGCTGTAGGTGCAAGATGAGCTACATCTACAAGCTGAATCAGTTTCTCTCTCTCTACGGGCTTACTCTTAAAGGTACGAATGGAACGACGAGACCGGAGAAAATTCTTAGCCTCTTCTGGATTTAATTTTGTCATATCCCCTATCTCGGTTTGCATGCCAAGGGGTGACTTCTCATTGTCCATAGCGTCTTTTGGGCAAACGGCCACGCAATGGCCGCAGGCAATACAGGAACCACCATTTATCTCTACCGGACCTGTTGATTCCATCTTTATTACCGTCGTTGGACATTCCTCTACACAGAGCCCGCATTTGATACACTTCTCTTCATTTACTGTTATTAAACCCATTTTGATTTACTCCTTATCTTTTTATTTATTATCTTTTTCAAAAATCACCGACACGTGCTCACTTCTTCGTCTAATCTTTATGTACCAATCATCAGCCGCACAACTGATGTTTTCTAATTATAGAATGACCGTTCTACAATTTATGCTTAGTATATCTTTTTTAGAACGACTAGTCAAGTATTTTTTATTGTTTTGATTTGGGATAAAAGAAAAAGAAGACAATGCATCTTATCATTGCCTCCTTTTACCTCTTATTAAAATACTAATCAGATTACCACACCATTAATGATCTTCATATTTCTTACCAGCTCCGGAACGGCCTTTTTGCCTTCGGTCGAAGGCTTCAATTGGTATTGGCCCCCGCACAACCGTACGAAGAATTTGAAGTCCCCCATGTTCATCCGCAGCGATTCTCCAGTCAACCATCAAGATCTCACCGTTTACAATCTCAATGCCTGAGATTCCTCGTGTGCGGGTGCAGCATCCGGTATTAAAATATGGGACATCTTCTGCCTTTGGAAATTTAGGTCTGTGGGTATGACCGCAAATCAGCATAACCCTGCGCCTCCGTATCCATTCGTCATAAATTCGTTCCACTTTATGTCTTTTAAATAGATTGCGGGCAGGGCTTGTGGGGTTATCAAAGCCAACCAGATGAAGATACCGCCACAGATAACGAAGTAACAGCATGGAGATGAACCAAAACTGGTCGTTCATGATATCCCCCTGGTGTCCATGGAGAACCAATATCTTCTGATTGTTGTTTTTATATTGAAGGACCAAGGCCTCCTTGGGCTCCAGGCCCTTAAACAAATCCACCTTCTTCTGATTATATTCATCGTAAAATTCATAATAATTCGTTTTTACGAAATGCTTTGATTTTAAATAAATATTGTGATTGCCATACAGCATGATAAAACGCCCGGTATCAAAAAACTTTTTGATGGCTGTAAACACATCGGTATGGGCAAGGCGGATCACACTGAAATTTTTATACTCCCACAATTCATCCCCGTCCCCTACCTCTACGTAGACGTAATTTTCTTTATAATAATAATTTAAAGCATGTAAAAATATATTCTGATTTCTAATAAACTCATCAGAAACACTGTCATCTCCACGATGGCAGTCACTAAAGAATATAAATTTTGAATTAGAATCAAATGGTATTCTTGTGGCATGTTTAAATGCCCTGGTCAGTCTTTTATTTGCTCTCTTATTCGCTCTCATATTTGCTCCGGATCTCTTTTTCTTTATAGTATTTAGAAATATCCTGAGTTTTATACGGATGATAAGGAGATAAAAGGAAATAGAAAATTTATGATGAAATAAATGAATGAAGCTCTAGTATTTTATCATCCCCCGGATTAGGCACTTCTCTGCCGTCTGTGTTACTGGTAGTAACATATATAGAACCATCCATGGCCTGATAGACATCCCTCAGCCGTCCAAACTCACCGCTAAGTATCCGCTCCACATGAACTGCCTGGGTTCCTGATTCGTCAAACGTGATGGCCACAAGTGCATTTCCACGAAGTGTTGCCACAAGGAGCTGACCGCTTCTGGGACCACTGGTGACAAAGGTGATTCCTGCCGGAGCCCAGGTATCCTCCCCGCTTTCCAGGACAGGCGAAATAAAATCATTCCCTGGCATTTCCCCGACGCCTGTAACCAAAGGCCAGCCATAATTGCCCCCTGGTACTATGATGTTGATTTCATCATGAGTCCTGTCTCCATGCTCGGAAGCAAACAGTATCCCCTGGTCATTCCAGGCAAGCCCCTGGGGATTTCGAAGTCCCAGGGCATAAACCGGGGAATCTGGAAATGGATTGTCAGAAGGAATGCTTCCATCGGTTCCAATTCTTAAAATTTTACCAGCCAGGCTGTTTCGATCCTGGGAAAGATTCCGGTCTCCCCCATCTCCGGTGGTTATATAAAGATATCCATCCGGTCCAACTTTTAACCGTCCGCCATTATGAATTAAGCCTGCCGGAATCCGGTCCAGAAGAATTTTCTCCTCGGATACGGTATTTCCCCCTAATCTTATACGAACCACACGGCTGTAAATTGCCCCCTGATCCTCATAGGTATACATCAGATACATATATCCGTTCGTCAGGAAATTTTTATCCAGCGCGAGCCCCATAAGCCCGCCTTCTCCCCTATTTACAAAGGGCGGGCCATATGTATACAATGTTACTGGATTTAATATACCATTTTCTATGACACGCAGATTTCCCGTGCGTTCTGTAAAGAACAACCTTCCGTCTTCACTGACCTCTACGGCCCATGGGATTCTTAAGTTCTCTGCAATGGCCTGTATCTGGGAGATATCATTTTGATTCTCAGTTATCTCCAAAGAGACATAATTCTCCTTCTGGTACCCGACTCTCCTTTGGCTCAATGTTTGAAATCTCCCGTTAAGCATGTCATCTTCCTTTATAAACATGGTATTACCTACCATTTTCTTCCTATCATTATATGAAAATATTGATTTCTATGTGAGGTATTAAGGCAGATAAATATTAAGTCCGTTAAAAATGTGTTATACTAAAGCATAGGCAGCAGCGGCTCATTCCTTACATAATGGGTATGCCTAAACATAGAAAAGAACAATGACTCGAAAGGAGAATGCTTATGAAGTTAAGTAAACAAAGATTCCATATCTTTTTCATATTGCTCACAATGCTGTTAGTTCTGGGTGTAAGTCCCGTGTATGCCAAAGAGGACGCAATACCAGCCATCGATGTGGAGGCCACTCTTCAACGGGATGGTTCTGCAGTGATAAGGGAAGTCTGGGATGTGCGAGGAGTCTCAAGCGGCACGGAATATTACAAGGCACTTAACAATATGAAAGGTATGAGCGTCCACTCTCTTATGGTATGGGATGAGACTGGAACGCAGTTTAAAACTCTGGATGACTGGAACACAAAATTATCCAGAGAGGAAAAGGCGGGCAAAAGCGGCATATTAAAAACCTCTGATGGATATGAGCTCTGCTGGGGAATTGGAAGCTATGGTGACCATCAATACACCATTCAATATACCATCGATGGATTGGTAAAAAATTATGGAGATTACGCAGGATTTTATCACCAGTTTATCTCCGACCTTTCCAGCCCTCCTCAATCTGTCCATGTTACGATTAAAATGGCGGATACAGGCTTAACAGAAGACAATGCCCGCATCTGGGGATATGGCTTTAAAGGTGAGGTAAAAATCGCAGATAATGGCACCCTTACCGCTATTTCTTCCAAATCATTGGGGAATAACGATTATGTAAATGTTCTCTCCCGCTTTGAAAAAGAATTATTCCCTCAGGCCCCCAAAGCAAATATGACATTTGAAGCTCTGCAGAAATCAGCAGATAATGATAACTCAAATACCGCTTTATATATTGCCCTATCGATAGTAGCGGCGGCTATCATTATCATTATTTTCTTAATTTCCTTCTTCGCTTCCAGATATAAGCTGGCAGATGGTAGTACCGTTCGGCTTTCAGGTATGAAACAAATTGAGGTGAATTACTCCATTCCATTCGGCGGCAGTATCCCTGCTGTTTATTCTACGATGCAGTTGCTTCGCAGGAACATTTCCTTTGATAAGCTTATCAGTGCTTATTTCATTCGTTGGCAGGAAACTGGCTATATTCATATGGAAAAACAGAAGGCAGAAGCTATCGTGTTTTATCCGGATAAAACACCTGACTCCCAGTTAGAGCGTTCACTATACGATATCTTAAGTTATGGCACCGATGCCACGGGAATTCTTTTGATTTCAGACCTGGAAAAAAGAGGGGAAGAGCTTTATGATAAGCTTAATGCCTGGGAGGAATCAGTGAAGCAGGAAGGGGAAGAGGAATTAATCCGCTCAGGCGCAGCGGCTGCCGGTGAGAAGGGAGCTGTCCTGTTTACTGCTTCCGGCTTTGAGCAGGCAAAACGGATACTGGGACTTCAAAAATATCTCCTGAAGATGATTATGCAAAAAGAAGACAAAGAGGCAGACAGACAGCTTTGGGGAGATTATTTTGTAATCGCTGCCTTGTTTGGTATTGGTGATAAGGTCTTAAAACGTTTTAAAGCCCTTGATCCTTCCCATTTCGATTATTTCGCTGGAAGATATGGCTGTAATTCCTACAGCATGTTTTACCTTATGACTATGACAAACCATATCTCCAGCACTGCATCTCCCAGTTCAAATATAAACGGTATGGGAGGCGGTACCAGTTCCTTTGGAGGCGGCGGTTTCTCTGGAGGCGGTGGCGGAGGAAGCCGTTAAATGAGATAAAGTATAAAACGCTAAAACGCAGGCTATCTTCCTTAACGGAATCGATAGCCTGCATTTTTTATTTACCAATCAGAACTGAGCATCATGACTTAAGTTCCTCTTGTTTTAAGATTCGGACTGTTTTAATTAGAAGATACAGAGTTAAAATCATATATCCCGCTCCTGCTCCAATGGAAAATATGGTCGGATTCAAGGGCCCAAATAACCAAAGAAAAAACGTGATTCCAGCTATCCCTCCCATGTAATGACCAAACAAAAAACCAATGGTTTGTTCCTTTAAAGATAATTCATGTTCGCCAGCGACCAGACGCTGGAGACCTTTCGTGGAAAAGATAAGGGATAAAGAGGTAAACAATATTACTCCGCTTATCATGATATCAGTCCATGTTCCTTTAAAAATTCGTGGGCAACCTCTTCCGGAGACTGCTGTAATTCATCCACCTTATAGTTCAGCTCGCCCATAACCTCGTCTGTTAACAGTGGATTTAATTCTTCCAAAATGGCGGGAATTTCCGGATACTGTTCCAGTGCCTCTCCACGGATAATCGGCATTGCATAATAAGGAGGAAAGAATTTTTGATCATCTTTCAGAGATCTTAAATTAAATTTCTTTAAGAGGCCATCTGTTGCATAGGCATCAATCACATCTACGTCACCTTTTTGCAGGGCTGAATAACGGGGAGCATTGTCTAAGGTAATGTTTTGGCCAATCTGAAAGCCATACGTCTTTTGAATCCCGGAAAGACCATCTTCCCGGTTGGTAAATTCAAAGGTCAGCCCTGAGGTCATACTACCTGCCTTCTTTGCAAAATCACTGATGGTCTCAAAGCCGTACTTGTCTGCTGTCTCCTGAGTTACGGCAAGTACATACGTGTTATTAAAATTCATTTGCTTTAATACATCAATATTGTAGATATCTTTTAATTCATCTTTTACCGTCTCATAGACCTTATCCATGTCGCTGATGGGCGGGTGCTTAAGCGTATCGGTATAAGCCGTTCCACTATATTCCACATAGAGGTCAATGTCACCATTTTTCAATGCTCCAAAGCATACCTGAGTTCCTCCAAGGTTCAGCCTTCTGTTAACTGAAATATCGGTACGGTCCTCGATAAGATCCGCCATCATATTTCCTACAATCTCCTGCTCCGTAAAATCCTTAGAGCCTATGGAAATAGTCCGGGAGCCTTGCATACTTCCTCCCAGAGAGGTAAATACAAAGATTCCTGTAAGCATCAGTGCAGCCACACTAATTCCAGCTTTCTGAACGGTTCTCTTTTTCTTCTTAGACACTGTATCTCCCTTTTGGAGACTTATAGGCGTTACTAACTTTTCTACCAGACCAATTAAAAAATCAACCATCAGTGCAAGCAGACAGGCTGGTATGGCTCCAGCTAGAATCTGGTTGTTGTTCACTGTCCTTATTCCGGAGAAAACAAGATAACCAAGGCCTCCGGCTCCGATAAATGCTGCCATGGTCATAAGCCCTACTGCGGTTACGGATGCAATACGCACCCCTGCCATGATGACCGGAAGGGCCATTGGGATCTGCACTTTTGTCAGCACCTGAAGAGGTGTCAGACCAATTCCCTTGGCAGCTTCCAGTGTCTGGGGATTGATGCTCTCAATTCCCGTATAAGTATTTTTAATAATGGGGAGCAGGGAATAAAGAACTACTGCTGACACAGCCGGAACCGTTCCGATTCCAAAGAGAGGAATCATGAAGCCCAAAAGGGCCATACTGGGAATCGCCTGAATGATATTGGCAATGGATAAAACCGGTTTACCGGCTTTCGATGCATAAGAGATGAAGATGCCAAGAGGTACGCCAATCAAGATAGCCAGACCAACAGAAATAGCAGTCAGCTTTAAATGTTCGATTAATAATGAAATGATTTGAGGATATTCACTTCCTAAAAATTGTATAAAACTCATTATGCCTCTCCTCCTTCATAGTCAAAATACTGCTGGCTTAACGTGGTGACCAGGCTGCTTCGTGTGATGAGACCCTTTAAGCGCTTTTCCTCATCCACCACGGGAACTGTGGATACCTGGTTTTCCGTTACTATCTTCAGTGCATCCAAAATACACTGCTCTGGTAACAGAGACGGATAATCTTCATACATATATTCCTCAGCCAGACGGGTCCTGTCTTCCACTCCCCTCAGCCTTTTAGCCTTTACGATTCCTTCCAGATGTCTTGTGGCACGATCCACGATTAAAAGACTGTCTACTTTATTCTGGCGCATTTTTTCAATGCACTTTAAAACAGTCAGATCTTTATATGCAATGACCGGATTCTCAATCATAATATCGGATACCTTTATATACTCCGGCGAAGACCAGATTCTGTTCTTCCCTACGAAGTTTGATACGAATTCATCCTTGGGGTTGTTTAAAATGTTTTCCGGCGTGTCGTATTGAAGAACATCACCGTCCTTCATAATGCAGATCATATCCGCGATTTTAATGGCTTCATCCATGTCATGCGTTACAAAAACAATGGTCTTTTTAAGCTTTGCCTGGAGCTGCACCAGCTCATCTTGAAGGTCAGACCTTGTCATGGGGTCAAGCGCTGAAAAAGGTTCATCCATGAGAATAATATTGGGGTCAATGGCAAAGGCTCTGGCAACCCCCACTCTCTGCTGCTGCCCTCCACTGAGCTCTGTTGGATAACGGTGTAAGAACTCATTACAGTCAAGGCCCACCATCTGCATCAGCTGTTCCGTATTTTTTTCAATGTCTGCTGCAGCTCTTTTTTCCAGCTTTGGAATCAGCTCGATGTTTTCCTTTACTGTCATATGAGGAAACAGTCCGGTCTGCTGTATGACGTAGCCGATACTCCTTCTTAAAGCCACCTCATCCATACTGTTTATACTTTTACCATCAATAGAAATCGTGCCCGATGTGGGCTTAATCAGACGATTGATCATTTTTAGAAGTGTTGTCTTACCGCAGCCACTCTCTCCAATCACAGCCACCAGGCTGCCACTTTTAATCGTAAATGTAACTTCATTAAGAACTTGTTTTGTCTTATATCGCTTTGAAATTCGTTCAAATTGTATCATAATTTTGCCTCCTTCTGAACAAAGTAACAACTTAATTATATTGTAAAGTTGTTACTTTGTCAAATCGGAGCACGAAAAAAGCCTGGAGCATTTCGGCTCCAAGCCTGATAAAATAAGGGTTATTGGGGTGGATATAAAAATTCTTTTACCCTGTCTGACGTATCATCCTGAGTAACAAAATATATGGTATCGTTCTCCGATAACGCAACGTATGGTCCTGGCGATTTCATAATGGTATCGTTTCTGCTGACACCTATGACCGTAGCACCTGTGCGCTGCCAGAATTGTATTTCCGTGACCGTTTGATTCAAATAAGCACAGTCCTTTGTGATTTTTATTTCAAATGGCATAAACGGATTCATGGAACGGAAATGTACAGATGCCTCAATTAAGTCCTTCAGACAATCATTTAAAATCTCCATTTCCTGTTTCTGACGGCTCACACTTTTTAAAAGATTTTCTTTGATGGTATCAATGGTCTGCCTCTTGCCGTTTTGCTGAATGTATTGTGCAGCCTTTTTCTGGGACCTGATAATAATACCATTTCCCTTTTCAGAGGTAACGATTCCAAGATCGCTTAAGATGCATATCGCCCGACGTGCGGTCTCCGGAGACACACTGTACTGGCTGGCAAGGGAGGATCGGGCATAGATTTTCTCTCCCTCCGGATATTCCCCGTTGGCAATTCGTGCAGCAACTTCAACGGCAATCTGCTGATAGCGGGGAATGGCTGTTTTATTTTTTACCTCTATGGCCATAAGACTCTCATTTCCTTTTCTTCCTTTAATAATGTTATATCAGAATCAGTATAGCCTAAAACCCATGATTAGGCAAGACATAGGCACAACAGCTCCAAAAACTGGAAATAAAGCGCTTTATTCTCTCAAATGAAAGACGTGGCATAGAAAATAACCGCTTATCTACACGATGTTTTAAAGAAAATAAAGGGTAGTAAGCGGTTATTTGATTTATTTTATAATCCCATCTTCTGTCTCTTCTTCATAATATGGCTTTCGATATCATTAGCCACCTGCTCCGGGTCATCTCCCAATGCGATTTTACCGCCTGTCAGGCTCTCCACATCTTCTGTAAGAAGCTTCACAAGCTTTGGTGCGCCAGTGATAAAAGGTGTAGGAGAAAGATGAGTATATGCGCCGTAAGCTACAGCAAATACGCCATCGATAGTTGCCTTCTGTTCCATCCACTCCGGTGCTGTCACAGCTATAGGAAGGTCTGATATATCCACATCCAGATGGTCAGCCAAAGCTGTTACAAGCATGGAAACTCTTCCGGTATCCGTACAGGTTCCAAAGCTTAAGACCGGTGGAATTTTAAGGGCACTGCATACTCCCTTAAGCCCTTCTCCTGCCTGGTTGATGGCGTCTAAGTTACACATTCCTGCCACCTCAAGACCGTGGTTTCCGCAGCCGCCTGCAACGACCAGTATATCCTTTTTAATCAGCTCCTTTGTTAAATTAACTGTATTCCAGTCCTGAGGACCGTTTCTCAGCGTGGAGCAGTTAGCCAGGGCAACAATTCCTTTGATCTGTCCTTTTGCTATGACATCTACTAAGGCATTTAAATCATTCCCCACTGCATTTAACACTGCTTCGGTTGAAAAACCTGCAATGGCTTTCTGCTTATGGTGGGGAACCATTGGTTTGATTTTATTATGGCGTTTTTTAAAGTTCTCAATTGCTACGTGAATGCATTTTTCCGCCATCTCCGCTGCCTTCTGAGGATAATATGGCATCTCATGTTCCGTTCCAGGAACTCCAATAATAGTGCTTACGCTTACCAGGGCTACCTGATACTTTTCTGCATACTGGTCAATGGCTGGAGGAGAACAGTTCTCTTCCATGACAAATGCATCTACCGTACCAGTGGCTAAAAATGGCTCTATGGCTAACCAGTTTCCCATAAGACCGATAAATACGTCGTCAACCTCAAATCTCTGAAGCAATTCCTGCCCGGTCTCAATAGAACCTACGATATGAATTCCTTTGGCTCCTGACTGTCTTGCCAGCTCTTGAAATTCTTCTGTCTTGGCTAATTGTAACGCTGCTGCTCCGATCCAAGGCTGATGTCCGTTAAATGCAATATTTACATAGTCCGGGTCCATAATACCAAGGTCAACATCCACCTCATGAGGCTTTGGCGTTCCAAACAGGATATCCTGGGTCATCTCAAGACCGATCTGGGCCGTATATATCGTGGATAATCCCAGGCGCAGTGCCTTTTTTGCCAAAGATACATAATCTCCGTCAACATTGGTCAGGCAGCTTGCAATGCTGTTTTGCACCTCGTGCTCAATTCCAGATGGATAGATGTTTAAGTCTCTCCATATCTTCTTCCTCTTTTTTGGTGCAAAGGCTTCCACCATAACGCTTTCATGGTCAGGGTTTAACTTCATCTCCCGGTCTAAGAGTTCTGCAAGGCAGGTTGCCATCTGATTTACGTTCTGGTTTGTATCAATTCCTGTTTTTTCGCACATCCATTTTAGCTTATCCACATCTGTAATCTGAAACGTGGTATTGCCCTTTCCGGTCTCTTTTAAGGTTCGGAATGCTTCATAGGCGTGGTGTGCATAGGTAGCCGCTCCCATGATATTTCTCATGAGAAGATTCCTCATTGCCATGGCATCCGGGCCGATTCCGCAGGCACCTTTTTCCGGGCCCTTCTGCTCATTGATTCTGCATGGCCCGTTGGTACACAACTGGCAGCTTAAACCCTGTAAGCAAAATTTGCATCGGATTTTTTCCTGTTCATCAAATCTGGAAAATACACTGGATAATCCATCATCTCTTATCCGAATGAGCATCTCTTCTACGGAATCGTGGTAGCTTACGCGCCCCTTTGTCTTTTCTAAAATTGCTTCTGTCATAATAGCCTCCATTCATAAAGATTCAAGGTTAGTATGTCAGATATTAGCAATTCGATTCTGATATATTTAATCAATACATAAAAAATAACGAACCAGCCTTACTTTCCATAATGGCTGATTCGTTATTCCTAAATAACAGCAGAACCTTTTGGCTCCCCTCAAAAGCAGTTACTGAAAATTAAATATCTGCTCCAGTACTTCTACCTTACCTGTATGAGGTTTGCTCATATTACCAAGTAAAGCGGCATTGGGCACCAGAACCATAGTTGTTGTCTGATAGCCTTTATCTTTTATTTTAGCACAATCAAACTCCACCAGCAGCTCCCCTGCCTTTACATGATCTCCCTGCTTCACAAATGCCTGAAAACCATCTCCCTCTAATTGTACCGTATCAATGCCGATATGAAGTAATACCTCCATTCCATCTGCCGTTTTCATGCCGATGGCATGTCCCGTAGGAAAGACAGTTATAATCTCTCCTTCTACGGGAGCATAAAGCTTCCCTTCCTCTGGTTCAATGCCAACGCCAGGCCCCATCACTTCTTCTGCAAACACAGGATCACTGACCTCAGCCAAAGGAATTACGGTTCCTTTTAAGGGGCTGTAGATGGTGTTTGGCTCGCAGATGATACTTTTTGCAGCCGGAGTTTCTGATACATTTTTTTCTTTGTTACCAAATAGATTATTTAAAAATCCCATTATAATCATCCCTTTATATGCTTATTTCATTGATTCCCACCGGTTCTTTAATACAAATGCAGCACTCTTTGGTTGTCTTGCCCGAGTAAAAATGCCTTTTTTGTTTCCATTGACTCGCATGATTCCTTCTGTGGTCTGGAAATCAGCAAAATTCCACACCAGTTCGCCCTGTACAAAATCAAATTGATCAAATATATCAAAATTCATATCCAGATATTCATTCTGGTACTCCTGGCTCCACATAATACTTGGAAGTTTATGTTCCGTTGCCATGGTATCGGTACCGAATTCAGTGAATACAAACGGTATATTCAGATTTTTATCTTTCCACTTATTCATTTCAATTAAGAACGCTTCCCTTGCATCTACAAGTTCTGGTCCTCCTTTGATATACCAACCGTAATACCGGTTCAAACAGATAAAATCACAAAGCTGATAACACTTACAGAGTTCCGGCTGGCTGTTCTTTTCAAAGGCACCAGTCATAGGACGATTCTGGGGGTCCAACGCTCTTGCAGCATCAAAAATTGGGGTGAAATATTCCTTAGACTGCTCACTGGTGGTTTCTGGCTCATTAAACAAACTCCATGCGATGACAGAAGGATGGTTTTTGTCTCTTACAATCATTTCCTCTACGGCCTGAAGATGTGCCTTCTGCAGATTGGGTACGGTAGGAGTTTCAAAAAATCCGGTATACTTACCAGTTCCAGCCGCAGCAAAGTTTCTGGTGGATCTCATCATTCCCACTGCAGGAACCTCATCAATAATTAAAAAGCCTTCCTCGTCTGCAAACTGATACCACTCTTCCGCATATGGATAATGGCTGGTACGAAAACAATTGGCACCCATCCATTTCATACATTCAAAGTCTCGTTTTAAAACACCCCAGTTAAAACCGCGGCCAATGACTTCAAAATCTTCATGCTTTCCAAAGCCTTTTAGATAAACAGCCTTGCCGTTAATCTTAATTTCTTTTCCTTCGATGTTCACCGTCCGGATGCCGATCTTTGAAGAATACTCATCGATTAAGGTTTCCCCATCCCAGATACGCATAACTGCCTGATAAAGATAGGCATTCCCTACGTTCCAAAGATGTGCACCTGGGACAAGGACGCTTCCCTGTTTTCCTGTGCTTTTAGCCACCGGCTGTTTTTCCTGATCCAACAATTCAAAGGAAACCTCATGGGTTCCATTGGTCATAATCTCGTAGCGGACAACGGCATCTTCTCCGTTTAATTCATAATCCACGTTAAAGTCTTCGATAGATTCCTTTGGCTTTGAAACAAGCCATACGCTTCTTTGAATTCCGGAATAATTGAAAAAGTCGAAATAGGGCTTAGCCAGTTTTCTTCCATCGCTCAGCACTGTGGTGGTTCCGCATGGAAGGGTCTCTTCACTTAATTCGTTGTTAGCCTTCACCACAAATGTATTCATTTCGCCAAATTTCACATGGTCTGTTACCTTGGCGACCACTGGAAGGAAACCACCTTCATGTTCGCTTACCAGATTGCCGTTGCAGTATACAGATGCGCGATGGGTAATGCTTCCAAAGCGGATTTCCAGCTCCTGTTTCTCCCATTCTACTGGTACGAACACTTCTGTCTCATACCAGAAATCCCCGCAGTAATCCCGCTCTTCTTTTGTTGTAAAAAAATCAGAAAAGCTGGCAGGAACCGGCATGGAGATGGAGTCTGGCAGCTTATGCTGCCAGCCCTCTAATAATCCTTTTTCCTCAGGATCAAAACTAAACTTCCACATACCATCCAAGGAGTGGGCCATTCTGGCCTGGTTACTGATTGGATATAATTCTGAAAAATTCAGCATTGTTAATCTCCTATTCTTATTTTGTTTGTTCCTCATTCTTATAGGCAAAGAGGTATGTCACCAGGAATACTCCTACAAAGGATACTACCATTGATATAATAATCGCCGGTCCTGACATAGCATAAAGAGCTGGCATTGTCAAAACATTGATGGGGACCTGAGCGGTACGGATGCTTCCGGTCACAGCAGCGATAATACCACTGAGTCCGTTAACCACACACATGCAGATAAATATTCTCTTATTTTTCATTAAAACACCATAGATACCTGGCTCAGTAACACCGCCAATAAGAGCTGAGATGGATGCGGAACCTGATACTAATTTAAGATCTTTATCCCTTGTTTTCAAGAATACGGCCAAACATGCTGCTGCGATACCAAAGTTAGCACCGAAGGTCGGCGGCATAATATAATCATAACCTAAAACAGAGTAATTGTTCATGATAATCGGTAAAAAGCCCCAATGTAAGCCAAATACAATAAACAGCGGCCATAAGGTTCCCAGGACTAATCCTGCAATGGCTGGGGAGAAGGAAAACACTGCCTGGATTCCTCCGGCTAAACCACGGCTCACTACATCAGTTACTGGTCCAATGGCAATGAGAGCCAACGGGAAAACAATTACAAAATCCACCAACGGAATAATTATACTCTGAATAATCTTAGGAATTACTTTCATTAAACCTTTTTCCAGCTTTGACTGGGCATAAACCGTAATAAGAATCGGAAGTACAGAGCTAGGATAGCTGATCAGTTTTACAGGAATAGAGAAAAATGTAACAACTGCTTCCTTATCATTAAAGAGTCCGGTCATACTAGGATAACACATGGCGCAGGCAATTGCCATAGAGATAAACGGCTTGGCGCCAAACTTTTGAGCTGCACAGTATGCAAGGAATACCGGCAGGAAATAAAAGATACCATCGGATGCTGCATAAAGTATGGTATAAGTAGTGGAAGTTTTATCAAGAAGAGACAGGGTGGTGAAAAGTACGAGAAAACCTTTTAAAAGCCCTGCTCCGGTGAACGCTCCCATAAACGGCATGAAAATACCAGAGATTAAATCTGTTATTTTTTCTACAACACTGCCTTTTTTATCGCCAGAAGTTGAGTGAGCTGCTTCTACGGATTCACTACTATTCTTGTCTCCAATGGAAGTCTGAAGTAGAATCTGGTCATATACATCTTCCACGTCACTTCCGATTACGACCTGGTACTGACCGGCTGCCTGCATTACCTTAATAACGCCCTGCATATTTTTTAATGTTTCTGTATCTGCCTTGCTTTCGTCCTTTAATTTAAAACGAAGCCGAGTAATACAGTGGGTGAGGGAATTTACATTTTCTTCCCCACCAACATGCTCCACAATATCTTTGGCTAATTTTGAATAATCTGCCATACTAATTTCCTCCTATAATTTTCTATCAAAAAAGCCTGGTCATCCCCTATTAGTAAGAAGAATAACCAGGCTTTGCTGAACTTAATCATAACACTGCCAAACTAACTGTTTTTCAATTGTGATAAATGAACTGCCAGATAAATCAATTCATCGTGGCCTGCTTTGTAATGATACTTTTCTTCAATATAATTACATACCTTCTGACTGCAGCGGTATTCATCGGGGTAGTTTCTAAGAAGCTCCTCGAGCATACGTGCTCCGCCATGCTCTTTATAATAATACTTTGTCATGACCCGCTGTGCAAAAAATTTCAAATGGGTCATATATCGGTAATAGGGCAGCGAATCTTCTTTTACCTGAAACTTAAGCTCTGACATAATAAGGTCATTTAATTCACTTACCATTACAATCATCTTTTTTGCATTTCCGCTTATTTGATTATGACGTGCCGTCACAAAATGCATAGCCACAAAGCCTGCTTCATCATTGGATAACCGGTAACCAAATTTCGCCTCGATCAAATCAAGCATCTTCTGTCCGACCTTGTATTCATCTGGATAGAATCGTATGATATCATGAAGAATGGAATTCGGTACAACAAGCCCCTGCTTAAAATTCTCTACCGCATGGTAAATATGATCGACCAGGGAAATATGAATGGTTTCATTCAGGGTCATATCATAGACCTGGACTGCGTAATCTATCACATCCTCTGCCACCATTATATATTCCTGGGGCACGGTATCTAAAATTTCGCGGAACTGACTTTTATGATTTTTATCTTTTAGGATAAACTGTTTTTCCACCCGCTCCTGGTCGATGGCGTCTCCGTTTCGGCTCTTAAATCCAAGTCCGCTACCTAAAAGCAGGACATCCTGTCCATTTTCATCGTTGGATATCACAGCATTTGTATTTAATATCTGCTTAATAATCATTTTCATAAAAGTATCCTCAATTTCACTGTTTAAATGAATCATAACGTTACAGATATATTTAAAAAACAAAAAAACAAGTATGCACCAAAAAAACAGATGCAGACTTGCCTAATTTAATAGTAACACTCCTGTAAACTGATTACATCTTATCACAGGAGTGTTTTTAAAACAATCGTTATTTTAACTAATAATCTTCAGTACATTTTGTACACTTTTACAGATTTTCTCCATTGGTCCCTATGACATTTTTATACCATTCAAAGGATTTTTTCTTATATCGGTTTAAAGTACCAGTTCCGTCATCATTACGGTCAACGTAGATAAAGCCGTAGCGTTTCTTTAGCTGTGCAGTGGAAGCGCTGACTAAGTCAATGCAGCCCCAGCTGGTATAGCCCATGACTGGAACTCCATCTTCTATGGCTTCTCTCACCTGAATGAGATGATCTCTTAAATAATTGATCCGGTAATCATCAAGGACCGTTTTTGTTCCATCTGGCTCTGTGATTAATTCATCCACGGCTCCCAATCCATTCTCCACGATAAACAATGGCTTCTGCCAGCGGTCATAAAACTGATTTAACACATAGCGGATTCCCTGAGGATCGATGGCCCAGCCCCATTCACTTTGTTTTAAATAAGGATTTGTCACTCCGCCCATGAGATTTCCTTCCCCAGCCTGTGCCTTTAAGCGGTCTGCGGCTTCGCATGCGCTCATATAATAGCTGAATGATACAAAATCAACGGTGTGATTCTTTAACAGCGCTTCATCTCCATCTGCCATCTGAATCTGTATATCATTTTCTTTAAAATATCGTTTCATATAACCAGGGTACTCGCCTCTCACATGCACATCTCCGAAAAATGTATTCATGTGATCGGCTTTCATGGCTGCTATAACATCATCCGGGTCTGAGGTCAGGGCATACATTGGCATGCTTAAAATCATACACCCAATTTTGCTATCAGGCATCATTTCATGACCTATTTTCGTTGCCAGGGCACTGGCTACCAGTTCATGATGAATGGCCTGGTATAAATCCTGTTTTTTTAGCTGGCTCTTATCCGTATAGATTCCGCCGCTCATAAACGGTTCATGGAGCACGGAGTTAATCTCATTAAATGTGAGCCAGTATTTTACCTTGCTGCCGTAGCGGTTAAATATGGTTCTGACGTATCGCTCATAAAAGCTTATCATGTCCCGGTTAACCCAGCCATCGTACTTGACAGATAAGTGCAACGGAGTCTCATAATGAGAGATGGTTACCAGAGGCTCGATTCCATATTTTAACAGTTCATCAAACAGATCATCGTAAAACTGGAGTCCCTTTTCATTAGGTTCTTTCTCATCTCCACCAGGAAAGATCCGGCTCCAGGCAATGGAGGTTCTAAATACTTTAAAGCCCATCTCTGCAAAAAGCTTAATGTCGTCCTTATACCGATGATAAAAATCAATACCAATGAGCTTCATATTGTCGGATGTGGGTTCCTTTGTTATCGGCCCTTTGATACCGTGAGGGGCTACATCCTGGGTACTTAACCCTTTTCCGTCTTCGTTATATGCTCCTTCACACTGGTTCGCAGCCACTGCTCCTCCCCATAGAAAACCATCTGGAAATCTCATATTCATAGTGAATCCTCCTTTGGAATAAATATAGATGACGACTATATTATCAGATTTTTAACAAAGTGACAACCCAAAACATCTATTCAAAGATTCTCCAGGCTACGATAAAATTGCTTTTCCACCAGGCAGAACGCTTCCGATGGACTACCTTTCCATTGCCGGAAGAAGCATCAATTACCATGCCTCCATCTGCTGCAATTCCCATATGTCCCTTTTCTACAATAATATCTCCAGGTCTTATATCTTCATAATTTGAGATGCGTTTATATTTCCCCATATTTCTCCAGCCGCTTGAAGTAAGATAGCTCTGTCTTACTCCGATTTGGTTTAAACACCAATACACAAAACCGGAACAGTCAAAGGAACCAGGCCCTTTGGATCCCCATACATACTTCGAGCCCACTTTAGAAGATGCGATATTAATAAGTGCTTTCACATTTCCATTTGCCGTTCCGCCACCGCTTTTGTCTGTGTCAGGCTTTTTGCTGCCAGCGGATCCCCCGGTTTTGCCTTTCACGCTCTTATCTCCAGAGAGATAGGAAAGTGTCTGCACACCTACGGATCCATCTGGGGGCAGACCATTATCGGACTGAAAGGTTTTTACTGCCTGCTCGGTGATTTCTCCAAAATATCCAGTGGCATTGGAAGAGGACAAATATCCATATTTATTTAAAAGCTCCTGAACTCTTTTTACACTTTCTCCCTGTTCTCCAAGCACCAGGCCGTTAGGTCTTGCCTCTCCCCCTTCCAGGGCAATTCTTGTGGAGGGTCCCAGGTAACCGTCTACTACCAAATCGTTTCTTGCCTGAAACTGCTTTACGGCCATCACGGTATCTGTGCCGTAATTACCATCTGGCACTGTAGTCAAATACCCTAATCCCTTTAATTGCTTTTGGGCAGAAAGAACCACGTCGTTATTCTCTCCATATGCCAAATAATCGGGCTTAATCTCTTCACTGTAAAGCAGGTTTATTGTCTGTCTGCCCACTTTACCGTCTACCGATAACTGATTTAGTTCCTGCAATTTAATGACTGCTTTTTCTGTGACCTCATCAAACTCACCGCTCACATTTTCTTTCTTCATAAGATAACCCAACTCATAAAGTCTGTTTTGGATTCTTTTAACGTCATCACCTGATATACCAAGAGAGACCGCATAATATTTTGCCTCATCAGAAAGAAGGATTGCCAAAGTCTCTGGTCCCACCACTCCATCCTGAACAAGATTGTTTTGCCTTTGATATATCTTTACAGCACTTGCGGTTACCGGGCCATAGAATGAAGTCGGTTCATCATTTTCCATAAATCCCAGTTCCATCAGACGGTCCTGTAAGGTTGCAACAAATGGATGCTCCACGCCTTCTTTTAAGTATTCGGGAGGCGGCGTATCCGTATTTTCCTCACGTTCTGCTTCTGACGGAGATGCTTCATTTTCTGTCTTAAGATTAATATCTGGTTCCCCTTTTTGCAGAGATAACACCTCTTTTTCCTGTTTTGGACCGAGGCCCTTCTTCTGATTATGTACAGAAATTGCAAATATTCCTGCCAGCACTGCAATGACAGCCGTAGCGGCAGCCGCTCTTTTATGTTTTTTGATTAAGTTTAACATTCTAGTATTTTGGATCCTTTCCCTTGTCTGTTTATACTCCGGGGCCTGCTGATGTTACACTGCCCTCTGTGGTCTCTGTCCCACCCTTCTCCATATCGGGTGCGGTTTCCTGCTCTATGAAAGGAGGATTAGTCGTAGTTTCAACTTCTTGCTTTGTCTCAGTCGTTTCCTTTTCGGCCTTTTTCGTTTCCAAGGGTTTTACAACACCAGAGGTATTCCTTTTTACCACACCTGGTTTCCCTTTATATGTACTGGAGTGAAAATATACTTCCGTTAAAACGGCCCCATCTTTTGAGGTTATTAAATAAGTCTTCCAGGTCGACCCTTTGACCCCTGGAGTAACCACTACCTCCTGGTCCAGCTTCAGGGTTTGATCTTCCTCGTATTTGGATTCAGGGGGGTCGTATTCTTTTACTTTCTCCGAACGCATGGAGATTGTTATTCCCTGTTCCAGAATGGGGATTGCAACGATTGAAATCGTTATTTTCTTATCTTTAAAAACTGCCCGTATAGCCATGGAAGTTTTGCTGTTGTTGACAAAACGAAGATCAGGACCACTATAACCGTCATAGCTTACCATGGCATCTTCTCCTGGTATAACATAAGATGGCTCGAAGCTGTGAGGATGGCGTTCGGTTGTTTTAATTCCAGCCAGTATAATGGCATTATATAAGGTGGAGGAGACCTGACATACCCCTCCGCCTGGCTCCTCAACAAATTCTCCGTTTCGATAGGCCCCGGCTGGCTTATACCCCCGTTCAACCGTTCGGTTTCCTGTGGTCTCATTAAAGGAGAAGGCTTCACCAGGGTATATGACAAGGCCATCCAGTGCATTGACAGCTAGTTTTATATTATTGTTTCTGTTTTCATTGTTGGTAGCAACGGTTTCAAATGTTCCAATCACCTGATACTTTTCTTTCACCTGAGAAGCCGTTAGGTCTGGTGGCTGTTTTACCGCTTCGGCTTCCACTTCTTCATTGAATTTCTTTTGGTTTACACGACTCATGATTTTATCTGCTGTCTTGTCTTCATCAATCTTGATTCCATTTTCTCCGTCTGAATAAATCCATTTGTTATTATCCTTATCACGCCCGGTAAGCTGTGCATTGACAGGGTTTTTATTCCACTTAGCTGCTGCATCTTTTACCTGACTTCTTACGCGTTCTTTTGCATCGGCCAAATCGAGGGTATACTCTCCGTCTTCATTCTTTGAGTAAATCTCCTCCAGAAGTTCATCAATCATTCCAGGAAATGGATTCTTTAACTCCAAAGACTGTTCTTTATATTTAAGTCTTATGTTCCACGAATAGTATTCCAACAACGTTTCTCTTGCTTCTTTTTTATTCAGCCCCGTAATAGAAACCCCATCCACCTTTATTTCGTTTAGCGATTCCGTCTCTGTATCGGTTTCCATCATAGTCTCTATGCTTTGCTCTATGGTATTGGTCACTAAAATATCTGTCTTTCGTTTATTCTTTGAGACAGAAGCCCTTACAAAAATGGCTAACCCTATGAATATTACCACAAATATCACAGCCTGTTTGGCAAATCTTCTTCCGGCCCAAAACTTTCGTTTTCCCATTTTATCCTGTTTTCTTATATGATTTCTTTCTCTATCGCCTTTATGGCGCATATTGAACACTCTCCCTTTTTTTGGCATTGGCGATATCAGACACTTCATTAATCTAACACATAAATATGGGGATTTTATGGGGATAAAAACAGCATCGTCAAGGATGCTGACGATGCTGTTTGATTGGTGCTTTTATTTCAGTGGCAGGATGATTGTAAAGACAGCTCCTTTGTCCGGGCCGTTTTCTGCTGTTATCTTCCCTCCATGTTTTTCTACAATAGCCTTTGTAATTGATAGACCAATTCCCATCCCTCCGGTCTTCTTGCTTCTTGATTTATCCACCCGGTAAAACCGGTCGAACAAATAGGGCAAATCCGTATTTGGAAAACCAATTCCAGTATCATATACCAGTACCCGTATCTGCTTCCCATTATTTTTGTATTCCACCGTGATCGTCCCGCCTCTGGGGGTGTAGGCCAATGCATTGGAAATCAGATTTACCATGCACTGCTTGAATCGGTTATAATCGGCGTACACAGGTGATTTTTCTGGTACGATCTGAAGCAGATTAATTTCCTTTTCTTTTGCCTTTAACTCAAAATCCCGGAATACAGCCTGATTCATTTCTTCAAATTCAAACATGGTCTGATCCAGGATCTGATTTCGATTCTCCAGATCATACAGTTCCTTTAATTGGTCCACAATCTTTACCAGTCGCAGGATTTCTCCATGGCAGCTCTCCAGACGGCTCTCCGTTGCTTCCCATACACCATCTATCATTGCCTCCATATGGCTTTGAAGATTGGTTAAAGGAGTACGAAGCTCATGGGCCACATCGGTAGTGATCTGCCGTTTTTGTTTTTCCTCCATTTCAAGAGCCTTGGACATTTCATTAATGGAATCTATTAATTTATTTGTTTCCACGACAGGAGAACGAGTTTTTGTCTGTGCACCGTATTCTCCTCCGGCAATTTTCTGAGCCAGGCAAATGACACTTGTAATGGGTTTTGTTACGATCCACGCGATTAAAAAGCCCAGTACGATTACAAGAAAAATAGCCGCACCCCCGATAAACAAAAGAGAGCTGTTTAAATCTTTCATCAGACTCAGCTCCTGATCGTTTAGTGAATACGGTCCATAATAGCCTATTTTCAGCGTTCCTGTGACTTTGTCTTTCTGTTTCAGTGTAAAGGTTTCTTCTAAATAGCTGCCATTAAAATTGGGATATTTCCGTTGCATGGTATTTTCCGCATGTCTCAGTACTATGTTACACTCTTCCGCCCGGTGGCTTTTCGCATCCCAGTCAATTTGCTTGTTGGTTGACTGGACATGAATGATCATGCCATTTTGCAAGGCAGCATAGCCAATGATTTCAATTCCTTCTTTCTCATACATTTCTGTCTTTGAATTATATAACTGATCAATTTGAGTCTTGATCTGTTCCATCTGATTTCTTTGCTGTTTTCTCGCATACTGTTCAAAAATATCATCTGCCGTTAAATTGAATAGGATGCTGAGGGCAAAAATTATGAGCAGTGCAATGGCTGAATAGGATACAATTAAAGTGTTTTTTAAGGTTAATTTCATAGCTCTGCTCCGGCAAATTTATATCCCATCCCATGGACTGTGATAATATAAACTGGTTTTTTCCTGTTGTCTTCGATCTTTGTTCGGATGCTTTTAATATAAGTATCAATGCTTCTGTCATAACCATCAAAATTATCATCGAGAGCAAAGGTAATTAACTGCTCTCTGGTAAATGTCCTGTTTGGGGCTTTGGCAAGGGTAATGAAAATCTTATACTCCGTAGGGGTAAGCCCGGCTTCTCTTCCCCTGATTTTCACATTCCGGTTCTCAAAATCAATGACCAATTCTCCCTGACGAAAGAAAAGAGGAACGCCTGTAAGCTGGTCACTTTCCACTCTTCTTAAGACCGCTTCAATCTTTGCGACTACCGTTCTTGGGCTGAATGGTTTAAAGATATAATCGTCCGCTCCCACGTTCAGTCCCTTAATGAGATCCTGCTCTTCCGTCTTTGCGGACACCATAATGATGGGTACCCGGGAATTCATGCGAATCATCTGACAAATCTGTTCCCCCATAATATCCGGCAGCATCAGGTCTAAGATAACCAGAGAAACGTCATGATTCCGAAACAGTTCCATGGCATTGGCTCCGTCATAAGCACAAAGAATATCATATCCCGCTTTCTCTAAGTATGCCTGTAAAACTTCCACTATTTTTTCTTCATCATCCACAATCAGGATGGTTCGGTTCTTTTTCATATCAGCTTCCTCATTTTGTAAATATAAACTTCCCTTTGCGCTTCTAAAACAATGAAACGGTTGGTTACATTGTTTGTTTTCCTCAGATATAGTAGCAAAATTATATGGGGAAAATATGATGATTCTCTGAAATAACTATGATTTCATACTATATTTCTTATCCATCATACGTCTTATACCAATAAAGACCAGTGCTCCAATCAGGG
Source organism: Lacrimispora xylanolytica (assembly GCF_026723765.1). Lineage (NCBI taxonomy): Bacteria > Bacillati > Bacillota > Clostridia > Lachnospirales > Lachnospiraceae > Lacrimispora > Lacrimispora xylanolytica. The sequence goes on from NZ_CP113524.1 coordinate 2,903,019, forward strand.
AACCCATCAAAGCTGCCCCTAGAACATCACTGGGAAAGTGAACAAATAGATATAACCTTGAAAAGGCAATCAAACAGGCCAGCGGGATGGCTATATAACCAAACTTTCTATTGCTCATCGTAAGAATGGTGGCTGAAATGGCTGAGGAAAGGGTATGTCCTGACGGAAAGGAATAGTCGGTTGGATTTGTAATTAAAAGTGTAATCGTATCTTCTATCCAGTTGGGCCTTGAACGGCCAATCAAATTTTTCAGAAGCAGATTTCCAATCAAAAGCCCTGCCATCAGTCCAACAAGAAGCGTAATTCCATAGGTTCTGTATCGCATGGTACACAATAATACAAATGCTGTCAGGAGCCAAATAAATCCACTGTTTCCTAGCCATGTAATCTTAGGCATTAAAAAATCCAGTGCAGGACAGTGAAACGTATCTCGTATCCAATATAAAACTGTCCAATCAATCTTTGTAATGAATTCTACCATCTTGTACGCCTCTTTTATTGTATTATTTTATTTTTCAACTCTTACCGATGATATATTTAACCAACGATTACCATTTTACTTTCTATTGCATTTCTCTTATTATATCCTATCTATATCATGCTATAAACCATCAATGTCATTCCTGATCTGTTCGAATTTTTCATCCAAAAACAAAATTTTATCATTGTTACTATGATTTAGATATATTTCGTCACAGTATTTTGGTATTATAAAATACCCCGAAGGAGATACTATAGCTCTAATAAATCATGCATAATAAGGAGGTCAAGAGGAATGAGAAGTTTACAAAGTATGGTTGTGGAAGGATTAATTAAAATAATTATGAGACAGGCCGATCCCACCACTTACATGGAGAAAAGAAGGAAAGAAAACGCATCTCCCTATGTCCTTCCTGTTAATTCGCAGAAAAAATACAGAATAAAGAAGCTTAGTTCTTATTCATTGGACACTTATATGCTAAAGTCGGCCTCAAATCCAGATAAGAGACAAATTTTATTCCTGCCTGGCGGAGGATATATCGAGCAGCCGCTCCTGTGGCATTGGCGCTTTTTATACCAATTATCTCAAAAACTAAATGGAACTATTACGGTCCCCATCTATCCCAAAGCACCGAATCATCAATATAAGGAGTCCTTTGATAAGGTTCTCCCCATTTATAAGGATTTATTAACAAAGACGTCCCCAGAAAACATTGTGATTATGGGAGACTCTGCCGGAGGAGGCTTTGCACTGGCCTTTTGTCAATTACTATTAAAGGAAGGAATCTCGCAGCCAGGCAACATCATACTTCTGTCCCCCTGGCTGGACATTGCTTTACGTAATCCACAAATTGCACCTATGATAAAAATGGAACCTATGCTGAATCTTAAACTTTTAAGAATGGCCGGCAAGGCGTATGCTGGAGATACTGACACGAGTGATTACTTATTAAGCCCAATTAATGGCCCAATCAATGGTCTTGGAAAAATCTCATTGTTTATCGGTACCCACGAATTCTTTCTGCCTGATGCCCGAAAATTTAAAATGCTGGCAAAAAAGCAGAATGTTTCTATTAATTACTTTGAATATCCCAAAATGAATCATGTTTTCCCTGTCCTCCCGATTCCAGAGGCCAGGCTTGCTATGAAGCAAATAATAAATATCATAGAAGGAAATCAAATAACGTAAGAAGCATTCTTACAGCCACAGGCATTCATACCTGTGGCTGTGTGAAAGAATCTATTAATTACATACAATTTCCTTTATCACCATGTCATCGCCCTCCAGAATTTCCATATCCCTTCCGTTGCAATCAGGGCAGTTTAAGTCGTTGTATACTGCATTAAAAACCCTGTTGCAGTTTTTACATTTCACAATGCCGGGAATGACGATGAGCTCCAGCTCAGTTTTTTCCATAAACGTCTTATAAGAAGCTGCTGGCCAGCTTTTTTCCAAGTACCTGGGGACGATACCGGAAAGCTCACCAACTTCAATGACAAGCTTGTGAACTTCTGTTACGTTCTGTTCCTTTACAATGCGCTCAATGGTATGAACCATAGAATTTAATACACCAAGCTCATGCATGATTCCTTCTCCCTTTCTCCTATCCCCGACTGCCAACGCTTTCTTTGAGGGTGGCTTTCGCAATCTTCCCGGTACGTACAATTGCATTGGCTGCAATCTTTACCGGAAGTTTTTCATACGTATTGGGAATCGTGTCATAGGTTCGTTCCAAATGAATGGCATCAAATTTACACTTCGTGGTACACATGCCACACCCCAGACACATATAAGGGTCGATTTCAACTGCACCGCAGCCAAGGCAGCGTTCCGTCTCTCTTTTTAGCTGCTCCTCGGTAAAGGTCATACGTTCATCCTGAAAGCTCCCTTTTTTCTCAGAGGAATGGCCCGCTCTTTGACGAGGCGTCATATCAAAATCCTGTAAGCCAATGGCAACATTATTCTTATCAAAAGCATGAAATTCCCGGCGGTCACGGCCAAATACCAGAGACTGTCCCGGCTGTACATAACGGTGAATGGAGATTGCAGCTTCTTTTCCTGCTGCTATGGCATGAATTGCATATTTAGGGCCGGTAAAGCAATCACCGCCGACAAATACATCCGGTTCCAACGTCTGTAAGGTCAGATTGTCTGCTTTTGCAGTACCGCCCTTATGAAACCCCACCTTACTGTCTATTAGAAGACCGCCCCATGCAATGGACTGACCGATGGAGATCAGGACAGCATCCGCTTTTACGGTCAGGGTATCATCTTCATCGTATTGTGGACTGAAATGTTTGTTTTCATCGAACACACGGAGGCAGCGCTTAAATTCTATACCGCTTACCTTACCATCTTCTGTCAGAATGCGCTTAGGGCCCCAGCCATTATGAAAAATAACGTTATCTTCCTTGGCTTCTTCAATTTCCTCCGGTAATGCCGGCATCTCACCGGGACTTTCCAGGCAATAAAGATCCAAAAAGTCTGCTCCTTGCCTAACCCCTGTACGTGCAACATCCATGGCTACATTACCGCCTCCAATTACAACTACATGGCCAGATAGTTCTGCCTTTCTTCCAAGGTTTACATCCCGAAGGAAATCAACGCCGGAGATTACACCCAAAGCCTCCTCCCCTTCGATGGAAAGACTTCTGCCTCCCTGTGCACCGATTGCCAGATAAAAGGCTTCATACCCTTCTTTCCTCAGCTCTTGAAGCGTAACATCCTTACCCACTTCAATTCCTGTTTGAAAGGAAACGCCCATCTCTTTAAGAACATCGATTTCCGCATGAAGAACGTCTTTTTCCAAACGGAAGGCCGGAATACCCAGGGAGAGCATACCGCCAAGCTTTCCTTCCTTTTCAAATACCGTGACCTGATAACCATCAATTGCCAGGTAATATGCACAGGAAAGGCCGGAAGGTCCGGAGCCCACCACTGCAATTTTATTGCCAAGATGATAGCGCATAGGCGGGATATATCGTATGGAGCCATCTAGTTCCTTATCTGCAATGAATTTTTTGATTTCATCAATGGAAACAGGTTCATCAATATCTCCCCGGGTGCATTCACTTTCACAACCATGGGGACAAATCCGCCCGCAGACCGCTGGAAATGGATTTTCTTTCTTAATAAGCTCCAGCGCTTCCTGGTAACGGCCATGAGCAGCAAGCTTTATATAACCCTGTACCGAAATATGTGCCGGGCAGGCAGTTTTACAGGGAGACGTTCCTTCTTCTGTTACATCTTCCCGATTTTCCCGATAATCCACATTCCAGTTGCTTTCCTTCCAGATATGATCCCGGGCGGTAGGTTCTGCTTTTATGGTTATCGGGGTTTTGGAGCAAAGCTTTTGTCCAAGCTTTAACGCGTTTACTGGACAATGCTCCACACATTGTCCGCAGGCTACACAATTTTCTTTCTTTATCTTTGCCGTGAAATTGGAACGTATGGCATCTGGCGTGTTAAAAAGGGTTGCAAGCCTTAAAGAAAAGCAGGAGCAGCCGCAGCAGTTACAAATTGCCGCCGATTCTCCCAGTCCATCGGTATGGGGCATTTCATGCATCAGACCATTATTTTCTGCAAATTGAATCAATTCTTTTGCTTCTTCCCGTGAGATTTTACGTCCTCTTCCCGTTTTTATGTAATATTCGGCTCCTTCTCCCATCTGAATGCAGATTTCCTGTTCCAGATGACCGCAGCCCTCATTCATGACACGGCGTGACTGGCGGCAGGAGCAGTCAGAGACCGAAAAAGTGTCGTATTTATCCAGATAATAGGAAAGGCGTTCCCAAGGCTTTGTTCCAGGGATATCTTTGATGGCCTCTTCCACTGGGATCACACGCATCATAGCCATTCCCTGAGGAAATTTTGCTGCCATGGGTGCAAGCCGCAGTCTGGTGTACTCTTCAAAGGCTTTTCCGATCTCAGGGTGTTTATTTAGCTGTTCCCGGTTATTTACCATCATTTCCAGCATACCAGGTGCAAATATATTTACAAAAAACCTTTCTTTGTGGTCTTCCTTATCCTTCCACACTTTAGCCACACCAGTTATGGCCAGCTGCTCCAACAAAGATTTCGTTTCCTTTTTGCTCTTTCCCGAACGCTTTGCAATATATTCAAACGTTCGAGGTTTACGCAGTCCGATAATCATAGCTATGTCAGCCATATCATCTGTTACAACACAGTTCAGAGAGTAGTATTCAGGAGAATTCTCATCAATTTTATTCATGACTCCGGCAATGCCACCTACCATCTTAGCCAGCTTTACAATTTTAGGTCTTAATTCACTCATAATTTCCTTTCCCGCGCTTGTTTACGCATATAAAGTTTATGATTATTTTTTAAGATCGTTATTTTTTTATCACTCACACCATGATTTTACTGCATTGTTTAACCAGTCGGTCCATTCCTTTATCCCTTCATTCTTTAACGCACTAATGGGTATAATAATGGCATTGGGATTACGAAGTCTGATATCAGCTTTACATGTTTCCAGATCAAAATCAAAGTATGGCATTACATCCACCTTGTTTATCAGCACTACATCACAGACAGAGAACATCAACGGATATTTCAGGGGCTTATCGTCTCCTTCTGGTATTGAGAGAATCATTGCATTTTTTACTGCGCCCGTATCAAATTCAGCAGGGCATACCAGATTGCCTACATTTTCTAATATGACAAGGTCAAGTCCGTCGGTATCAAGACCTTCTAACCCTTGCCGGGTCATCTCTGCATCCAGATGGCACATGCCGCCGGTATGAAGCTGAATGGTCTTTACACCCGTTTTCTGAATGGTTCTTGCATCTACGTCTGAATCAATGTCTGCTTCCATGACTCCAATACGAAGCCGATCCTTTAAAGCTTCAATGGTACGGGTCAGGGTAGTCGTCTTACCAGCACCGGGACTTGACATGAGGTTAAGTAAAAAGACCTTCTTATCCTTTAATTCCTCACGAAGCTTTGAGGCCTGTAAGGAGTTGTCTGAAAAAAATACTTGTTTTTATCTCAAGAACCTTGAAATCTTCCAAGTGTCACGCTCCTTTCTTTTTATTCTCTTTTTTTGTCATCTGCTTTCCTGTCAATCACGTTTTAGCATTCATTCAATTCAATAAATTTTATTACCGTAAGGGTGCAGGAATTTTCACATCATTGTTTTGGTTCAGCCAGGGGAATGGCTGAATTATTTCCATCCATATTATTATAAAATAATCTATGATAACTGGCAATCATGCAAAAAATTATTGTGATTTTTTCATATTTTTTTGTAGGATTTTTGTGAGAATGTATGAGAAAATGAGACTGTTTTGTGGTATGACCAATACCAGTTAAAGTAATTAAGGCAAGTGGCGTTTTAAAACCTTATTGATAAAAATTATCCCGCTTTCAAAAGAAAGCGGGACCTTGTATCTTATATGACTCTCCAGGGATTTTCCTTTCCCTGTAATTCATATTGACAGCTTAAAATAGAATACTCCACCATATCGCTTACTGCTTCATCCGTATAAAAGGCTGTGTGAGGAGTGATAATTACATTTGGCATGGATTGCAGGATGGCCAGCTCCCGGTTAGAGAGCACTTTATATTTACAATCCTTATAGAAAATTCTTTTTTCATTCTCCAGCACATCTAAGGCTGCTGCACCAATTTTCCCTGCTTCAAGCCCTCCGATCAATGCCTTGGTATCAATCAGTGAGCCACGGGCAGCATTAATTAAAACTACTCCGTCCTTCATCGCTTCTATTTCCTTTTCTCCTATGAGGTGCTCTGTCTCTGAGGTGGCAGGCACATGAAGAGATATTACATCACTTTCCTGCAAAAGCTCATCTAAGGGAACAAAGGATACTAAGGAAGCGAGTTCTTCTTTGGGGTGGGGTGTATAGACCAGTATCTTACAGCCAAAGCCGCGAAGCCGGTGAATTACCGCCTCTCCAATTCTTCCAGCCCCAATAATACCAACGGTACAGGTGCGAAGCTCCCTCCCCCGTACATTGGCAAGAGAAAAATCCTGAACCAGCCCACGGGTCATAATTGTCTTCACTCTTCTAAGTGCCATCAGGATGAGCATTACTGTATACTCTGCCACACTGGCCTGGGTATAGTTTACAGTGGAAACAGGTATTTGAAGGGACTTGGCCGCTTCTATATCAATATGATCATAGCCTATGGTACGAGTGGATACATAGCGGATTCCACTTGCTTTCCATCTCTCAAGAATGCCTTTGGTAATGGATGAGGTAACTATACTGACAGCGTCACAGCCTTCTGTATTTCCTGCGTTCTCTAATGTGGGACTGTAAGGCAACGTATGCAGCTCCACCCCATACTTCTTAGCAAACGTTTGAAAAAATGCGGCTTCGTCCCCACGGACGTTATATGCTAATAGCTTCATGATTCGTCACTCCTTTTTTCATTCGAGAAACCATTCATCTTTTCCTTACTTTATCATATATCTGTCTAAAATTCCCTCAACCTGCGGCTTGCAATCTTCCAGCCAGTGATAGAATTCCTTCTTTGTCTTTATAAGGTCTAAACCAATCTCATATAAAAATTCAGGAAGGTTCTCCCTTGTAATGTCTCCGCAGTAATCAGCCAGCTTTGCTTCACCCACACCAAGCTTTCCTCCTAAATGCAATTCAAAGGCATCCTTTACTTCTCCCTGTACGTTCAGCTTTTTCCCGCAAAAGCCAATGACTCCGATTTCATGGGCACTACAGGAATTAGGGCAGCCTGAGATATGTATTTGAGGCAGGACATCCTCTGTAAAGTTCTTTTCCTTAAAATAGGCAATTACCTCTTTTAATGTTTCCTGACTTTCTAAAATCCCGATCTGACAGGTAGGTACGCCAATACAGGCAACAGATCTCTCCAAACGGGTCTCTCCACCAATATGCTTTGTAAGGTCTAAGACTTTTTCTGCTTCCGGTCCGTTTAAATTCCTGATATAAAAGCCTTCGCTCATTGCAAGTCTCATCTCGGCTTCCGGAATATCCTTTAATAATTCTATCATAAGCTTTAAATCATCTAGTGATAACTGGCCTCCAACTGGATGAACATAGACGCAGTATAATCCTTCCTGCTTTTGTTCTGTCAAACGACTGCTTTTAACGTCTGTTTTTACGCCTGCCTTGTTGTAATCCTTCTTGTCGATGGAAAGCGTAAGAACTTCCTTCTCTTTCACATCTTTTAAATGCTCTTTATAGCATTTCATAAATTCTTCTGCTCCCATTCGATCCACAATATATCTCATGCGAGCTTTATTTTTATTCTGATAATCTCCCTCACTCATGAAAATCCGTGTAGCTGCTTCCACATGGTATAATACATCTTCTGGCTGAATCAATTCTGGATATTCTAATCCAAGCTTTGAATTTCTTCCAAGTCCGCCTGCCACGTAAACCTTAAAATACTCCTTACCATCTTCTATTACAGCAACAAATCCCAAATCAACCGCCCCTGCATGTGACTCATCTTCTGCATTGTTTGAGAAGGATACCTTTAATTTTCTTGGAAGCTTGTAGGTATAAATCTTTTGCAGGAAATGGTCTCCCACAGCCAATGCGTAAGGAGATACATCAAATGCTTCTCCTTTTTCCACACCGGACAAGGGAGATATGGCGACGTTTCTTGGAAAGTTACCGCCGGAGCCTCTCGTATAGACTCCCCGCTTTATCCCCGCTTCCATAACCTCACAAACCTGATCTATATTAATTCCATGAAGCTGGATTGCCTGACGTGTTGTAAGATGGATATCCTTTCCCCCATATTTTGCAGCATAATCATAAATAAACTGGAGAGCATGAATCTCGGCTATCCCGGAATGGATTCGAAATCGAATCATACATTCCTTGCCATTTCTATGGGCGTATACTCCCATGCCGCCGGAGGCTCCTTTAAAATCCATCTTGCTTACTTCACCTGTCAGGAATTTATGACCTAATTCTCTAAAACCATCAATTTCACCCAATAATATTTCATCTAATGTCTTCACCATTCACCACTCCTTATACTGATTGCATGATATCCTTGTATATAGTATACTGTGTTTAAACCAATAAGTATAATATTTATTTTTTATTATACCCATTAATATTTCTAATGCATTATGTCCAATCATTGAGAAAAATAAGAGGTAACTATTTTGATAGAAGAATTAAAAACCTTTCTTGCTGTTGTTGATAAAAAAAGCTTTACCAAAGCTGCCGCTGCAATCAATATATCTCAGCCCAGCGTAAGCCTTCATATCTCTAACCTGGAAAAATACTTTCAAACAAAACTCATTGAACGCTCTAATAAACAAAGAAGTATTTTTATCACTGCCCAGGGGGACTTACTGTATAAGCGTGCGAAGCAGATCTTATCTGTTTTAGAAGAAACAAAAGAAGAACTTCTGCAATCCGACCATTCTCCCAGCGGAACGTTACGGATCGGGGCCAGTATGACCATTGGAGAATTTCTTCTTCCTTCTATATTAAGTGAGTTCATGAAGCTATATCCAAACATAAAACTTGACATGACTGTAGAAAATACGGAGCACATCTATGAGAAATTTAAAAATTATGATATAGACATTGCTCTGATTGAAGGCACTGTGCCTGTAGAAAATTATATCCATCACAATTTTTATAAGGATGCTATGGTCATAGTCGCTCCCGTTTCATTTCAGTATGATAAAAGCGCCCAGCTAAAAACAGCTTTGTCAAATCAAACCTGGATACACCGGGAAAAGGGCTCTGGCACCGGAGAGAATCTAAATATATTTTTAAACAGCTATGGCATATCGCCCAAAAATCTAATCACCATGGGGAGCAATTACTCCATTAAAGAAGCCGTAAAAAACCATATGGGAATCAGCTTCATATCCTCCTTAGTTGTAGACGAGGCTATGAAAAATAATGAGGTTAAAATAATTCCTCTGGAAAATCAATACTATCGATATTTCTCCTATCTCATCCATGAAAATAATTTACCAAAAGCAGTAGAATTGTTTCTTCAACGCCTGCATCAGCAGGAGGGACCTATTTAGACTTTTATATCGATCCGGTATTCATAGACAGGTTTTAACAGGATTTTCTCCACACTGGCAACCACGGAATCCACCTCTTCCTTTCTGGCTGCCATTGTGGAGTCCACTTTGATGTGGCTCCCTTCTTTTATGGGAGTGATTCGCAGAGTTAATTTTTCACCTGCCAGACGATGTTCCAACAGCTTTAACCCCGTCTCCCACACCTCACCGTTGCAGAAATTATCGGCTATCATATCTCCATCTATAAAAAGCTGGCCGATATCTCCTCTGTATTGGATTGCCAGAATCATTTCTTTGACTCCATCCATATAATGATCCGGTACCTGTATGGTATATCGCGCTGGTCCAATCTCTTTTACGTCTAAAGGTAACTCTTTTTTCTTTCTGCTTAGGAGAAAGCCTTTGAAAATTCCAATGGGCTTTGTGGCCTTAACCGCCTCTAAGTTCACTTCCGGCCAGAAATAAATGGATTCTTTTTCTCTTTCTGATTCCATACGAAGTGTTTCACCGTCCTTAAGAAGAGTTCCTTCTGTTAAAACGGCTAATTGCTTTCCGTTTAAATGAATCTTATAAAAGCGCAAGCTCTCTTTTGCCCTCAGAGTAACAATCCTGATCTTAGATTTCATTCCCTCTACAAAAAATACATCGATTTCATCCTGCTTTGGATGGATTTCCACTGTTTTATCCGTTTCTTCCTGCCTGTATTCTCCTTCCACTCCTTTTACTGTTTCAGCGTCAAACACGTAGCGGGGCTTTAATCCTTCAGGTGAAAAGAAGAAATAGGTAGAAACGCCCTCTTCTCTGATGATAGTCAGTGGTTGTACCGTTGCATATTTTAATAGAATGCCTTCCATATCCATTCCAAAGGGAAGAATCGCATTTTCTCCAGAAGCCAGGGATATATCAGAAATCGTAATTTCTTCATTTCTCATCTGGACAGTGACCCTACAGCCCCTTTTCTCTTTCGTCCTTACATGGTCCTGATAATTGTTTAAGAATAGAAAGCCGCTTGTTCCATCAAACCGCACTGCAAAGCGAAGGGTCTCTACATCAGTAGGCGCTATTTCCTCTCCATGCTCCGGAAGGTAAGTCTTCATGTGGCATAGTTTTTCTCCCCATTCCTGAATGAACAAATGAATTCGCTTCAGCCTGTCATAGGAAGGCCGCTTCTGACCGTATTCTCCAATTGCTGCCTGATAGTCGTAAGACAACTTAGGAACCTGGCTTTCATTTAAAAACGGAGTCCTTTGTCCTCTTGGGTTCGTTCCTCCCCTGAACATATAATATCCCAGAAGGTTGCAGCCAGAAGCCAGTTTTACATTTGCCATGGCATCCACGCTTTCAAAGGGAAGTACAAAACGGTAATGGTAACTGCACATCATACCTCCTCCCATCTCACAGCATGCATAAGGCATGGTTTCCGGCTGGTAGAAGGGTTCAAAATTATACGTTTTGGGAACCTTATTGTTATGATAATCCCGGTAGATGTATTCAGGAGTTACCGGATGCTCGCCTTTATGGGAGTAAAAAATCCAGGGCCAGAAAGCATATCCTCCCCAAAGAGGCAGCATCTCCTTCACAGGCGCTGCCCCACCGCCCCAAGCGGTACAGGTATAGAAGGGAACCTGGATTCCTGCCTTTTTTGCTAGTTCCTTTATTTTTACCATATAGCTGTCTCCATCGGCCCCTGTGGGAATCCATTCATCGGAAACTCCTGTTGTAATTTCCCAGCCGGCTGCAGAATGCTGATATTCATTATCAATCTGAGCACCTATGATAGGACCTCCATCTTTATAATATAGCCCTTCCAATTGTTTTGCCAGCTTTTCAAAGTAACGCTGCACATAGAGCAAATACCCCTTATCAAGACTTCTCACCTCAAAATCCATCCCATAAAGCCAGTCTGGGAGCCCCCCATTGCGCACCTCTCCATGGGCAAATGGTCCAATCCGGAGGATGACAAACATACCATGCTTTTTGCATAATTCTATAAAACGGCATAAATTACGCCTTCCCTCAAATCGGTATGCTCCTTTTTCTTCCTCATGATGAATCCAGAATACATAAGTGGAAATGATATTGATTCCGTTCATTTTCATCTTGATTATCTCATCTTCCCAATATGTGTCATCACAGCGGCTGAAATGAAATTCACCACTGATTCCAAAGAAGGGCACTCCATTCATCTCCATGTAATAGTTTGTAAACGATATTACATTTCCCTGGGAATCACTGCCACTAAAATTATCTGAAAGCTGATAAATGTTTTTATCCCTGTGATTTTTTAACGAAATGATGTAATTGTTCATTGTTTTACTCCTTTGCCGCTGAAATAATATCATGGAAATGGTGACAAGACGAAAAACCGCCCCAGCGTTACCTGAGACGGCTTTTAATTGTCATGATACATTATTGATGTAAATATTCCTTTGTAAGCAAATCCAGGAAAACATATAATTTATCATTCATAGTTGTATAATCATTGTTCCTTAATACATCTGGCTGCTGAACAAACTTTCTTTCCTTATCTTCTCGTAGCTCAGCTTCTGAATGTTCGATTAGAAGTTCTACCAGTTCATGAGTGAATTCCATATGACACTGGAACCCATAAACAAACGTACCGTATTGTATTATCTGCCTGGGGCAGCCTTCGCTGTAAGCGATTACCTGGCTTTTTTCTGTCAGCCCCGGCATATCATTATGCCAATGCCCCACCATGCAGCCATTGTCAAAGTGGGAAAAGAATCTATGATCCTTACCTTCTTCGGTTAAAAAGACGGGAAAACCGCCAATTTCTTTTTCAGAACTTTTTTCACACCTTGCACCATATGCCTCGCCAATCAGCTGGGCTCCTAAGCATACACCAATCACTGCCTTATTTACATCAATGCACTTCTTAATCAAGGCTATTTCTGCGGCCCCATCAAAATGAGGACACATCTCAATTGTCGTACTCGGTGACTGAGGGCCACCCATTACAATTAATAAATCAATCTGCTCGAATGAAAGGGGAAGCGGTTCACCTTTATATACCCTTGAATAACCAATGCTGTGTCCTCTCATCTTTGCCCATGTTAAAAACGCTCCCGGTCCTTCGAAAACTTCGTGTATAATAAAATGTATGTGCACCCTAAATACCCCTTTCATTTTTATTGTATCATAACACATACCAATAAATTTTGATATTTTTTCTATAAATTTTTTTCATAATATTTTATTAATAGGTAAGATGAAAACCTTTTGCATAAAATTACTTTGCCTGTAAATAATAACGCTGACAATGGCAAGAGTAAAATAAAGATCTATGCAAAGGAGCAAATTATATGAATCGTGATAAACTCATTTCCCAGGTAAAAGACGAATATGCACGCATTGCATCTTCTGAATCTCAACAGCATTTTCACCAGACTACAACCGAAATAACACCGGAAGCTTATTATGAAAATCTGTTAGGTAACGTTATTACCGAGATTAACAACGGAACCTTTGACAATTTCAAATCTGGTGAAGAAATAGTAACCGCTATTGCAAATGATAAATCATGGCTTTCCAACTGGAAATAGATACGTAACTAATAAAAAAGCCAGCCTTCAATTATAATTGAAGGTTGACTCATCATAGCCAGCATATCCACTGAAAATCGGTTTGTCGATATGCTGGCTCTTTCCTTTACATACAAGTACTATTGCTTACATGAATCCTAAAAAAATTACGGTTCCTCTCCCCAGTTTAAGCTGTCAGAGATATATGCTGTAACCTTTGACCAATCCGCATAGCCGCTTCCGGAACCTGCGAATGAATAGTCATCTGACTGATCATAAGTTGTCCAGTCCGTTTTGGTTATTCTTGTCTGTATCTCTATGGATTGTCCTGCTGCCAGACTGCCTGCTCCAGATGTAAATCCGATTTCCACATAATGATCTGCATCTGTCTCAGCATTTGACATCTTAACAAAGGATCCTGTTACATTGCTGCTGCCAATGGAGGACCAGTCACACCAGAAGTTTTGTCCTACATCTCCATTCACGGTGTAATAATATCTGAGTTTCACTTCAGAGAGATCGATACTTTCTGTACCAGTATTGACGAGCTTGAATTTCGGGCTCAAAGAATTGCTCTGCTCTGCTGTTGTTATATTAAACATCTGTACCTTAATACTACCCTGTGAAATGGTGGTATCTACTACAGTCAGAGTCAACACCGGATCGGTTCCTGCGCTTAAATCAAATACTATTTTGTAGGTTCCTTTTTTCAGATTAGCCAGTGATTCTTTTAAGAATGTGATGGTGCTTCCAGATATTGTATAATCCTCATCTTCAACCAGCTGCTGACTTCCAAGCTTAATGCCTTTCAGTGTATGGCCAGCTGCATCCAATGTAGTTTCAATATCCGCCTGCTTCTCAATATTCTTATCAAACGTGGCTGTGGTCGGCGTAATGGTTCCGCCAAGAGTCGTATCCGTAATGGTTACGGTAAGTACAGGATCAACACCCTTAGAGAAATCAAAGGTAAGCTTTAATTCGCCAACACTCTTATCTGCTAAATAATCTTTGGATAATTTCACTGTGTTGTCAGTTACAGTATAATCGGTACCTTTCGCTAAAACAGTGCTTCCATCTTTAATTCCAGTAAAGGTATTTCCATTTAAGGTGAGTTCTACAGATATATCTTTTTGCTTTGTAAGATTCTTATCAAAGACTGCTGTGATTGGAGTAATTGCAGAATTATTTACGGGCTCATTGCCATCACCAAAAAGGAGAGAATAAACGCCATTTGCAATAGCGATATCACATTGTGCCCAGAAGCGGTGGTAAGTTAATTCCACAGGTGTATTATTGTTATAAGCAGTGAGAAGCTTCTGATAATCTGGATCAGTTTTGTACTTGGAACGAATGTCAATAAATTTAACTCCAGGTTTAATTACATCGCCATTAGGCATCTTCCCTGACCAGCCGGCTGGGATAAAGACTTCCTGATCAAAGATCCGCTTAAAGTCAGCTCTTTTCTCTGGTACTGCAAGTCCCTTATCATCTCTGTATAATGTCCACATACGGTCTAACAGTTCCTTAGCCAGCACTCTAGCTTCGTCATCGCCTGATGCTTTGCTGTAGTACAGTAACGTATTTGCAAGAGAACCAGAGACACCAAGGTCTGCACTGTAACCAGTAACTTTTACATGGAGATTAGGATTTCCAGTGTAAGTTCCGGTCCAGGTATCTGGCTGTCCGGACCAGTCAAGTCCGCTTGGGACTTCAAAGGTACCATCACTATTCAGTTTTACTACTGTCTTAATCCAGCCTACCCACTTATCCAGAAGGTCTTTTGCTCTGGTATCTCCCGTCTTATAATATAATTCAGCGACACGCTGCATGGACCATGCCTGGAATCCAAACCAGGTATTGCTTCCCGGATCTGCATAAACAGGGTTGGCCTCATAGCCCATACCGTAGAAGGTAGATGTTCCTGCCGGCCATGTTTCGTAACGGCCATTATAAGAGTTGCTGGCTCCACCTGCAATTGCACCTTCAGAGGTCTGCAGCCACTGATAGAATTCAAGCTGTCTGTCAAGACTCTTTTCCCAGTCTCTGGCTCCATTCTGGGATTGAGGTTTTAAATCATTATTTTCTGATAAAATCCAGGCTGCCATTGGGTTCTGATAACCAAAGTGATTATGGCTGCAACCGATTTTCCATGACCAGTCAGCGTTTACTCCGCCACCCCATGCATAATACCAGGACATCAGATAATGAGCTGCATCATATCCGGTACCGGCAACAGTCGGAGCACCAATTTTGCGGAAGTATTTATCAAACATGGCATATCTTAAATAATCACCCATTTTACTGGCTTTCTTGTTATAAGTTCCAAGGTTAACGCCATGGTCTTTCGCCCATTCGTCTGCCCAGTAAGTAGCCTGAATGGCTCTGGCATCTGCATCTGGTGCATCTGTATATTTAAACTGAGCTGCATAGTTGCTGTCTCCTGTAAAAAGATCAAGATACCCATTCTTGCCGCCAAATTTCATAGCGTCCCAGCATGGCTGCGGAACCGTCTCAAACACGGATTCCTCTTTTCCTCTCTGGAATGTATTGATATAGGATGGAGCTGTCACACCATCAGCTCTGCTTCCAAAACCATACCAGTTATCAACATCTAACAGCCAGTGCATTCCATACATGGTGCCCTTGCCGTAGGTAGATACAAGGTCACTGTTAATGGGATCGACACCAACCGCTGCACCGGAATTCAATGGTGCAGGATATTTGTCCGGTAATTCAAACTCAGGAGCATAGGTAGCGGGTTTGCTGGCCTGATATTTGCTCATACTGGAATCTGGCTGATCTTTATCCGTTGGAATCATGTATGTTTCTGCTTTGTCCCAGGCTGTTTTGAATTCGTTGAAATCTCCTGAGAATTTACCATACATAGCCTCCAGCCAAATATAATAGCTGAACGCTTCGCTGGTAGTAACATGTCCATAATCAGGAGCTTCCACGTTCAAAGTCTCAATAGAATGGTATGGAATCCCCTTAGAGCTGAAATACCCATTTTCCGGATCCACAATATCTTCTCTTAGTTCCAGGAACCTGTTTTGATATTCGTCTGTGCCTTTTGCCTTACTTTCTGCTGCATTACTTTGCATCGCTGGTCCAAAGCCTGTGGTCAGCATGCTCGGTAACACCATAGCTGCTATCAAAAGCTTAGCGATTCGTTTCCTCCTCTCTCTGGTTAAGAAAGCATGAACATGAACCTTACAAGTTGGCCTATTGCCTTTAAATAATTCCTTATGTATCATACTGTAACCTCCTCTTAGTTTTTATCTAACAATTCCTTCGTCAGCCGGATCCTTACCTGCGTAACACCCCTCACCTCTCACCCTCCTTTTTTCGTTTTTTACAGGAGAACATCCATCTATCCGAGTGAATTGAAAGTTCCATTGAAAACCTCTTGCTCCTTTCTTGTCCATATTTTTGCGTCTGATTTTTGTATATGTTAAGTGTTTTATTCGTCTCATGAAGCAATTTAAAAATATACGGATAAATACATACATTATGGCTTATGATTGTCTTTGAAATTTAATATTATTCAACCATTTATCTAATATTTATTTAACTCATTCATTTGTTATCCAATATTAATTTATCACTTTATTATTAATATGTTAATTGTATGTAATAAATCCGATTCTGTTCGTAATTTTCAACACACTTTACCATAAACACCTGCAAAGGCCATGGCCTGATCATAAGGATTTATTCTACTGTTATAACTTCTAACCTTGTACCCATTCGGCTGAACAATTCATTGGATATACTGCCCTCATTGTCAGCAATCACAGGTGCCAGCAACGCCTTACCATTTTCTTCACCGATGAATGTTACAATATCACCAACTGTCACATCTTCTATGCCCGTTACATCAACCATTAGCTGGTCCATACAAATACGTCCTACAATCGGCGCCAGGTTCCCATTGATAAGCACATGTCTGCTTTCAGATGATAAATTTCTTGGCAATCCATCTGCATATCCAATTGGTATGACAGCTATGGTACTGTTTTTGGCTGGGGCAAAGGTTCTATGATATCCCACACCTTCCCCTATAGTTACCTTTCTTAAAAGAACTACTTTGGATTTTAATGAAAGAACAGGGTGTAAATTAAGCTGTGTTTTTATTGGATCACTGGAACTGCTTAATACTCCGTAGAGAGATATGCCTGCCCTCACAAAGTCGCATTTAAGTTCCGGGTAATTAAGGAAACCATAACTGCTTTGAATGTGTATTTTAGGGCACTTATAACCTGAATTCTCAATGATGTCTACGAGCTGATAAAACCGCTTTATCTGTATTTCTGTAAACATTATATCTTCTGGGGAAAGACTGTCAGATGCACACAAATGAGTGTAGATCCCAGTGACATTTATATGTTTCATGTTAAACACGTCTATGACATGTTCGTGATCAGAAGCATCAAATCCAAGACGGTGCATTCCTGTATCGATTTTAATATGAGCGCTCACCTTGCAGCCTTGCTCATTAAGAAGTATGGCATAAGGATGATCGATTAATGTCTGAGTAAGTCGATATTTATAAAGCTCCCTCGCTCTTAGAGGGCTTGTATATCCAAGTATCAGAATGTCACTTCGTATTCCATATTTTCGTAATTCAATTCCTTCGTCTATGGTAGCGACCGCAAATGATTTGACTCCTGTTTTTTCCAGATGAGTCGATACGGCAAATGCACCGTGTCCATAGGCATTCGCTTTTATAACCGCCATCAGATTGCAGTTTTCAGGCATCTGGCTTTGAAGCTCTTTTGCATTGTTTTCTATATTATTTAAACTGATTTCTATCCAGGCTCTGGCTTTTGCTTTTTTATCTTGTAGTTTTTCTTTATTCCTGATCTTTTGTATAAACAGAGCCAGGAATAGGGAAAAGAAAATGGAACAAACGCTGACTGTCAAGTAATGAACCATACTGTTTTCAATAAAGACCCATTGTAATCTCATCATTTTAGCTGCCATTCGAACCATGACAATTATCATAGGGTGAATGATGTATAGGATAAGAGGAGCCGTTCTAAGAGATAAGAGCTGTTTTCCAGTAAAGGAGCGCAAGAAAGAAAACAGATAATACATCGCAGGTATCAGCATCACATACATGCTGTCATGCCTTTGATAACCAAGTTGATGCAGCAAAAGCCCTTCACCAAGCATCAGAAGAAATGAACACATAAATTTAACCAGACTCGTTTTCCAAGAGCTGCGAATAGGATTTCTGGCGAGGATCCCTCCCAGCACAAAAAAGATGGGAGCAAATAAAATACCATTTCTTGTATAATCAAATATTTGAAACAGATAACCATAGAAGCCTTTAAAAAATGGCAGCTTTTCAGAAAGGCCATAATAGCTATCTCCAAACAATCCTATGACATAGAGTACCATAGCAGCCATAAATGCCTTCTTAAAGCCAAGCCCTTTTACCAGATACCACGCAATGACTGCTCCCATGATAGAGGCAGGAAGGTACCAGAGATGATACAGCGTGCCATCAAAGAAAATATCCTTGATTATATTAGGAAATAGATTCTCTATGGCAAAATAGCCATTATATATGTTCAATGGAATGTAAGCTGCAATGGCCAGTCCATAAATGACTGATGTCTTTTTTACAAATGTTCTTAGCTTATCTCCACTATATGTGTATTCTGATATCAGAAAAAATCCTGATGCCATAAAGAAAAATGGTACCGCCATTCGGCCAATCAGCCGTGTTAATATAAAATCTCCCATTTCACTATAAGTAGACAAGGGTGAGGTATGGATTGCTATAACTAAAAGCGCTGCTACATACCGGAAAGAATCAATGCCTACATAATGTTTCCTGTTATTCACTTGTATTCCTCCACATTGTCACGATGAATCCGTCTACATTGTTTCCGGATACCAGATAAATGACATCGTTTCTCATTGTTAATGTTGTCTCGCCTGTTAAATTCGCCGGTAAATAAAAGATCTCCCATTCTCCGCTTACATTCTTTATCTTTACATGCGTCTCATTGTATAAAAACTGCTTCATGTACTCCAGATATTCTTCCAGTACGAACCCGTGATTGTACATAATCTCGGAATGAGGATGGCCTACATAACGAAAGTGCCAAGGTTCGTGACCAATACCGGTGATTCTTTCCTTTCCTTTGGGGTATCGTTCGATAAATCCATACTGCAAGGCTGTTTTTCGAAATTCATTGCAAATACCCTCATAGGGAAATTCGGGACAGATAAAATCGATATCGCCTTTATTAAGCCCTAAATCTATGGCAAGTCCGGTTTGATGTTCGCTGTGATAAGGCAGCGCAACGAATTTTTCAGTAAATTCTTTCCCATTTTCTTGTAAGGAGTTATCATATATCTCGGTTTGTTCCGCTGCCGCACGATAGCCGCTTACCGGTACAATCTCGTCCTTACAGCCTATCTTTTGCCAAACCAAATGCAGTGCATTAACGGCTTCCCGCCCCATAAGGATATGGGGGTATCTGCTATCAACCGGCTGCAGCTCATTTTCCTTAGATGAACGCAGGGGAGAAGCACCATTTACAAGAATTAGGTTTCCGGTATATATTTTTTCTTTTGGCAATCCAATGGTATTTATCATAAAGTGTATAACCCGATCAGCTTGTCTAACATTTCAGGAAAAGACAACCCGATTCCTTTCATCATATTGGGATAACGGCTATGAGTGGTAAAACCAGGGATTGTGTTCACTTCATTAAATACGATTTCCCCGGAAGGAGTAAGGAACATATCCACTCTGGCAAATCCGGAACAGCCAAGTACTTTGTATATTAACTTTGCTGTTTCCTGTATCCTTTTTTCAGTATCAAAATCAATTCTTGCAGGCATATGGATGAAGGAGCTTTTCAAGGTGTATTTTTCAGTGTAGTCAAAAAATCCCTGGGTCAGCTCTATTTCATCAACTCTGCCAACCGTCAAATCTTCTTTTCCCAATACAGCGCAGCCAACTTCAAAGCCATCTATATTTTCTTCCACAATTACTTCATTATCATGTTTAAAGGCAATCTCTACTGCTCTATGCAATTCACCCTGACTATATATTTTAGTGATTCCAAATGAGGAACCTGCTCTGACTGGCTTAACAAAAAGCGGATACGCTAATTCAGCTGATATTTTCCTTAAAGCTGCTTCCATCTCAAGATATTGAAAGGTAATGGACCTTGGCACCAATACGCCTGCAAGCCCAACCAGTTTATGCGCCCTGTCTTTATCCATGCAAAGCGCGGAAGAAAGCACATTGCAGCCAACAACGGGAATCCCAGCCAATTCAAATAATCCCTGTACGGTTCCGTCCTCTCCATTTTTTCCGTGTAACACTGGTAAGACTGTATCAACTTTCATAACAGTGTAACTGTCTTCAAAAAATTCTAAAAAACCTTTGACCGAAGGATTCTGAGAAACCACCACGGGATGCAAAAATTGTGGTTCATAAAACCACGTATCGTTCCTTATCGTTTCGTAATCTCCTGTATAATGAAACCATTCACCATCTCTTGTGATTCCAATTGGGATGATCTGGTATTTTTCTGTATTTATATTTTCAAATACAGAGGCTGCCGATTGAAGTGACACCTTATATTCCGAGGAATTCCCTCCAAAAATGACTGCTATTTTTTTCTTTTCCATTGCAATTCTCCTTTTTATGACCTTGTATGTGATATGTGCTCCCCGTTCCTCTGGGCGTTATTTTCTGTTACATAAAAAAACACCCTTGCTTTGACACAATAATTGTATCAATAACAAGAGTGCTGTTTATTCGTTTCCCCATATGGAATTCTATTGTTTTTATATGTTAATTCTAACAATTTTCCTACGAAAGCGGCAATGTGACCGTAAACTCTACGATATCATTTTCACTGTGTGCGGTTATGGTCCCATGATGAAGGGATATTATTTCTTTCGCAATGGCAAGTCCAAGACCGGCCCCTCCGTTGTTTGTACCGCGTGATGAGTCCAGGCGATAGAATTGTTCAAACACCCTTTCCAGTTTTTCCTTTGGAATTGTATTTCCATGATTTAGAAACTTTATGGTCGTATGGGCGCTTGTTTGTGTTACGCTAATCTCAATCACCGTTCGTTCAAAGCTGTAAAATACAGCATTTCTAAGCAAATTATCGAATACACGCTGTATTTTGTCTGCATCACATCTCACTGTTATATTGGGAGAAATGCTGTATTTGCATTCCAATTTTTTCTCTAACAGCATTGGTTTAAACTCAAAGATAAGTTGCTCTAATAATCGGGTTACGTTCACATTGCTATACTGAAGTTCAATGCCTGACAGGTTGAATCTTGTAATTTCAAAAAACTCATTGATTAAGTCCTCCAGACGTTCCGCTTTGTTAAGGGAAATGGACAAGTACTTAATCCGTAGTTCCTCCGATATTTTAGTTTCATCACGCAGCAAGGTAAGGTATCCAATCACCGAGGTGAGGGGTGTTTTTAAGTCGTGAGCCAAATACACAATTAAATCATTTTTTCTTTGCTCTGCGTCCTTTGCAAGCTGCGCATTGCGCAAAGCCATTTCCCGCACCTGATTCAGTTCATCCTGAACCGTTTTCAAAACATCTGGAAGTATAATCTGTTCTGTAGTGGGGGCTGCAAGCTTTTCAGATGCAGTGATAATGTGATCAAGATAAGAAAGCGGCTTTTTTACAAAAAGATAGGTGATATAAAACCAGCCTGCCATCATTGGAATTCCTAAAAAAACTACAATATAATCCCTTACAAACCTGAGAATTTCATAAAATGGATTATATCGATACCACGAAATACTGGATACAAATAAATACGCTATAAATGAAAAGAGAAGAAAAGCAACAAAGAAGAAACCTAAGGCTATAAAATATTGCAGGGCAATACTTCTGCTTATCTGGCTTTTATAATTTGATCTGGACCTTGATGATTTACTCAATGGTATAGCCGACCCCCCATACAGTTTTAATGATTTTAGGATTCTTTGCTGGCTCCTTTAATTTTTCTCTCAGTCTTCCGATATGGGCCATGACCGTATTGTTATTATCCAGGTATTTTTCTCCCCAGACTGCTTCAAAAAGTTCCTCTGATGATATTACCTTGCCTCTATTGTCACACAGATACCAGAGAATTGAAAATTCTATGGGTGTAAGTGTAACCTCCTTATTAAACAGTTTACATCTATGGGTTACTCTATTAATGATCAGACCATTGATATCGATTTCGTCCTTCTCTATACTTAAGGATTCTCTGGAGTTGTTGTTATATTTGACATAGCGGCGTAGCTGGGTCTTTACTCTTGCCAGGACCTCTAAAGGATTAAAAGGCTTTGTGATATAATCGTCTGCTCCTAAGGTAAGACCCATGATTTTATCCGTATCTTCACTCTTAGCAGTCAGCATAATGACGGGATAAAAATAGTTTTCTCTGATTTTTTGGCATATACGAAAACCATCCATACCAGGCAGCATAACATCTAAAATAGCCATATCCAGCTTATTCGATTCAATGCATTTAAACGCTTCTAATCCATCATAGTATTTATATACCGTATAGCCATCATTTTTAAGATATACCTCTAGCAGATCAGCTATTTCTTTTTCATCATCAACAATTAAAATGGATTCATTCATATGATGTTTCTTCCTCCTTATGATTCCTCATGGTATGAATGCCTGCTATCCTTTATTATAGCCAAAGAATCCCTAAGAGTATCCTGGTAGATATGTAACATTAAAAAAGCCCTGGGCTGTGCCAAGGGCTTACGATCGATCAAATCATATCAGGCGCATCATAAGCTGTCTGTTAAATTGCCTGATAAGGACGTATTATCCGGCGGTGTGAGTTCATACATAATGGGACCGCTGAACAGAGTGCCTGTCAGCTGATCAAGTTTAGGTGTATAGAAAAAGGCTTCCATCATAGCATCAAAAAGGCAATCTGCCGCAATGCCTCCTGCAAACGCTCCAACCAGTCCCCCAAGTATACCGCCTATCACAGTTCCCAGATCTCCCATGATCCAGCCAAAAAGCAAAGTACCTCCCACTTCTCCTAAAAGGCCTCCTCCGAAGGCTCCTCCCACACTTACCAGAATCTCTGCTCCTGCTTGGTTTTTATCCTGTGCCTCTACCAATTGCCAGGTGATAACTCCCAGTGTGAAAACAATTAAGGCAGTACCAAAATACCTCATATATGACAAAATCTGAAGTTGATCCTTCCCTGCATACCTCACCACATACGACTCCAGGTTAAAATCCTTATCTTTTATAAAATCATCATAAGTTTTTTTCTTGTAGGCAGCTGTATTTCCCCATACATCTGAAGTTTTATTCGCCCATTTTTTAATAGAATCATTGATCATATCATAGAGGTCCTCATTAGGATCTATAATCTCACTACTGAAAAAAGGGTTTTTATATGTCCCGGTTTTAGAATCGTATTCAAATAAATCAATAGAATTATTTATTTTGCTTAGATATTCAGCCCTAAGCTTAAAATTTTTAATGGTTTCATAGGAAAATATAATTCCTGCTCTGGCTGCCTGCCATATATTCTGTACCTGCAAGTTGTCTTTGCCTGAGCTCCCGGACTGTTGTTTTTCCATTTGCAGCAGATTGTTAGCTTCTTCATAGGCCTTAGCACAATTCATCAAATCATTCATCTGCGCCTGTGGTTTGCTGTAGCGGAACCGTTCTATGGTGTTCACTTCATTGTTATGCAGAGCATCAATTAAGGCTTGAGTGTCATCAAAATCTAAGGTATAGTTCATTTTCTATCCATCCCTTTCTCAATTCAGGGTCATATGATCAGGCCTTTCTGGTAACCGTATATTGGGCGATGGGAGACGTAGCCGACCCTATCATGGAGCTGACAGAAAACGTGCCGTTATCAGCATTAGAACTAATTCCTGACGATGTCAGCTTGCTTTCCACTTCACTCCACGACTGTACCCCTGGCCAGTGATCTTTTCCTTGAACATCAACATAAGAACTGTTGCTTCCGATATACGGATTATCCCAAGCGAATAAAAAGTCTGAGCCTGAATCTCCTCTAAAAACCACGCATCCTACTGAGCCAGTAAAGATTCCTGCCTTTACATGCAAAAATACGCTGTATTCTCCATTGGCTATCGTTGTATCAAAGGGATATTTTTCAGTCTCACCTGACCAGTTCCTATTGGCCTGATACCTTAGTGTCTCTCCGCTGGCATTGAATATCATTACCAAAGTGCTGGCCCCTTGTCCATACTCATTCTTCATGGCATTGACAGCCTTTGTAGCTGCCATCTGAAGCGAATCTCCTCTGGAATCGGTTGCCGTCAGCTGCTGCATGGCTACCTTGGATAAAATAAGCGGTGTTATATTTGGTTCTTTTACATATTGCGGATAACTTTTTACCACATCACTATTAACTTCACTTCCAATTATCATTTTGTATCCCCCTTGTTTTTTGATAATATAAAGTATGCGATACTAGTCCCAGTGGTGTGTGATATCCCTTGTATGCAAAACCCCAGTCAGCCACCTCGCCGTTTGGTCGTATCAATTCCTAAAAGCTTTCCCAGATTACCCCCAAAAATTTTACGTTTATCCTCGTCTGTAAGCGGCAGATAACCATATTTCCACTGAAGCTCCTCTGGTATCTGGAAATCCAACAGTCCCACGGATGCCGCACCGATCTGAGCACCGTAACCGGCACTGTCTGTTCCCCAGATGATTCGGTCAGGACCCACAAAGCGAATTGCCTCTCCAAGAATATGGGCGAACTTATACGGAGCAGTCAGCGCCCATGGTACAAGCAGACTCAGGCACAAATAGACATTGGGATGACCAAGCGCTACCATGTTAAGCGCATCGGAATAGGGATATCCCATGTGAAATGCTACAATTTTAAGTTGCGGGAAATCTCTTGCAACATCATCAAGCTGTGTGGGGTGGCAGTATTTGCTCTTTCCCGGCGGAACCCAGGAAAATCCGGTATGCATGCACAGAACCGCCCCCAATTCCTCGGCACGTTTGTAAAATGGCCACAGCTCTGGATCGTTAATATATGTATCCTCAGGGGAATAATATTTAAAAATCTTAGCCCCTTTCTCCATCCAGTATTCCATCTCCCATATGGCATTTTTAACCCCCCGCTGCTTAATGGGTGATAGGTTTGGCTCGATAATGAAACGGTCAGGGTGAGTCTGTACTGCCTTCCACGCATCACCGTTGGTGCACCAGCGGCTGGAATATCCCGTCGTATCCATCATGGACTCCGGCAGCAGACATGCAACATCAACTCCATACTTATCCATAGCCCGAAGTATATTCTCAGGATCTGTACTCTTTGTCATCTCCCACGGCTCGATCATATTCAGAAGATGATCCGGTGCACCCTGTAAGGTTGGTCGCATAATGCCATCAATGGCGCGCCACCACATCTGAACGCCGGGGAAATGGTTCACAGGGCCCATATCGCCGATGATATGGCATTCTGGATCAATTTTAAAGAAGCCGTCTTCCCATACATTGTGATTCATAAGTGAAACTCCTTTCCTTAGATCAGTGGTAAGTTCTTGCTTTTTTCCATAAACTTCTGGGCTTTGACATCCATGAGACCATCTTTTTTCCAAAGGTCTGGATAATACTTCTCAAAACCAGCCGTCGGATTGACGGAGCAGCGAATCCATCGGTTTTCAAACAGGTTCATGTAGCACTGCTGACAGCGTACACATTTGACAATATCACTTTCACGGCCTTCTTTCACCTTTGCAGGCCAGCAGGGATCGGCGATGGATTGACGTCCCAAGGATATGATGTCAGTTTTTCCGGAGGCAATCGCCTTTGCAGCTGTTTCAGGATTCGTAAAGCTTGGAGTTATTATGGGAAGTCCGCCGGATGCTGTTTTAAACCCTGGCGCCCATTTTGTAAAGTCATCTTCCCCATCCGGGGCAAAGCCAGCGCCCAGATTTTCATATCCGCCCTGAGATACATTGAAATAATTAGCTCCTGCCTCCGTAAACAGCTTAACAAATGCGCACGCTTCCTCATGGGTCAGCCCCTCTGGCATTAACTCGTCACCAGACAAACGACATCCTAACACCTTATCAGGGCCAACTTTCTTACGCACACGCTCTATTATGTTTGTGACAACACGGCCGCGGTTTTCTATACTTCCGCCATAGAAGTCGGCTCTCTGATTGGAACGGCCTGACAAGAACTGATGCAGCAGATACCCGTGAGGGGTGTGAAGCTCCACACCATCGTAGCCAAGATCGTAGCATGCGCACACCGCTTCCACCATAAAGTCCTCAAGCTGTTCAATCTCATGTATCGTCAGTTCACGAGGGGTATGTCCACAGATAATGTGGTAATATTCCGGTGCCTTTTCCTGAAACATCTTAAGGATAAGAGGTTTGATTGCTTCGTATTCGTCATCGCTTAAGCTTTTGATTTTATCGTAATCCCAAATTTCCGGAGGAAATGAGATTCCAGCCTGTTTCGTAATACGGGTAAATTGCCGAAACCAGCCTTTGGTGATGTTACGTAAGTCAATGGCAAGAGGCACTGGACTTGGGGCGCCTGAAGCAATGCCATTTTCATCTGGGTGTCCCTGCCGTCCCCAACCGGGAGAAACCTGAATGAATACCTTTGCCCCCTTATAGGAATGGATGACCTCCGCCATCTGGCTAAGCTGACGGTATTTCTTCTGACTGTCCACAAGCAGCGGATTCAGGCTGTCACTGCCCCGCCATGGAAAGGGATTTGCTACCACACATTCGGTGATAATCAGACCAAATCCGCCCCTTGCCCGAGCCGCATACCAGGCATTAGACTGTTCGCTGGCATATCCTTCCGGCCCTGTATAGCCCATGTTCATGGGGGACATGGCAATACGGTTTTTGAGTTCAACGTTACCAATCTGAATTGGTTCAAATAATACATCAGTGCTCATAAAATAACTCCTTTCAGTATCTTGGATTGTTACAGATGATAAATAATTGACATCTGTTACTATATCCATTATACTTTCAAGGAGTGTAAATACAACGCTCAATATGTAGGCAAATGTATCTTAATTGACAAAGGTATGGAACCTGTTTCCGAAAAGAGGAGCTGTGAATCGAATGGACTTACGGATACAAAAAACTTATATGGCGCTGACAAGCACCTTTTTTGAGTTATTGGAAGAAAAACGATTTGAGGATATTACTGTTAACGAACTGTGTAAACGGGCAATGGTACGACGTGCCACATTTTACAAGCATTTTGGTGACAAATATGAGTTCTTCACATTTTTCATCCGGGAAATTCAGGAGGAGTTTGATCGGGAAATCGCAGACAGCCCGGATATTAACACACCCATTGACTTTTATATCAATATCGTCCACCGGGTCATGAGGTTTATGAAGGAAAAAGACAAGCTCTTACAATCCTTGCTTAAGAGCGACTGTTTACCGGCTTTGCTACGAATCCTATCGGAACAGGTGGAATTTGATATACTTCAAAAGCTTAAAACTGATGCAGAAAATGGGCATAAGCTCATTGCTGATCCGGAAGTAATGGCACATTTCTTTACCGGCGCCATACTTGAGACCTTGCAGTGGTGGCTGACGCAGAAAAAGCCACTGCCGCAAGAAAGAATAGAAGAACAGATTTTATCCATGATGAGGGCGGTCTATATGTCCGTAAATGTTGGCTGAAGATTTTAGAGAGCAAAGCTCCTTGTATGTAAGCGTTCTGCTGTAAATTCTATTGTACTAATTATATTTTTACTAAAAAGTGATTCAATAGTATTTAGGATATTAATATCAAGTTAATTCTATTTGAACTTTTCAGTATTTCAACAATGGTTAGAATGTAGATTTATTCATAAGCAGAATTGATTTTACAAGAAAGCAAATATATAATAGCAAGTGTTGGTATTCCTAATCATAATCTATATAGAAATAAGACATGACCAATTATTATATGAGGTGAAAAAGATGAAAAAAACTGTTTTTTTATGCATATGTCTATCCGCTGGTATCCTGTTAAGCGGCTGCCAAAAAGAAACTGCGCCAACCAGCAAGACCATGGAACCTACGGTTGAAACTACAACAAGCGAGGCCGCTTCATCAAAAAATGAAACGCAAGAAAGCACGGAATCTGCTCCTGTCAAAGGGAATGTGCAATTATTTGAAGGCACCTATTTCGATGAAGGTGTTTACAAATATGTAGATATTCCAGCGCCAGAATCTCCTTTTGTTTATTGTGAAATTATGATCAGCAACATTACTGATACCTCTTTTGATTTTACTATTAATGAAAGAGTTATGGCGACTGATGAGAGCAGGGTTATCTTCCCAACCAGTACCGCTTATTTCACTGGAGACGGTACCGAAGCCACCTATCATGGCGGGGACCAGACCTTTCATTTTGATTTTCCCCATGACCAGGCACTTTATCCCATCATCCGTGATATGAAGGTCACTGGCTTTTCTAAGTTAGAAGGAAATAATTATATTAATAACAACATCCCTGGACATGAGGCCGGATAAATCCGCGCCTTTCAGGTAGAATGTGACAGTTGGGTATTTGCGTTACTTGTCACATGGAAAAATGATTTAAAGCGTGATTATGTATATTATAGACCTGTCTTAAACTATAGTTTGTCATTTCACTGATTTCTTCCCATGTATAACCTGAGATGTACTTTAATAAAAGTACATCTTTTTCTATTTCTGATTCCATACGGCTCACATTTTTTACGATTCTTTTGCATATTTGATTCTTTTCCCACAGCTGCTTTCTAAAACAAGAGAATACCTCCGTCATT
This sequence comes from Lacrimispora xylanolytica, assembly GCF_026723765.1. Taxonomy (NCBI): domain Bacteria; kingdom Bacillati; phylum Bacillota; class Clostridia; order Lachnospirales; family Lachnospiraceae; genus Lacrimispora; species Lacrimispora xylanolytica. Next base: position 2,931,880 of record NZ_CP113524.1, read on the forward strand.
CTTAACTCCCCTTGATCTGTTTCATTATCACCGGACAGAACAGATAGGGATTGATCTTGCTCCTCTTTAAGACGAGTCAATAATTGTTCCAATGTCTTTATCGATACATTGAGTGCCTGATATGATTGTAAGAAGGCTTTTTTCTTCTCCTTTTTTTCTATCTCACCATTCATTAAGTAATCCTCCTTAAAGGTATTTACCTGGTAAAAAGAAGAATGGGTATGTTTTGTAAACCACAATTCATTTTAACCTCTTTCATATGCTTTAAACCATTGCATTGTATTGCATGCGACAATGGTTGTAACATTCAGTTATAGAAAACACGGATCCAATTTTCTGTAACAAAAATATTTTAATGGGAGGTTTTTAAAATGGGAAAAATTGAAACTGCTACTCAATGGATGATTCATCTTGCTAATGATGACACACACGGATATGATCAGGAAAACAGATGGGGGCCTGACTACGATTGTTCTTCTGCTATCATCACCGCGTGGCAAAATGCAGGAGTACCTGTAAAAAGCAATGGAGCTGGGGCTACCGGTACGATGTACAAACCTTTTCTTAACTGTGGGTTTTCAGACGTTACCTCTAAAATCACACTATCTTCCGGCAAAGGATTAGCATATGGCGATGTACTCCTAAGAACTGGAAGCAGCGGACATACTGCCATGTTTATAGGAAACAGTCAAATCGTACATGCCAGCAAGAATGAAAATGGAACTACTACCGGAGGAAAAACTGGCGATCAGACGGGAAAAGAAATTTGTACCCGTTCTTACTACAACAGCCCATGGACTTATGTACTAAGATATACAGAGGGAGGCGGCGGTACAACTGGAGACAGTACCATAAGGAGTTTTCAGACGTGGCTCAATAACAACTATTCCTCTGGATTGACCCCGGATGGTATCTATGGATCAAATACCAAGACAGCGGCCACAAAAGCTTATCAAAAAGTTCTTGGCGTGACTGCTGACGGCATTTTCGGTGCAAATTCAAAGGCAGCAGTAAAAACCTTAAAATCCGGCAGTACAGGAAATGCCGTTTACCTCCTACAGGGAATGCTCTATTGCCGGGGATTTAATCCCAATGGGGTAGATGGAACCTTCGGTTCTGGAACAACAGCCGCTGTAAAGAGTTTTCAGTCAAGTAAAGGGCTTACAGCAGATGGTCTCGCAGGCGCCGATACGATGTATGCGCTTTACAATTAATATTGGCACAGTCAGAATGTTGGAGGTGTACTTAAACAGCGCACTTCCAACATTCTTTTTGCTGCGTCTAAAGATATCTTTGTCTTCAAATTAATGTAAGAAGTTATTCCTTGTAGCCCTCTATCCACTTATGGTATACTTTTTTCTATAAAATAAGGAATTAAATAAGGTTGAAATCTCATTAACAGGAAAAGGATGTGTTTTATTGAATCGGATTATTACTCTATTTATAATTTCACTGATAGGCAGTTTCGCATTGACAGGATGTAATTGGAATAAAGCCTCAAAAGTATCTAATAAGGAAAAATATTTTGAAGCTACGGTTCTGTCTGTAACTTTAAACAGCCTACTTGTTGAGCCTGCAGAAGGAACGACGGAGAGGAATAGCGCTGACAAAATTGAAATCTCAACATCAAATATAGATGATGAGGACTCTCTTCTATATCTCAGCAAAGCTGCTATAGGAGATAAGATCCGGATTGGATACATGGATGACATAAAAGAGAGCTACCCTGCCAAAATCAATGAAGTATTCCATATCTCCTTGATCGAGTCTGAGCAAAGCACTCAATGGGCCAGAATTCCCATGGTGTTAATAGACGGAAAATTATATTAAGTTTCATAAAAACAGAAAGCAAAGACCGGGAATGATTCGGCTTGCTTTCTGTCTTTATAAAACGATATACTATCTTTTAATTTTTACATGGTATTGGCTTTTTAGGGCATTTGGGTTTAACTGCTCCCGCTATTATAATTGCTTTCTCCTCACAGGCATCTATGCAATCACCACACCCGGAGCATTCTTCCTGGTCGATGATATGGATAAATTTCTTTTTCCCAAGAATGGCATCATCCTCACAAACATCCGAGCATTCATTACAGCCAGTACACAGATCAGGCAGAATATGAAACGTTAAAAACTTCTGGCACACTCCTGCTTTACAGCTTTTCCTTGTGATATGTTCTTCTATCTCACTTTTGAAATGCTCAAGAGCACTCTCCACCGTATTGGCAATGGAAACACCCGCCTCACACAGAGACTGCTGCTGCATCTCATGGCATAATTCTAACATTAGGTCCAGATCGGATATTTTCCCTTTTTTTAAGGTCATATCCGTTAAAAACATGCGTATCTGAAATACACCTTCATGACCAAATAAACATCTTCCACAAGCTTCTTTTCCGTATCTGTCTGCGGTCTTAAGAAGAAAATCCAGCATGCAATCTGTCTCGTTCAGAATTTCAATATAATCCGTGGTTAGTTCCATGGGTTGATTCAACATGGTTTCATTGATAAAGATTCCCATTGGATGACCGAAGTACATTGCCTTAAAATTCCCCTGTACACCAGAGGAAGCCAGTATTTCTGCCGGAGTTGTTATCCTTCCAAAATCAAGAATCCCCTTATTCTCTGCCTTACCTCCAACGTATACGTTCTTTTTCCCGGCATTTAGCAATTCTTCAACCGTTACCACCATGCATTCCCCCACCGTAAATGCATCGTTACGGCATAGTGGAATGGGTTTTTCTCCCTCTGATACCTTTTTTAAGGCAAATAAATTTCCATAAGTAAAACCGGATTTATGACTGGCCTCGATAATTGTCAGGCCCTCAGGTTTATCCCAGCCCCAACCGTCTTTTGGTACTATCAGGTAATGAATATTGGCAGGTTCCCTTAACAACGCTTTTACAATATTTTCTTTATTTTCTTTTAAAAGCTTAGGAGAAACAGGTGCCTCATGATAAGCCGGCACTGCATTGCAAATAATTATATCCATCATCCTTTGTTCCTCCTAATATTCGTTCCAAAGCTTTGGATTTGTTATATTCAGTCTAAGATCACATTGCAGGCAGCGTCCGGCCTCGCATGATGCTTCTCCACAGGTAAAGGGTTGCTCCACTGCAGCAAAGCTTTTTTTCCGCTCCTGAGGTTCCAATCGAGAAGGGGTGAGCCGTTCTAAGTTTCCAAAACCTTCCGTTCTTCCAAGAAACGGATCCGCCATTTCCTTTTTAAGCAGTTCTTCTGAGATATCTCCGTCCCCACCAAGATAACGGTCCATCTCTATGGCAGATTGTCTCCCGGCTGCAATTGCTTCTATCACAGATTTTGTTCCCGTTACCACATCACCGGCCCCAAAAACTCCGGACACGCTGGTAGAAAATGAGCTGTTTACCTTTACATAGGAACCGTGATTCAGCTCGACTCCCAACGTATTCGTCCCATCAGGAGCCTGTCCCACAGCAAAAATCACATGATCCACAGGAATGATTTCCTGGGACCCCTCTACAAGTTTTATCACGGCTTTTCTGTTTTCATCAAAATAAAACTGATCTACTTTTTGAAGCTCTACGCCCTGTACCTTTGTATTTCCTGTAATGCGAAGAAACGAATAGCCGGAATGAAGAATGATTCCTTCGTCCTTTCCCTCCTTGATTTCTTCTGCATCCGCAGTCATGTTATTCTTGCTTTCCAGGCAAGCAATATGCACCTCTTCTGCTCCCAGGCGAAGGGCTGTTCTTGCGCAGTCATAAGCAACATTTCCACCGCCCAGCACCATCACTTTTTTACCAAGATCACCAATCTGGTCTCTTCGTGCATTTTTTAGGAAATCCGTATTAAGAATGACTCCGGAAAGCTTATTTCCCTCCAGAGGCAGCAAGATACCCTTATGGGTACCAATTGCAATCAAAACCGTATCATATCCCTGTTTTAAAAGAACTTCTGGTGCTTCTGACGTAGTATTTACCTTGAGCCTGACGCCTACTTCCAGGATATCACTAATCTCACGGTCCAGAACCTCATCTGGCAGCCGGTAGGAGGGGATGCCATAACGACACTGTCCCCCCGCTTTTTCATTGGCCTCAAAAACGGTTACCTCATGGCCTTTCTTTGCCAGATAATAGGCCGCTGTCAGACCAGCCGGACCGGCTCCGATAATGGCTGCCTTTTTTCCTGTAGGAGCTGCACTCTTTCTGTTTTTCTTCCATTTATCAGAATGTGAGGCAGCAGCGGCTCTTTTTAACTTACAGATAGACAGAGGCTCTCCAAGTTCATTGCGCTTACAGGCTGTTTCACATACGTGATTGCAGATACAACCCAGTGTTTCCGGAAAAGGAAGTTTTTCTCGGATGACGGACGTTGCTTTTTCATAATCTCCCTCTTTTATGTACCTCAAGTACCTGGGAATGTCTGTGTGCGCTGGACATGCCGTCCTGCAAGGAACCACGTGCTCCCCGTAAGACACGTCTTCGCTTATCTGTCCCAAGGCATCCATAATGGAACCGGTAGGGCAAACTTCAATACAGGCCCCACAAAATTTACACCCTGCTTCTATTAAAGAGATGTTACCGTCAGTTCCGATACGAACCCCTTCCTCGGTTGTTTGGAAATCCAGCACCTTCACGCCACGAAGCTCCCGACAGGCACGCACACAGCGTCCGCAACGGACGCATCTGGTAAACAAATGCCTGATCAGGGGATTGCTCTCATCGGTTGGAACTGTTCTGGTCTTCTTTTTCCACCGCTCAGGACCCACACCCAGATATTGATACATGGACTGCAATTCACATTTTCCATACTTTGGACATCCGGTACAGTCTGCCGGATGGGTTGCAAGGATCAGTTCCATTGCCGTCTTTCTGGTTTTTTCTGCTTTGGGTCCATTAACAGTAACCTTCATCCCCTCCTGCACTTTTATCATACAGGAAGGAACTGCCTGATTCATGCCCTCAATTTCTACCGAACACAGACGGCATCCACCTACAGCCTCCAAATCAGGATGTCCGCAAAGATGTGGAATGTATATTCCTGCCCCCAAAGCAGCATTTAAGACAGACATTCCTTCGTTTGCCTCTATCTGCTTATCATTAATTGTTAACCACATATTTCCTCCATTGAACGGATCAGCGCTCCGATTCTAAGACATTAATACTCGACCGCTTCTTCTGCTGCGTTTTCTCCTGCAATTCTTCCACTGTTTAAGCAAAATCCCATTGAATTTCCCGAAAGGATGAATGGGTAACTATCTCCAAAGATATTGCACGCATCTGTACCCACACAATAAAGTCCCGGGATGACCTTTGCCTCTTTGCTCAAAACCTGCGTCTTATGATTAATCTTTACTCCGCCCAAAGTGCCGTAAGCTCCTACATTCTGACGGCAGCAATAAAATGGTCCCTTCTCAATGGGCTGCATATAGGCTCTGTTTTTTTCAAAAATCTCATCAAATCCACCATCGCACATCTCATTGTACTCTTCCACTTGTTTCACAAGCCCCTCCGGATCTATTCCGGCTTTCTCTGCCAATTCTTCTATGGTATCCGCTTGGCAGATGGGTTCGTATCCAGCCGCCAGATCCTTTTCCCACTGATCGTCAAAGTGGTCAAATAAATCGTGAGGATGCACATGAGATATGATATCCGGGCCTTTTTTCTTATATTTCTTTAATAACTTACTGTCAAAAATAGAATACGCTACATACCCTGGCTGGGTGGAAATGGCATTGCCTGTAAAGGTAGTGTTGGCAATCTGGTCTTCCGGCATAAAGCGGTATCCATTACGATTGACCCAGAGACATGGCTGACGAAATGCTCCGTCCAGGATAAAATGATTCATGTTATCTGGAAGCTGGTACATCAGCTCCATGGTACAGGGAGCCTGTCCGGCACCGGCTTCCCATGCCATTTTGATTCCATCTCCCTTCATGCCTGGGATGGCAAAATTAAAGATAGTCTTACCAAATTCATATCCAGTCTGTTCCCGAATCATTTCCGGATTATCCCCAAACCCACCGGTTGCCAGAATCACGGACTTAGCCCTAGCCTCTATTTCTTCTCCAGCTCTGTCTCTGGCAATGACACCTACAGCCTTACCATCTTCCATTATCACTTTTGAAACAGGAGTCTCCATGTAAAATTCAATTCCCAGCTCCTTGGCCCGTTCCGTCATTTTCTTTATCATAGCCGTTGCACAGCGGGGGCCGGGTGCTCCACCGCCTTCTGGTTTTACTACATGCCAGGTAAACTCCCCATCCGAATATGCCCTAGTAGCTTCCGGTGCATTAAACGCCCTTTGTACGCCCAAAAATTCGACTCCCATGTCCATGAGCCATTCAATGGTCTCTCCTGACTTGAAATAGTAATCCCGGACCAGACGCGCATCTACCCGGTAATGGGTATAATACATGTGCTTACGGAATGCTTCGCCAGCTGTCAGGGAAATCATATGCTCCTTCTGTATGGGAGACCCCACCCCAAGAGGTCCCATTCCCATATTGGCAGCGCCGCCCGTTGTATTGGATTTTTCAAACATAATTACTTCCACCCCATTTTCAGCTGCAGAAATGCCTGCTGCCAAACCAGAAAGTCCTGCTGCAACCACAATAACATCTGTCTGTAACTGCTTCATTGAAATACCTCCGTCTTTTCGTATTTATATCGTTTTAAAATTTAAGCTTTTGTATTTTTCTAACTTTTCTTTGGCGATTTTACGTTTCTCTGGATCAGAGAAGAACCCACCCTGTGTATGGATAATTTCTTCCAAATGATGTCCTCTGCCTTCCAGTGTGGTGCGGTCTCTGATAAGCCCATTTTCCTGAATTACAAATTTCCACTTTCCACCCTCTGCTTTTTCAAGGGTTCCACCGGCACCGCATACCTGGCATTCGACGGGAAAATGGAGTCCATCCCACTGCACCTCTCCCAAAATCAGCGCATTGGAATGGCAATTCGGACACCAACCCATGTCTTCCTCTCCCAGCCATTTGCGCTCTTCCACAGGAGTCTGGATTGCAGTCATGATGTTTTTACCCATTTGCACCATCCGTTCTAACATATCGTCATGAAGGAGACATTGAGCCGGAGCTGGCACTCTGGTCGCGAGATACATATCTACAACTTTAAAGTCCGAAGTGAACATTGCTGCCTGCATGGATTCCAGCGCCATGGACTGCCAGGAACGGGTAGACCCCCCTACAGCGATCAAAGCGCTGACTCTGTCCTTGTGCTCGATTGCTCCAATGGACTCAAGAAATGCGTTCTCATAGCTTAAGCTTCTCTGGGCAAACTTTGCAAATACGGAACAGGCTTGTAAGTCATAGGTGGGAGCTGCAAAAATAACACCGTCAGCTTTTAACAGCACTTCCATAATTCTCTTCTTATCGTCCTTTTCATCTAGTACACATCCCGTGTTTTTTCCTTGTGACATGCCTATAGTACATGAAGTGCATCCGGTACAATCTATGATGTTGTAATCTCTCAAATTGATCATTGTAACATCGGCTCCCTCCTCCTGACATGCAAGAAGTGCCTCCTTTAACAAAATATCACAATTGCTGTTTTTACGCCCCGTACTGACTCCTAAAATTTTTACTGACATACATATTCTCCTTTTCAATTTTTATAAAATTTAGTACAATCATAGAAAGTAACGTTTTAATACCTCTGTAAATATCTCTGTTATGTAACTATCTATAAAATACTTATTTATTGGTACTTGTTAAAATAGTAACATGATATAATAGAAGATGCTTCCAACAGTTATCGAATATTTTTCTCATATGGATGGGATCATTTCCTACAGTTGTCTTAATCAAAAAGGAGATAAAATGGCTTGTTTAGAAACTATTATAAGAAATATTCAAGATACCTTTCAGATTCATGTTCATGGACCCGTTTTTTCCGACCAGCGGATAGAGAGTGTTTATTACCTGCTGCCTCCTCATGACGACCAGTTACCCCTTGACCCCCATACCCTTTACATAGGAAATTATAAGGATTTTCCTCCTCCCATTCCAGACGGTTGCATTCTATTACTCAACTGCTGTGGGGAGTGTAAAGACTTAAGCCGATTATACATCAACGAAGACCTGGACTCGTTTGCGGTCCTAAACTGCATACAACAGGAATTATATGCCAGCCGCAAAGCAGATTTAAAAATTGATGAAGTTTTTCAAGTATTGCAGGCAGGATATGGTTACCAGAGTATGCTTGACACGGCAAGGTCCTATCTGAATAACCCCATAACCTTATGTACCACAAGCTTTTCCGTCCTTGCCTCCAGCCCGAAAGAACGTTTTGATGATAAATTTGATGTTTATGAAAAGAAATTCTATCTAAAAAATGAGTTTATTCGGAATATGAAAGAAAAAGAGGTTCTTCAGCATTTATTCACCTCTTCCTCTCCCATGGTTGTGGAAATTGATGATTCTCCCGGAATCGCTTACCTTTTTTGCAGCATCCATATCAGACGTGCCGCTGTCGGATACTTATGTATAAGCTCCCTTTACCGCCCCTTTGAAGCTGCGGACAGTGCCTTTGTTATGAATTTATCAAAGCTGATATCCTTAGAAATGCAAAAGGCTGAGTGTTATGCAGAAAAAACAGGTTTGAAATATGAGTGTTTCTTAACCGACTTAATAGAGCAGAATCTGCACAGTGAGACCATTGCAGTTCGGCACTTAGTACAACTGGGGGAACCTTTTTACCAGTACTTCTGGGTGCTGGGATTCACCTTTCATGGTTTTTCCAACCACCAGTTGAACCCCAATTACTATATAGACCAGCTATCAGGAATTTTTAAACACAGCATGGCTTTCTTTTACAAAGGGACTGTAATTCTTTTGCACACCAGTAGCTACAAAGACCCCTATCAGTCAATTGACAAACATAAGCTGACTCATTTTCTACAACTGAACCAGATTAATGCTGCAATCAGTTATCGGTTCGAAAAAATTCTGGACACCTGGCGTTATTATAACCAGGTCATATTCATGTTGAAGAATAAAAAATGTGTGAGGAAGGAGCGCTGTCTCAATTACGAAGACAACTATTTGAACCATCTTCTGGAGGCCGCTCAAAATGACATCAATGCTGAGACCATCATTCACCCGGATCTTTTGTTTCTGCAAAAATATGACCAGGAAAATAATACAGAATATATAAAAACGTTAAAGGCTTATTTTTTAAATAACCGCAATGCCTTAAATACTTCCAATTACCTTCATATACATAAAAGCACCTTTTTTTACCGCATCGGTAAAATTGCAGACTTGACGTCATTCGATCCCGCCAATGCACAGATTCTTTTTTCCTATGAATTTTCCTTTCGGGTCATGGATTTTTAGAAACTATCTTTGTTCTGAGCGTACACTTCCGGCAAAATGGCTGCCAGATTGGAAAATTCCTTAATGTTGTGGGCAAAAAGACTTTTTGTAACGATTTCCGGGACCTTTACGCCTTCAGGCAGGGCTTTTTTCATGACTCCCTGTTCCATTTTAAAGCCGATCCAGAAGCGGGAGCAGAACATCACCCCTCCCTCACAGGGGTACCATTTATGAGTCATGGCAGCGGCACAGGAGCCCTCTCCGATGGCACAGACCAGGGACTCACAGGCTTTACTTCCGACGATGGCGGAATCATAACCAAAGTCAGCCGGACTTTTAAAGCACAGCTTAAGGAATTCAAAACCAGGGCCTATGTCTTCCATTATGTAGTGGTTGACCCCCCATGTCTTCTCCCTCATTGGGACCAACGGGTCACAGACGTAATCCGGGCGGTCAGCTCTGGCAAAACAATGATCCTCAGGGTCCCAGATTTTATAACGGAGATCAGAACCTACACTATGCCACGGGAACCACCAATCCAGCATCTCTCCTGTGACTCCGGGCATGTAGGTGGTATTGCATACGTAGCCAGTACCATCTTCATGGACACCATAGCCGCTCTGGCAGTATGCTTCATCATCCCCGGCAAGATAGAGGTTTCTTTTTTCAAATGGAACTCCTGGTTTCCTGTCCCCCTGACCTTCTAACAGAGCCAGTTTTTCCTCTGGAATCTCTGCCATAGGTCGTTCAAAAAATTTGTAATAGGATAAGTTCTTTTCTTCCTGGCTTACGCCCACTTTTTTCCCCATATTCCAATCTCCTGTTCTTAATTTTATTGTTGGTATTAGAAACCCCAATTGTTTCTTTAAACTCTATTTATAATTCATTTTACTAAATAATTCAAGCTCCATAACATGTTAGAAGCGCCCAATGTTTTCTGCCATAATGAGAGGTGCTTCTGTCTTTGCGGCCACCTCTTTTGGCGTTGTATGTACAGAAACCTCCATAAGGAGAAGGCCTTCCTTTGTCACTTCAATGACTGCAAGCTCTGTCACTATTATGTGGACCTTACAAACTGCGGTGGGGGGCAGTGTGATGTTATTTAATATCTTAGGAGAACCGTCCTTTGCTGTGTGGGTCATGGCTATGATTACTTTTTTAGAGCCTGTAACCAAATCCATGGCTCCCCCCATGCCTGGAACCATCTTGCCAGGTATGATATGGCTTGCAAGGCTTCCTTGCTTATCCACCTGCAGCGCTCCCAAAACGGTTACATTCACGTGTCCCCCTCGTATAATAGCAAAAGAAAACGCGCTGTCAAAATAGCTGGCTCCATGTTCCACGGTCACAGGTTTTCCTCCTGCATTGACGATATTGGAATCATAGCCGTCGGCTCCAGGCACAGGTCCCATACCCAGTATTCCATTTTCAGACTGGAGATGAATCGTCATTCCCTCCGGTATATAATCAGCAACCATAGTGGGAAGCCCAATTCCTAGATTCACTACATCTCCGTCGTTTAACTCCTTTGCCACACGTCTTGCTATGGTTTCCTTAATCGACATAAGGTTCTCCTCCTACAAGAAAGTCCACGAATATTCCAGGTGTGGCTACGCTTTCTGCCTGAATGCTTCCTACTTCCACAATCTCTTCGGCAGCTGCAATGACTGTTTCTGCCGCTGTTGCCATCATGGGATTGAAATTCCTGGTGGTAGCCCGGTAAAATAAATTGCCTTTCTCATCGGCAACCGAAGCACGAATCAGAGCAAAATCAGCTTTTAGGGGCTTTTCAAGGATAAAGTTCTTCCCATCCACTTCAATCACCTGCTTCCCTTCTTCAATCTCCGTCCCCAGTCCTGTAGGGGTCAGTACGCCTCCAAGGCCTGCTCCTCCCGCACGAATCTGTTCTACGAGAGTTCCCTGGGGCACAAGCTGCACCTCCATCTTCCCCTCGTTCATCAGTTGTCCGGTCAGCGGGTTTAAGCCGATGTGGGAGGCGATCAGACGGCTGACCGCTCCCGTTTTAATGAGACGGCCGATTCCTGTGTCAAGAGTTCCTCCGTCATTTGCAATAATTGTTAAATTCTTTAAATCTTTCTCTATCAGCGCATCAATCAGAATCTCCGGGGTTCCATTTGACATGAAACCTCCAATCATGATTATGGCTCCGTCGTTGATGGAAGCGACCGCTTCCTGGGGCGAAACTTGTTTCATGCGCATTCCTCCTATCGTTCCACTACGATTGCTGTTCCCATGCCGCCGCCAATGCATAAGGTAGCAAGACCCTTTTTTGCATTTCGCTTTTCCATCTCATAAAGGAGGGTGGTCAGGATTCTTGCTCCGGATGCACCGATTGGGTGGCCCAAGGCGATGGCGCCGCCATTTACGTTCGTCTTTGCCGGGTCAAGTCCTAAGCCACGGCACACCGCTATGGCCTGGGCTGCAAATGCTTCGTTTGCTTCTGCCAAATCAAGCTCACTCGAGGTGATACCGGCCTGTTTCATGGCAAGTGTTGCAGCCGGCACAACGCCAAGTCCCATAACTTCCGGCTCCACGCCTGCGGAGCCATAGCCCGTAATCCGTGCCATAACCGGTAACCCTAATTCCTCAGCCTTTTCTTTGGAGCAAAGAATCACCATGGCTGCCCCATCATTTAAGCCGGATGCGTTGCCCGCGGTAACGGTACCTTCTTTTAAAAACGATGGCCGAAGCTTTAAAAGGGTTTCTTCTGTAGTTCCAAACCTGGGAAATTCGTCGGTATCAAAAATCTTTGGCTCACCTTTTTTTACTGGGATGGAAACCGGAACAATTTCTTTTTTAAAGCGGCCTGCTTCTATGGCTTTTTGAGCCCTTTGCTGGCTTTCTGCGGAAAACGCGTCCTGCTCCTGTCTGGTGATATTGTACCTCTTAGCAATATTTTCTGCTGTGACGCCCATATGATAATCGTTAAATGCATCCCAAAGTCCGTCCTGAATCATGGTATCCACTAAAGTTTCATTCCCCATCTTGTGCCCCAACCGGTGATTCCTTAAGACATAGGGAGCATTTGACATGCTCTCGGCTCCGCCTGCCAGGATGATGTCTGCATCTCCAGCTTTAATAATCTGGGCGGCCAGGGTGATTGCTCTTAAGCCTGACCCACAGACCTTGCTGATTCCCATGGCAGGAATCCCCACTGGAATTCCTGCCTTTAAGGATATCTGACGTGCCACGTTTTGCCCCAGGCCTGCACTTAATACATTTCCTACAATGACCTCATCTATTTGTTCCGGTTTTATTTGGCCCCGTTCCATTGCACCCTTTACTGCTATAGCTCCTAATTCCACCGCCGGGATGGCTAAAAGACTGCCGCCAAAGCTGCCGATGGCTGTCCTGGCAGCACTTACGATAACTACTTCTCTCATGTTCTCTCTTCCCTTCCCTTGCTACACCCCAAGAATCTGTCTGGTTTCCTCTGGTGTGGCTACCTCTTTGCCGAATTCATGAATGATGCGTTTTGCCCGTTCCACAAATTCCACATTGGATTTTGCCAGCTCACCCCTTCCGTACATGATGTTATCTTCCATGCCCACGCGGATATTTCCTCCAAGGGCCAGAGCTGTGTATAGAATAGGAAGATGGCCTTTCCCAATACCAAGGGCACTCCAGGTGGAGCCCTCGGGAATGAGATTTTTTAAATAGACCAGATTCTCTACGGTAGCAGGCATTCCTCCTGCCGCGCCTAAGACGAACTGAAAATGAAGAGGCGCTTTTAAGACACCTTTTTTTAAGTAATAAAGGGCATTGTAGATCATGCCGACATCAAATATTTCAATTTCAGGCTTCACACCAGCTTCCTGCATGGTGTTGCCGAGTTTTTCTAAAAAGGCAGGACTGTTCTCAAATACGCAGTTGTTCTGCCAGTTCATGGAGCCACAGTCATAGGAAGCCAGCTCAGGCTTTAATTCTTTAAAGGGCCTGATTCTCATCTCATCGTCTAATCCGATTCCTCCGGAGGTTGTTAAATTTAACACAATGTCGCAATCCTTCTTATCACGGATGAGGCGGACAGTCTCTTCGAATTTACTGTAATCCATGGAAGCTTTCGCTTCGTCATCCCTTACGTGGATATGGGCCATGGAGGCTCCGGCTTTCCAGCAGGCGTAAACCTCTTCAGCGATCTCTGCAGGCTGAATGGGCACGTAGGGAGTGATTTCTTTTGTGGGCCAGGCGCCTGTAGTGGCTACGGTCAGAATTACCTTATTGCTCAAATCTCCCATGTTAAAATCCTCCATACTGATAGGTTCTTTCAGGAACATCATTTAAATCATCCTCTTCGATTTCTGCCACACAACGGGCCATGGAACCGTCGCCTAAGTACCAGCGGAGAGGGAAGCAATAAAAACGGAACCGTTTTCCGGAAACTTTATCTAAATTGCCGCCTAAGTTCTCCACGCCCACAATACCGTGTCCCAGCATTTCCTTATGACATGGCTCCCATGTGCCCCAGCATCCGATCTCTTCCAGTTCACCGAACTTCTTGTCATAAGCCTCCTTGCCGTGAAGCTTGATGTACAATTCCTTATCGAATTCCGCATAGGCCTCCTCACCGAATTTCTCAATATATTCCTCGGTGATGGGTCTACCGGAAGCGCCGAGTAAATTCATTCTTGTCATGCCGTTGTTGCCCATAGCGGTGTGTAGGGGATGGTCTAAGGCCTGCATATCCATGGCAACACATTTTACCTTGTGCTCCACAAACCATTTTCCGGCTTCAATACCGGTGCCGCAGGAATAATGGTAATACTCCTTGGAATCGTCAAACTTGCGGTGCATTCCTGTGTTTAAGCAGACAATCATGCCTTCCAGTTCTTCTGGTTTGATATTGGCTCTTCTGCATGCATCTTCCAAATGCTTACCTGTAATAAGCCCCCAGGCTTCAATCTCAATTTCCAGACAGACAGCGTCTCCGGTATAAGCGTCAACAGGCATCTCATGAGTATAACGGGCACGCTTCCCGTCAAATTCCTTTTCCATGACGTGTCTTGGCGCGTCGCAATGGGTTCCGGTATGCATGGTACAGCCTATGTACTGGGTGAGAACACCGCCCTTTGCCAGGGAATGTTTATTGTCAATGACTGGCTTATCAAAATACGGCCAGCGGGGAATATCGGCACTGAATGGGTGGGTTAAGTCAACAAATACTTTCTTGCTCATGGTGTATACCTCCAAATTTAACTTTATATTTTTGTATGTTTTAATGGTTTGGCTCCAATTAATTGGCCCAATACCCGCCGTCTGTTGCCACATTGGCCCCTGTCATGAAATCACTGGCCTTTGATGCCAGGAAAATGCAGGGTCCCACAAAATCTTCCGGCTCGCCCAGACGTCCGATGGGAAGCCGCTTTAAGAAATTCTGGTAAACAGCACTTTCCGGATCAAACATCCACTCCGTCAAGTCAGAGCGGAACACCGTAGGGTTAATGGTGTTAACATTGATGTGATATTTCGCCGTCCACTCACAGGCCAGAGACTGAGCCATTAAGTCAATGCCGCCCTTTGCGGTGCAGTAACCTGTATAATTTGCCATGCCCATCTTGGAGCGGGCAGAGGAAACCATAATGACCTTTCCTCCCTTGCCCTGCTTAATCATCTGTTCGCCTGCATATTTGCAGAAGAGCCAGGTTCCCTGAACGTCGGAATCCATAATCTGCTTCCAGGTGGATAAATCCTGTTCTATAATAGGCTGAGGCTTGTTATATCCTGCTGCCGTCACCAGCACGTTGATTTCCCCAAATGTGGTGATGGTATCCTTTACCACCTTAATTACATCTGCTTCCACTGCCGGATCCCCTGTGGAGTATCCGCACTCAATGCCCTGTGCCTTTAACTCCTCACAAAGCGCTTTGCAGGTTTCCTCCTTGCGGCCCGTGACCACGACCTTCATTCCAGCCAGCCCGTAACCGATGGAGACTGCTTTTCCCAAAGCTCCTGTAGCTCCCGTCACAAGAGCAACCTTACCGGAAACGTCAAATAAATCCCCCATAAATTCCTTGCTTACCATATGTATTTCCTCCTATTCCGGATAATTGATGATGACCAGCATACTTGCCGGACGGTTGGATTCATTGACTAAATACCGTCCCTCATTGGGCCTAAAGGAAATGCTTTCGTTCTGATGAACCACATACTTCGTTCCGGCTTTGTCCGTCACCGTCATCTCTCCTTCCAGGACGTAATAGACTTTCTCTAAGGGATTGTCTTCATAGGCATATTCCGCACCGCCACCTGGTAAAAAGGTGGAAAGCCCCATCCAGAACTTCTCCGCACCTGTCTCCTCTTTTCCATGAATCCTCATAGCCGTCATACCGAAGTGGCCTGGGGCGTTGTAGGTTTTTAATTCTTCCATGGTTCTCTTTATCATAAATTCCCCTCCGTTTTATATATTTTTCTGCTTTTAATCGTAATTCTTACTGGCCTTAAGCTGTCTGATCAGACGCTTATGAAACTGGTTCTGAAGCTCCTGCTTTTCCTCCTCCGGATAGGTAAAGAACCCCTCTCCCGTCTTAAAGCCCAGCTTCCCTTCCATAACCTTTTGCCGAAGCAGTGGACTTGCCTCTGCCGACCGGTCCATAACAGCTAAGAGGTTATCTCCAACTGTGCACCAGATATCCAGCCCGCCGAAATCCGTCACCTCAAGCTGTCCTGTGGTGGCATATCGAAAAGCCGGTCCGTATTTTAAAGCGGTGTCTATATCCTTTGGATCAGCTGCTCCCATAGCCATGAGAGAAAATACCTCTCTTGCAATTCCCTGCTGTATCCGGTTGGCTAAAAGTCCAGGAATGTCCTTTTTTACCTTTGCCGGACGTTTCTCAATGGAGCGGTAAAGGTCCTCCACCTCCTGATAGCGGCTTTCCGGCATATTTCCGAAAAATGACAGCTCCACCAAAGGAATTAAATGAGCCGGGTTATACCAGTGGCATACCATGGTCCTGGCTTTATCCTTCTCAGCCATATTGGCAGTTAAATCTGAAAACCCTATGCTTGATGTGTTACTGGCGATGATCGCGTCAGCGGGTGCATGCTTAATAAGGCTCTCAAAAAGCTGCTGCTTTAAATCCAGTCTTTCCGGAATGGCTTCAATAATATAATCTGCCTCCTTTACGGCGGACTCAAGATCATCATAGGTCTCTATGTTAGCCAAAGATTGTTCTGCTTTGGCTGGCTCCATCAGCCCTTCCTCCTGGAGAAATTCATACTGTTTTCTGATTTTTTCCTTGCAGGTACTTCGTACCTCTTCAAAGCTTTCGTATATGGAAACATGATATCCATATAAGGCAAAGCATCCCGCAATGGCATGCCCCATGGTACCGGCTCCTATGACGGCAATCGTTTGAATCATATGTAACACCTTCTTTCTCTTTCTTCCCTGTGACCATGAATTCGCATTTGTCACGTCTTCACATCGTAATTTCAGTGTATCATCCTTTTGTTTTTATAATAAATTGATAATTTTCATTACTGTAATAACATTTTTTCATGTATTTTGACTATGATTTTAGGGGTTATTGAGATTTTTAAGAGAATTTATGATATGATAGTTGAGTAAATATGAGACTTTTTTAGTGAAATGGAGAGTGTAAATGAACCTTTTTCAATTAGAATACTTTATTGTCCTGGCTGAAACCCTCAGTTACACAAAGGCTTCCCAGCAGCTTCACATCACCCAACCGACCCTTAGCAAGCTGATTCTCAACTTGGAGCACTCCATCGGTTCCCAGCTTTTCATACGAAACAAAAGGGAGGTAAAACTGACTCCTACCGGAAAGGTTTTTTACCATGAAATAAAAAGGACCCTCCACTCTTATGATTCTGCTGTAAAAAAAGTAAAAGACTTGGAAAATGGGACAACAGGAGTCATAAGCATCGGTCTTTTAGGCACTGCCCTTGTCCATCATTTCCCTAAGCTTATCAAGCGGTTCCATGAGCTTTACCCAACCATCAAGGTCAATCCCATGGACTACACCTACAATCACATTATGGAAACTTTAATAAGCGGACAGATCGATGTTGCCATCCTGCCGGATATCGAGATCGACTGCCCGCCTCATATTTTAAAAAAGACTGTTTTCACAGACCACATGTGCGTGGTATTTCCTGAAAGCCACAAATTTTCAGAGCTTAAATCCGTCTCTCTCACCATGATTAAGGACGAGCCATTTATCCATATGGATCCAAAGTTTTCCAGAACCGACCACAATTTAATCGACAACATTTATTCAAAAGAAGGCTTTTCTCCAAATACGGTCTACGAGGCTAACTCTCTTCTTAATATGATGCTCATGGTAGACTGCCAGATTGGCATCTCTCTTCTTGCCAGTCATATGAAGCAGTTTGCTAATGACACGGTGCGTTTTGTTCCTTTGACGGGATTTGAGGATTATTTTAAGGTGACATGCCTTTATAACAGAGAATCCAACGACTGTATTGAGAAATTACTGGAGGTGGCGGACGAATATTCCAAAAGCTGTAACGCTTGACCTTCTATATGGAAGAGGTATCCAATTTGGGTAAAAATATAGCCATAGAGCTTTGACCCTATGGCTGTTCATTCATAATATCATTAATTTTACTCAAATGTTGAACGAATCATCTTACTAACAACCTTAACAATAATGTTATTATATGCCTCGTCAAAATGAGACTTTGTTGCAGTCATGGCAGTAATACAGCATTGCACTTTTACACGATTTTCAATGGTGTTTTCCACATAGTTTACAGACATAAGCCTATTTAGAAGTACTTCCGTTACATAATATGGCAGAAAAAGACTATGAGTTCCCTCCGTATAAAAGGGAAATGTTTTCTTTATGTCATTTACCCTGAAATCACAAAGAAATTTTTGAAGAAAACGTTCTGGTTCTGTAAAGAACTCTTCATAATAATCAAGGGAACCGATCGTGTTCTCAATAAAATCAGACACAAGTTCGTGATATAAATCATAAATATCGGAGTAATGATGATAAAATGTCCCTTTGTTTATAAAAGCCTGGGAGGCAAGCTCAGTAACCGTAATCTTTTCTACAGGCTTTTTCTGTAATAGTTCCATCATTTCACTTTTTATGTTTCTTCTTGTCTTAACAACTCTCAAATCTTCTTTCATATAGCCCCCATCCTCCAATTAAATTGATTCATTTATCAAGAGATAATCAACGCTTTCTTAAATTCGTCTCATATTGAACAAAATATAATCATTGACCATTGACTAAACAACCATAGTTCAATAAAATAATACTCGTTTGAAAAACAAATGTAAAGGAGAAAGTAACATGATAAAGACGCTGATGAAGAGTATTAGAGAATATAAAAGAGCCTCTATTTTAACGCCATTATATATAACGTTGGAAATAATATTAGAATGCTTATTACCTCTGGTCATGGCTAATTTAATTGATAAAATGACTGGACAATCAATGATACCAATAATACGTTATGGAATTATGTTAATTATTATGGCAATGTTATCCCTGCTATTTGGGTACATGTCAGGAAGGATTGGTGCCACTGCATCCTGTGGCTTTGCCAAGAATTTAAGACAGGATGTATTTTTTAAAATACAAGACTTTTCTTTTGCCGATATCGATAAGTTCTCCACCTCATCTTTGGTCACAAGAATGACAACGGATGTGACCAATGTACAGAATGCATATCAAATGATTATCCGGATTGCAGTAAGAACTCCGCTTATGCTTATTTTTTCAGTCATTCTCAGTCTGACAATCAGTGTGAAAATGTCTCTCATCTTTTTAATTATGATCCCTTTTGCAGCCGTTGCATTATTTTCAATTGTATTTACTGTATTTCCTATTTTTAAACGCATTTTTAAGAAATATGATGCTATGAATAATTCGGTTCAGGAAAATATACAAGGTATTCGTGTTGTGAAATCTTTCGTAAGAGAGGACTATGAACGAGAACGGTTTCAAAAGGCAGCCGCTGATGTGTGTAAGGAATTTACACGAGCGGAGAAAATTATTGCTTTGAACAATCCCATTCTGATGTTTTGTATTTCTCTTGCTATCTTTCTTGTAAGCTTTATTGGAGCAAAGACTATCATAAACAGTGGTGCAACAGAATTAACAACGGGACAGTTATCTTCACTGATCAACTACGGGGTGCAGATTCTCTCCTCCCTTATGATGTTATCCATGGTTTTCGTTATTTGTTCCATGGCAAAAGAATCGGCCAATCGTATCTGTGAGGTGCTAAATCACGAAAGTACATTAACCTCCCCAATAAATGGGGTGATGGAAGTAAAGAACGGAAGTATTCAGTTTGAGAATGTTTCATTCAGCTACTCTGAAAAGAGCAAAAAACCCGCATTGGTAAATATCAATTTGGATATTAAATCGGGGCAGACCATTGGCATCCTTGGAGGAACCGGTTCCTCCAAAACATCCTTGATTCAGTTGATCTCCAGACTTTACGATGTCACAGAGGGCAAGGTCTGTGTTAGCGGAGTCGATGTGAGAAATTATGATCTGGAATCCCTCCGTGATGAGGTCGCAGTCGTATTACAGAAAAATGTCTTATTCTCCGGAACAATCAAGGAAAATCTCCGTTGGGGAAAGAAAGACGCCAGTGACGAAGAGCTTGTGAGAGTATGTAAGCTGGCCCAGGCAGATGAATTCATTCAGCAGTTCCCTGACAAATATGATACCTATATAGAGCAGGGCGGAACCAATGTTTCAGGTGGACAGAAGCAGAGGCTCTGTATCGCACGGGCCTTATTAAAAAAACCTAAGATTCTCATTTTGGACGATTCCACCTCTGCAGTCGATACAAAGACCGATGCCATGATTCGGAAGGCACTTCGTGAAGAGATTCCCGAAACAACCAAAATCATCATTGCACAGAGAACCTCTTCTTTGGAAGATGCAGACCAGATTATTGTTTTAGATGGCGGTAAGGTCTCGGAGCAGGGAACCCATGAAGAATTGCTCGCACAAAAGGGAATCTATTATGAAGTTTACCAGTCACAGACCAATGGAAAGAAGGAGGACTAACCAATGAGTCAGAAAAAACAACACAGCTTTGGGCGTCTGGTCCGCTATTTATTTTCACATTACAAAATCCAGTTAATTGTAACTTTAATTTGTATTGTAATCAGTGCATTCTCCTCTTCCATTGCAACGATTTTTATTCAGAGGTTAATTGATGAATGTATCACTCCTGGCGTGAATCAGGGATTTGAAACTGTTGCAGGCAAATTTACATCCATACTGTTAACCATGGGCTTCATCTATATCTGCGGTACCATTGCAGCAATCATCTATAATCAGATCATGGCAATTGTGACACAGGGAACGCTTAGAAATTTAAGAAATGATATGTTTGATAAAATGCAAACACTTCCAGTCAAGTATTTTGATACCCATGCACATGGAGATATCATGAGTACTTATACCAACGATACCGATGCCATAAGACAGCTCATCGGACAGAGCCTTCCTACACTTTTTCAGTCTGCTTTGACTATTACGGTCATGTTCCTTACCATGTTATACTACAGTATCTGGCTTACCCTCGTGGTAGTGCTTGTAATCATCCTGATGCTAAAGATTACAAAAAAACTGGGTAGTATCACTGCAGCCTTCATGATTCAGCAGCAAAAATCTTTAGCAAAAGAAGAAGGCTTTATCGAAGAAATGATGCAGGGACAAAAAGTTGTTAAAGTATTCTGCCATGAAGAAGAGAATAAAGAAGCATTTAAAAAACTGAATGAACAGCTTTTTAAAGACGGAGAAAAAGCAAACCAGAACGGTAATGTTCTGATGCCGATTCTAGGTAATGTGGGAAACCTTATGTATGTTCTTCTTGCAGTCATTGGTGGACTTATGGTCTATTTAAAGGCACCAAACATTAGTCTTACTGGTGTCAGCATTGTTTCAATTGGTATTATTGTTTCATTTTTAGGCATGTCAAGACAGCTTTCCCAGACCATTGGTCAGGCATCTATGCAGGTCTCCATGATTGCAATGGGACTTGCCGGTGCGACCCGGGTGTTTGAGTTAATGGATGAACAGCCTGAGGAAGATCATGGCTATGTGACTCTGGTGAATGTGAAAAAGGATGCCGGGGGCAACTTGATAGAGACGAAAGAAAACACAGAAATGTGGGCTTGGAAGCACCCTCACCAGGATGGAACGGTTACTCTCACCGAGCTTACTGGAGACGTCAGATTAGAAGATGTTGACTTTGGCTATGTGCCTGAAAAACTGGTGCTAAACAATGTATCCCTGTTTGCAAAGCCAGGACAAAAAATAGCATTTGTTGGCGCTACCGGTGCTGGAAAGACTACCATTACGAATCTGATCAATCGTTTTTACGATATTATGGAAGGTAAGATTCGTTATGATGGAATTAATATTTCTAAAATCAAAAAGCCAGCTCTTAGAAGCTCATTGGGCGTAGTATTACAGGATGTCAATTTATTTACAGGTTCTGTCATAGATAATATCCGCTACGGCCGTCTGGATGCGACGGATGAGGAATGTATCGCTGCTGCAAAATTAGCCAATGCGGATGATTTTATAACCAGACTTCCAGATGGCTATGAAACAATATTGACCGGTAATGGCTCCAGTCTCTCTCAGGGACAGAGACAGCTGATTTCCATCGCCCGTGCAGCCGTCGCTGACCCGCCAGCTATGATCTTAGATGAAGCAACTTCCTCTATTGATACGAGAACAGAAGCCCTGGTTCAGGCAGGTATGGATAACCTAATGAAAGGAAGAACTGTATTTGTCATTGCACACAGGCTTTCGACTGTAAAAAACAGTGATGCAATTATGGTTCTGGATCATGGAAAAATTATCGAAAGGGGCTCCCATGAAAGCCTGATTGAACAAAAAGGGACGTATTATCAGCTTTATACAGGCGCATTTGAACTGGAAATTTGATGGCATAACACAATCAACTAAAAAGAAGTTCTGGAAATTTTATTTTGTTTAATAACATAGTTAAAAATTACCATAAATTTCTACAAACTTCTACATATTTCTACAAGTTACCATAAATTTCCACCAATTCTTGCAGATCTACTATAATGTATTTATTAATAATGTAACAAATTCTTATGATGAAGGCATGACCAGTAAAATAGTACACTTCTCTGTACAAAGTTATTCAGCATCATTGGAGTATGAAAGCCCAGCAAACTCAAGAATACCCCTTGTTGTCTAGAATCAAGGTCCCATCCCCTATAAGATATAATTTAAGCCACAAGCATTCATGCCTGTGGCTTATTGATTAAGTAAAGATAGAGGGATTCAAACCATGACCTCTCGAATACCATTCAAGCGTTCTCCCGATATGTCATGTGTGCACCGAGTATGCATGACTCGGTTAATCTTTAATTTATAGGTTTTCAATTCGTTCCACTTTGTGTCCTAAAAATTCCTCAAGTCTCTTATCGGAGTATTGAATATTTACTGTTTTATAGATATGCTGGTATCCGCGGCCTAAAGGCCCTCGGTCAAACGGTTTATCCTTTAAATAATTCTGCTGAAATTCTCCCGAAAAGCATTCGATGTATGCGTCGACGTAATCGATTGTAATTGGGAGCATTCCATGGGCACTATAAATATCCTTAATATCATTTTCCAATCTTTTTATCTTTTTCCAGCTGTCTAGTGCCATGAAAAATGGTGCGTTTCTATCAGATTCAAAAAAGTAAATGATGACATAATCACAAATCATATCTCCTGAAAAAAGTCTCTTTTTTTCCCTATCCAGCAGCATGATATGTCCATAAGAATGCCCTGGTGTAAATATTACTTCCAAGGTTTTTCCGCCTAAGTCAAACATTTCTCCGTCCTTTACAAAATGCGGAGTCAAGATTCGAAGCAGGCTCCTTTCAGTGAATGCCTTGCTATCAAATTCTTCAATGGCTTCAGGCTTATTTTCCTTCAGATAATTCACTCCCATCTCAGCTATGAACTGTCTTTCCTTTTTCGTGTCAAAGCCTATAATCTGACCGTAGTCAGGCTGATACAGCCATATATCTCCAAAATATTCACTTCCGTAGCTGTGGTCAGGATCGCCATGAGTCAATACCAGCATAACTGGCAGACTCGTTATACTTCGAATGATAGGCCTTATGTCCTCGAATCCATAACCAGCATCAATTAAGATCGCTTTTTTTTGCCCCAGGATAAGATAAAGATGCACAAGTCCAGCTTGAGTAATGACATATAAATCATCGTCCAGTTTTTGTACCTTACAGAAATTTGTTGATGTAATCATGATTATCACCTTCCCCGTATTAATAGTATTTTTTATAGTCCCTCTCCAAGGACTGTATGTAATTCATTGGAATTACTACGAATTGATTTCACCTCCCTACCAAAATATTTCTTTATCACGAACTCAGATAATGCGGTATATTTAAAATTTCATCTATATACACATTTTATGTTTGAACAATTATTATATCAAGTACTATAATATCTAATATATACTATTGAAAATGATAGTATTAAGTTAGAAAATGAGTGAAGCTACATATTGGAAATAAGATTCCTGCCATTCATTCAGAGGTAACAAGGATAAAGGACTTTATATCCATCTATCTTTACTTTTGAATATTACAATGTATAATAATTACTAAGGAGTACAATATTATTTGATTGGTACTATTATATGTGATAGTAATGGGAGGCATATGGGAAAAAAGTCTGAAGATGATTATGTGGAAAATTGTCCAATATCAAATGTGCAAAAGATAGTCCGTGGAAAGTGGACCATGGTTATCGTGTTTTTCTTAAGCCAAGGTACTTTGAGATTTGGGGAACTTAGTAGGAAAATACCACAGGTAACGCAGGCAAACTTAACGAAAGAACTTAGAACGCTGGAAGAATATAGGATTATACATAGAGAAATATATAAAGAAGTTCCTCCTAAAGTGGAATATTCATTAACAGAGTTGGGCATAAAGTTTTTACCAGTGCTGAAATCCCTGGAAAAATGGGCAATCGAATATGAAAAAATGTTAAAGCAGTGACAATAAGTAATGTAGAATCTATAATATAAGTGCTGGACAAAGGTTCCATCCCTATAAGTTATAAGTTAAGCCACAGGCATTCTTGCCTGTGGCTTATTATCTAAGTGGAAATTCCCAACAAATATTGTTGAGCAGTGAAAATTCGAGTGCGTCAACGGTATCTCTCGCATCTAATCAGCCAATATCGGATCTCCAATCGTTTCCAATCCTAAAAGGTGTTTTTCATTGACATTAATCAACGGAGTCTATTTGCCCATCGGAATTTAATTCACTCAAGATTCCTGAATTACTTCCTGTACCAAATTTGAACCAGTTTAAGTTGAATATGTATCCGCTTCCTCCCGTAAATTTCAGATATAAGTCATGCTTTCCGCTCACCCCACTAACATTGCACCTTGCAACCGCCCAAGTCTGCCAACCCCCAGTCCCGGCGACTGGACAAGTCCCTATCAAAGTCCCGGTAAGACTATCCAGCCTGATTTCAATATTCCCTCCGCTGGCAGCACTGGCGACTCTGGCCTGAAAGCTTGCAGAACCACTGCCGAAATCAATATTTCTGTAAACGGCATAATCCCCGTTTTCGATATATCCGACATTCTCCCCACCTTCCGAACAGCTTTCGGTTTGAACTCCCGATTGGTTATCGTAACTCTCCGCTTCGATTTGTGTAAAGGCCGATCTTGGATCAGGAGCTGGCGGTACACTCCCAGAATCTAATGCTGCACCATCAAACGGAATGACGATAACCTTACTGCCATGACTGTCGTTGCCCAAGTCTTTGTCTTTTGCAACGTCTATTG
Organism: Lacrimispora xylanolytica; assembly: GCF_026723765.1. NCBI lineage: Bacteria > Bacillati > Bacillota > Clostridia > Lachnospirales > Lachnospiraceae > Lacrimispora > Lacrimispora xylanolytica. The sequence continues at coordinate 2,957,039 of NZ_CP113524.1, forward strand.
CCGAGAGTGTCATCGCAACCACATGGCCATTCTCCATATACACATTGGGACGTTCTAATTTATTCCAATGATTGACCGTACCATTTGAATAGCGGATAAAATTTGCTGTTGGGTCATAGGCATATCCAGGTTCTAATTTCCAGTTGCTGATACCATCTTTGGATGTGATGTGATACGCCTTACGTGTGTCCCACTTATTGACAATAATATGATAAAGTCCACCACTATACCACATAACGGGATCTTCCATGTTGACTGTCGGACAACCGGGAATCTTCGCATAAATATTGGTTCCTTGAATGGTGTAAGGTCCAAGGACATTATCAGCAATACCAATGACCCCATCTCTTTCAATCAACCCATAACGTCCATCCGGACGAAGCATAATGTAAACATTCGACGCTGTATAATTGGATGAGTAAGCATTGGAAGCAATCGATACACTACCCAGCTTTGACCATGGCCCATCCAGGGAATTGGAGACAAAAATTTCCGCCGGCCGCCTGGTTTCACTCACAAGAATAGCATACCGCCCGTCTTTCAGTTGAAACGGAACCACGTTGTGACCTTTACCACCCTGATCGTTGGGCCAGCACAAACCCTTGTCCGTATATGGTCCATACAGATTGGAGCTCGTCGCATGAACAGCCACAGAACCAAACCACCCGTTATGACCAGCAGATTGATTCCACCGGCTGGCAAACATATGATACGTGCCATCCTGCCCCTTGATGATTCCTCCATCCCAATAAGCATACTTTGACATGGTCCTGTCTTCCAAACCATTCGATTGATCACGAGGGCCCACTGCTGCTGCGCCCCAACAGGACGACGATAGGGAATCTATTATTGGCGTCGCTTTAAAATAATCAATATACGATGAAGCAGCATGTACTTCCTTGAAAGATGCCATTGATAAAACTAATCCAATCATTAATATAGAGATTTTTTTCATAATCCACAATTACCTCCTTATTTGAATTTAGCGGTATTGTTGTAAACAACTTAAGAACTCACGTCTTTAAGGTAAAAAGGTAATTTCGTAATAGTACCCGGCAGGAAATCCGCAATAGACCCGAGCAGGTACATTTTCATTAAGGCATAGTCTGTTCATTGACACTCTCATCTTCCTTGAGAGCTCCGGCGGTTACACTTTTACCGGTAAACTTGAACCAGTTAAGGTTGAATAAGTATCCGCTTCCTCCTGTAAATTTTAGGTATAAGTCATGTTTTCCACTTACTCCGCTAACACTGCAGGTTGCATCAGCCCAAGTCTGCCAGCCTCCGGTTCCGGTAACCTGACAAGTCCCTACTAGAGGACCGGTAAGACTATCAAGCCTGATCTCAATATTCCCTCCACTGGCGGCGCTGGCTACCCTAGCCTTAAAGCTTTCTGCACCATTGCCGAAATCGATATTGTTGTAAACTACATAATCCCCGTTTTCGATATAGCCGACATCTTCTCCTCCTTCGCTGCAGCTCTCAGTTTGGATTCCAGATTGGTTGTTGTAGCTTTCCGCTTCAATCTGTGAAAAAGCCGATGTCTGGCCAGGAGTTGGAGTTACACCTGTGCCAGTGAACTTCCACCAGTTAAAGTTAAATAGATAACCGCTTCCTCCAGTAAATTTCAGGTATAGGTCATGTACCCCTGTTGCACCGCTTACATTACAGGTCTTAGTTATCCAGGTCTGCCAGCCTCCGGTACTTGGAACAGCACAAGTTCCCACCAGTTTCCCTGTCGGGCTGTCTAGGCGGAGTTCAATATTCCCACCGTTCGTTGCCGAAGCTACTCTTGCTTCAAAAGAGGCCGCACCAGAACCAAAATCTACACCTTTTACTTTAATCCAGTCCCCGTTTTCGATATTGCATACATCCATTCCGCCTTCACTGCATTTTTCTGTCTCAACGCCGGATTCCCAGCAAATTGTTTCAGCTTCCGTTTTGACATATGGGTTTAGATTGCTAAGCTGGTTCGGACCATTTTGGGTAATTGGAATATTGGGAATTGTGCCATCCGCATTGTATTTGAATTGCTCCAAGCCAACAGAACGATGGTAGCTTCCGCCACCCGGTAAGATGCCGGTATGATAAAAGAGGTAGGAATTTCCTTTATAATCGATTACTCCCGGATGATTTGTATAGCTGTTTTTCGAACCCATTAAAGTTCCCTTGGAGGTCCATGGCCCGGTAGGACTGTTGCTGGTAGCATAGGAGATATTTTCGGATCCTCCAGTCATACCTGCGTATACCATGTAATATAAATTATTGCGCTTGTAGAACCACGGACCTTCGATAAAGTTTGCTGGTTTCGGAGATACTTGGACAATACCTCCTGAGTATGAAATCATATCTTGATTCAATTTCACATAATAGAGGTTTCCATTCCCCCAATAGAGATACGCCTGTCCGTTGTCATCAATGAATACGGTAGGGTCGATATCCTGTGCCCCGTTATTGGTAATTAAAGGTTTCCCCAGAGGATCGGTGAACGGCCCGGTAGGACTGTCTGATACCGCTACACCGATTACCCTTGCGCCTCCGGCATTTTTCCGGGTCATCGGACCGTAGAAATAGAACTTTCCGTTCCTATTAATAACCTGTCCAGCCCATGCATCGCCTTGCGCCCAACTGAATGTATTGTAAGACAACGGTGATCCATGATCCGTCCAGTTTTGCATGTCGGTGGATGAATAGCATCTCCAGTCATTCATAGTATAAAAATTATTGACGGTGGTGTCCTCGTCATGAGTGGTATACAAATAACAAGTCCCGTTATAGATCATTGGGGCAGGATCCGCAGTATAATTCGTTTGTACGATTGGATTGTCTGCATAAGACTCTGTTGAATGAAATAGGGAAATAGTCAATAGGAAAACCACAACTCTACATACTTTTTTCATAGATTTACCTCCAATCTATATGATAATTTCGTAATAGCACCCTCCGCTAGCGGCCTTCTTTAGCCTAGAAGCCTGCCGCACCGCTGCTCAAATCGATATCGTTGTAGATTGCTTCATCCCCATTCTCTACATCTCCGATATTCTGTCCGTCCTCGTTAAAAGCTTCGGTTTGGATTTCAGACTGGTTGTCGTAACTCTCTCCTTCGATCTGAGTGAATGCCGATCTCGGGGTGCCATAATCCGTAAATCCTTTCGCGCTGGCCATTTGTGCAAAATTCCACAGACTTGGTTTCCAAACAGTCCAATCGTGACCTCTTCCTGGAATTTGATAATAGGTGTAAGGGATACTATTGCTCTTACAGAAATTAGCTATGCCGTCACTGTAAGATAAATTATCATTGGTTCCAATGCAAAGAAACAATAGCTTCATCTGCTGACGGGTAGCTGCAGGATTTGGAAACAACTTGCTGGTCGGATAGGCAACAGGACCACCGCCTGAAAAAGCTCCGACATAGGCGAATTTGTTCATATTGGTACACCCAATATTATATGATTGTGGACCACCATACGAGAGACCGGCAATTGCTCTGTGAAGGCGGTCAGTATAAACGGAATAGTGTGAATCTATGTATGGTATAAGGCTGTTTAGTATATCATCCGGAAGCTTACTATCAGATATTGACGATGTATTAGCATTTGGTGTTACAATGATAAATGGCTGAATATTGCCATTGGCAATAAGGTTGTCCATAATGACATTGGCTGCGCCTCCGCCTGTAAACCAATCACCTTCACTCCCGCCATAACCGTGCAATAAATACAGGACGCTGTATTTTTTGCTTGTTGAATATCCTGGTGGCAGGTAAATTCTCGCCTTCCTCTGGCTGTTTGTTGCGGATGATTGATAAGTAATACTGTTGACCTGCCCGTGCGGAATATTGTTCCTAGCCTGGTCATATCCTGTCGGCGGCATGGTTGGGAGCGCTTGCGCCGCCATTGAATTTACAGGCATTGCTAAAAGTACTGCAAGAGTGAAAAAAGCCGGTACTATTTTCCTGCCAATTTCATTCATTAAGGGTTTTAGTCTCATTTTTTATTTCCCCTTTCTTTTATATCGCCGTATCCCATACAGGATACACGGCAGTATGGTTAGAGTACACTATCTTTAAGGTGAATAAGGTGAATTGGATATAACACCATCAAGATTTAAGTCCCCGGCTAAAAGGTCACTTCGTACAGGGACTTAAATCTTTAATGGACCCGAGAATCGAGATTTCCAACCACATATCAGGGAGTTGGCGTCTAAGTCGGTATAGGAGTTACACTTCACTTGTTAAATTGGAACCAGTTTAGATTAAATAAGTAGCCGCTCCCACCGGTAAATTTCAAGTATACGTTATGCGTCCCGCTTGCTCCGCTGACACTGCAGGTTCTGGTGGCCCACGTCTGCCAACCGCCAGTCCCGGTGATAGAACAAGTTCCTACTAAAGGACCAGTAAGACTGTCCAGTCTGATCTCAATATTCCCTCCACTGGCACCGCTGGCTACTCTGGTCTGGAAGCTTGCAGCTCCGGCACCGAAATTGATATTGTTGTATACGGCATAATCTCCATTTTCAATATACCCAATGTTCTTTCCGCCTTCGCTGCAGTTTTCCGTTTGAATACCCGATTGGCTACTGAAACTCTCCGCTTCAATCTGTGAAGACGTTACGCTTACTCGGAGCAGTGCCGCCGATTCACCCATCTTCACGCCTTGTGAATTTACTACACACAACTTGTACGTACCAGCAGTGGCCGGGGCAGTAATCGTTGTCGCAGTTCCTTCCGCTTTCGTCATTGTAGATCCCTCGACAAAACTGGTTGTCCCGGCCGGGGCAAACCATACCGTATTGGAAGAATTGCCGCTGCTCCTTATACTAATGCTAGTTTCGGCTGTAGCAGCACAACTTGCTGGGAATACATAATCCGGTGTTGAAAGCAAGTTCGCCGGGATAATATCCCTGTATGCTTCCTGGATTCCCGAATTCAAACAGGTAGTGTACTGTGTCAAAGGCCATACGTTATCCGGTACGACAACCGGGGGATCAATTTTACTGTTTGGAGGATTAACGCCCATTTTATTTACGGTGGCAAAGGTCCGCAGTATGGTTAAATCGTGTTTTTCTCCAAAATCCTCACAGTTGATGGTATACTTTACCCCCGGATCAATATCCAGTACGTTGTCATTTTCATTGATATAGGCAGTTCCTTCATCGTTATGCAAACCATAGGTCGGACCGGAGGTTGCAGGAGGAATTCCTCTGACATAGTTCTGGTTAATGTTCGTACCTGGCATCTGTCCAATGGTATAGATGGCACCGCTGTCATGAAGCCTGGTTAAGGTATTAATAATCCGGTTATTACTTACTGTGTTGTTTTTACAGGTAGTGGAGTCAGTGAAATTACGCCATCCCCAGCCTAAATGGATTCCATTGTATGCTGTTGATTGAACATGGTTATTCGTTATTTTGGTGGTATCGACAAAGTAAGCCGTGATGGCGGCACAGCCCCCAAATCCGTGAGACGTGCTTATGTTGTACAGGAAATTGTTGTTGATGGTGATATTCTTACAAACCCCTTCTACTCCGGGAGCATATTTAGCATGGTTTCCACCATCTCCGATATAAACATGCTGCGGATGCCCTATCGTAATGCCACTGGATGTGATGTCCGTGATGTAGTTGCCGATAAGATTGGAATTTATAACATCGTTTACCATGGAAATTCCATCATTGCCGCTGTGCTTCACTATATTTCTTATAAAGTTGATGGAATCACTGCTGCTTACGTTGATCATTCCAGGCAATGTATCAACAAGATCATACTTGGTGTTGTGCCAATTGTCGTTATAAAAAGCGGTAAATGCCTGTGCCGCCTGACATGTAGATTTACCGTGTGAGCCTGCAACATTCACAAGGCTGTAATCCGTATTTTCAAAAGTAATGCCCTGGAAGGTGATATTCTTGACCCTGTTAGTCGTTGATGTTCCTGCGATGTCTAACAGCTTCTCTACAGCAGGAGCCTCTACATCGGCAGTGGCCATATTCTCACCTGGACGGATATAGTAATAAAGCGTTTTGGCCGTCTTATCAAAATAAAATTGTCCAGGAGAATTTAAGAATTCGAAGGCATTATAAATTGTATGGGTACCGGAAGCACTAAAAGCTGCCCCCCACCCCGGAGTCTGTGCTATCGCCCCATAAGGCTGCTGCAAAAGAAGCACTCTATTACTGCCGGATGTAATGACATCCCTGGTACAAACTATATTCTCATTCCAGGTAGTACCGTTTACAATCTCAAGGTCATCTTTGTTGCTGGCAATTGCCGGTACATCCGATGTATTATACTGAACTCCGTCGCTCTTACTGCCGCTTGTCCATGCCCAACTAGCCTGTCCTGCAGTTACGGAATAAGTCCCGTAACCTCCGCGGGCTGTAACGGTTTTGCTGGTCATTGAAGCCCTCTGGTCATTCACATAAAGGTTTCTCAATTTGGTCGAACGATTGAGCACAGCCTTATAAATATTGCCGCTATGCTGAGTCCAGCCTGTAACTTTTGTTGCACCGTTTAAGATAGGCGTTTCACCAGGGTATGCCTGGTAATAGATCCTGTATCCGTTTGTCCCTGAATCCTGTGGTCCGAAAGTAACGGTACTGGTGATGCTGTAGTTTCCGCCCCGCAAATAAATATAGATATCTCCGGTCATATTGCTATTGATTATGCGTACAGCGTCACGCGCCTTTGTGATTGTTTGGAAGGGTGCTGCAAGCGTTCCTGGGTTGCTGTCGCTTCCTGTCGGCGAAACATAATAGGTTGCCTGAGTCGCAGCGGATGTAGCTATCGGAAAGACAGTAAAAGTGAATATGCTGCATAAAACAGTTATCAAAGAGAGAATCAATAAAACACTTTTTGGGGAAGCCTTCTTTTTTAACATACTCGTTTCCTCCTGGTTTAATATTACATGCCAACTCACCAGCCGAGGGCTTGAATCATTTTTTCAGCATATCGTTTGCCCAGGGTAACCGATGAATCATGACTAAAATGGAGACGGTATTGTGTATCGCCAGGGTCTACTACCAGACCTTTTGCAGAGACTACCGAGCAATTTGTAATCATGGAAGGCAGTTTGTTTACCAACGTATTGTGACCTGCACAAGGACCGCTGTAAAGCAGTTCGCCAGCGATAAAAGGAGCATTCCCCAAGTTTAAATCTTTTCTAAGGTCTTCCACCAGTGTTTTTACCTTGCCGGGCCAACTCGGATCGCCACTGTTGGATTCGCCCTGGTGAAAAATGATACCATCAATGACGCCACCATTTTGCTGTGCAATCCTTGCACGGTTGAGAATCCAATTATATTTGGTGCCTCCCGATTTCATAAATGTCTCGATCCTTTCACCGCTAATCGCACATGGTATCAGTCCGATCGTATCACCCGACGGGACTTTCTGAATCATGGTCTTGCCAAACCAATCTCCAGGGCCGATAGCATTAAGCCAGGAAGCATGAAGAGGTGGAGATGCCACATCCCACTTATTGGTTACCCGTCCGAGTGCAGCATTATTATCATACCCCAATACAAGCACGCGAGGGTCTTCTACTTTATCAGAAGATTGTGCCAAAGCATAACCTGCCATATTGGATTGACCTAATAATAGAAAACAGTGGAATTTACCACCATTTGGTGTTGGAGTTGTTGTCTGTACGAGTGCCTGTGCAGGCGTAGAGATGAGATTTTGTTCGTTTTCAACCCCTTGAATTTCCATGCTGTATAACGTATTAAACTTAAACCAGTTGAGGTTGAATAGGTATCCACTTCCGCCTGTAAATTTCAGATAAACATCATGTTTTCCGCTTACCCCACTGACATTGCACTTTACATTGGTCCAGGTCTGCCAACCACCGGTTCCGGCAACCGGACAAGTCCCGATCAAAGTACCGGTAATACTATCCAGCCTGATCTCAATATTACCACCACTGGAGGCGCTGGCTACTCTGGCCTGGAAGCTTGCCGCACCGTTGCCAAAATCGATATTGCTGTAAACAGCATAATCCCCATTCTCAATATACCCGATATTCTGTCCACCTTCGGTACAGTTTTCGGTTTGGATTCCCTGCTGGTTTTGGAAACTTTCCGCTTCAATCTGTGTAAAGGCAGATATCGGGTTAGGGTTTGGGGTGGTCTGATCCGTAAAACCTGCTGCGCACGCCATCTGGGCAAAATTCCACAGACTTGGCTTCCACACGCTCCAATCATGGCCCCTACCCGGGAGAAGCCATTCCGTGTATCGAATATTATTGGACTTGCAATAATCTCTTACCCTATTGTTATTGGATATAAGTCCATCTGAGGTTCCGCAGGAAAGAAACAGCAGTTTTGAATTCGCCCTAACCTTAGTCCCGCCGTCAGGAAACAGCTGGTTAACCTGTTTGGTGATGGGCGAGGAGGAAAAGCCACCGATATAGGGGAATTTATCCACGTTGGGCAACCCGATATTCAGCGATTGGGCACCACCCTGTGAAAGGCCGGCAATCGCCCGGTGTTGGGCATCCGTATAAACGGAATAGTGTGATTCGATATAGGGTACAAGAGAATTCATTAAATCATTTGTAAAATTCTCCCAACCATCCCTTACTCCATTTCCCGTTGCATTTCCGTTTGGTAATACAAGGATAAAGGGTTGAATTTTACCGGCAGCAATGAGATTGTCAAGGATGACATTCGGTGCGCCGTTGTTGTACCACTCGTCTTCATTCCCACCAATGCCATGCAATAAATACATGACGCTGTATTTGTTGTTTGTTGAATACCCTGGGGGCAGGTAAATTCTCGCCCTCCGCTGGCTGTTTGTCGCCGTGGACTGATAAGTAATGTAACTGACCTGACCGTGTGGAATGTTGCTCTTGACTTGGTCAAAGCCTGACGGCGGAAGGGTTGGGAGCGTTTCCGCCGCTACTGAACATACAGGTCTTGCAAGAAGTACAGCAAGAAGTACAGCGAATACGGAAAATGTTCGTCTCAATTTCCTGCTTATTTCTTTCATTAAGATTTTTGATTCCATTTTTATTTTTCCTTTCTTTTTTGGTTATTTAACAAAAACCCACCTTTGAATAAATTCATTGTTACGTTACCATTTTCACCTCCTTCATTTTTAGTAAGTACACTGCACTCGTATTGCTTATCTTTAAGTTTTCAGCCCCCCCTTTCACTGCCTTATTGTGTATTATAAAATAAACTTATCTTTAAACCGCCGATATCCCGAAGGGGAAGATGCACGGCAGAATGATTAGAGTATACGCAATACCTTCCAGTCGGATCCCAGTATTCCAACCACTATTGGTATTGGCGGCTCCAGCCTGAAAGCCTTTCGCACATATCTTACCGCAGCGCTGAAGTCGTCGCTCTGGGTCTGGTCAGTACTGATATTGGCAGTCTTGTCCGCTGCCAGAGTCCAGTTGGTATTGTCTGTGGAGACTTCCACCCAGGATGCCCGCTGTCATACGTATACGGGAAGTAATTATAGCCAACTAAATCGTGAACGCCGACACCCCCTTGTTCAGTTGCATACCCCATCATCAGGGCTACTTTAGCTTCCATTCGCCAAAATACTTAAGTTTCATTTTCATAGATATAAGGTGTTCGTAACAACTGGGATATATCTTACATCAACATCATTACACTTATTAATTTCAAAATTTTCGAACAAAAATTAAGAAGTTCTTAAATCAATTCTCTATTTTTATATCTATCACAATCACCAAATTCAGTGATGTATTTATAAATTTTTATACTATTTTCACAAATATCAACCTGTACAAAAAATATTTCTTCTGAAAAAGTATTGATTTATACTATTAAAATAACATTTTTTATGTATAATTTTTGTAAGTTGTAAAAAAAACGACACTCCTAGTCATTATATTCTGCAGCACAAGTATATGTTTATATGTAACAGTACATCCATACCAAGAGCTATAGTCGCCGTTACTCCAAATATTGACTGAAAAGTCTTCGCAGGCAAAAAATGGCCTGCCGTATGCTGTGAAATCACACACACCACTTCTAATCAGGCTGTTACCCCTATTTATGCTCTTCCAGCTGAGCGATAATTTTAAGCTTTGCTCTATATAAAAAAACAAAGGCACCGAAATTTTGCATTCCGATGCCTTTGAGTTTTTCTATATGAAATGTTCAATTAAAATATGATACTATGCATTAACCTAATTTGCATGTTCCATCAGAGCAATACTCATCGGACGATGGTTCAGATTTATTCTCTTTGGTCATAGCATTGTCATAGTCTTCTTTCCATACCTTTTGTAGTATCTCTAAAAAAGTTTCACTAGGTTGTGCTCCAGTGATGGTATATTTGTCATTTACAATGAAAAAGGGAACACCCTGAATACCGATTTTTAATCCATCTGCCCTATCTCTTGCAATATTTTCACTATACCAATCGCCTGCTAAAGCGTCCAAAGCCTCTTTCTCATTAAGTCCTATTTCACCTGCCAATCCAGCAAGCGTGGCATGATCACCAATATCCAGCGAATCTACCAGATATGCCTTCATAAGGCGTTCCATCATTTCTTTCATTTTGCCTTTCTCTTCTGCAAAATATGAAAGGCGGATTGCATCGTAGGAATTGGTGGGTATTAATGTATCAAAATGATAATCCAGTCCAATTTCTCTCGCTTGCTGTGCGAGCTGATTGTTCCATTGCTTTGCTTTTTTCATATGGTATTCCATGCTTGGAAGATGATACCTGATGAATATCCATGCCGGTATTCTTTTTCGCATAAGGGTCTAATTGAAAACTACGGAAAGATATTTTAACATCCTCCTTATGCTCAAACCGCTCCAATGCTATTTCCAGGCGTTGCTTGCCAATATAACAAAATGGACACGCAATGTCAGACCAAATTTCTATTTTCATATTTATAAAACTCCTTTCTACTGAACTCTTATCACCAACTGTTATTTCTATTTAGAGTTGGTTGTGAAATAATGTTCTTCCCTGCAGGGACTCTTTTTAACACCCGCCTGAAAAATACGAAACTTTAAGGCCAAAATAGTTATTGATACAATCAAGACACCGCTATCAAAAAGAACAAACTTAAGAAATACTCTACTAATTTCCATATCCTCCATTCGAAGAAAACTAAAATCAAACGTGAGTATTTTAGCAATATAGATACCATAGCCGACATTTCTTCACACAAACTTTTTCTTACTGTTATAATGGTACTCCTACTCATCAATGATTAATTGTCAACGAATGATTCTTTTTTTGGCAATCTAACGAACATTTATTTTTTGTAAAACAACCCCTCAAATCGGCGAATAGCACTCTCTAATGGCCCATTAGGAAGCTTGGCTAATAACCATCCAATCAGAAGTGTAAATAATACCACCATAATATCACCAAAGGGTATAGCTCCTATATCAATACTTGTAATGTCTACCCCAATCAGAGTAGTGCCCCAAACCAAAACGAACTGAGCAACATACAGCGTCAGGGCTACACGCCCGGCAGCAGCAAAAGGTCGAAGTACGACTTTAAGCTTATTTTCTATCAGAAGCAACAGTCCAAGAAGAATTAGTGTGCCACCTAATCCAATCAGCAATTCAAAAGCTGCACCACTTTGTGGGGAATCAAGAAAAAGCATTTGCCATTGTATTGGCTGTGTGTTTAATGGCCAAATAGCGTATTGATCTACCATAGGAGGATTTTCATAGGCTGGGAACTGTACAAGCCAATTTTCAAACTTCTGACGTAATCCAGGTAGTAAAAATATCGCAATCAGTTTGAATGGAATCAAAATTGTGAGCCCTGTCACTACAAACTTGATTGCTGTTTTAAACTTGTAAAGATCCATTTTTCCTATTGCCATACCTGCTATAAAAACAGGTGCCCAAGCCAGTGCTGATAATGGACCACCTGCAATATCACCTAATAAGGCAGTATCTGCAAATAAGCTTAGGCCAATCAACATGAGTGGTGGACTCACCAAAAATAGTACTCCGGAAAGAATGATCAAAGTACGGGCAGAATAGTGAACCAATGCAAGCGACAGAATAAACAGCATTGCATAAGCAGACAAAACCATTCCAAAAGGGCCGTTAAGCATGAGTATTAAATATCCAATGAAATCAATAAATACAGACCGTGCCAAAACACGTGAACGGAATGTAGTAGGCTCTATCCCGTGCTCTTTCATACTCTGTGACATAATGGAATAAGAAATACCTGAACAAAGGATAAAGAGAATCATTGTATTTCCTGACACAAAACTGTTTATCTGATTCAGTGCAAAGTGCTGCACAAACATTCCAACTACCGCCAGCCCTCTTGCAGCATCCAATGCAAGGAGCCGCTTAGAACGCTGCTTTCTTGGTATAATGTTCAATTCGGTTATATTATCGCTCATTTCAAACGTTCTCCTCTTGGGTATTTTGTATTAACTCTACGTTCTCAACTATTTTTTTTCTCAAATTTATAGCCTATGCTAATCGCTTTAGTTGGACACACCTCTGCGCACTCTCCACATCGAATACATTCAACTGAATTCGGAGATTTCACAGGATCAACAATCATCTTACATGTCTTTGCACACTTTCCACAGTGGATGCACTTATGTTCATTTACATTTAGATGATAAAAACTGATTTTATTTAAAAGACCATATATAACTGCAAGTGGACAAAGTGTTTTGCAGAAAAACCGATAGCTCAAAATGCATCCAATTATTGTGATAATCAAAATTGTCAATTTTAAACTAAAGAGCGAGCCAATTGTCTGACGAAGTTCGTCATGCATACTGAGCAATGGGATTCCGCCTTCTAGTGTCCCTGCGGGACAGATAAACTGACAAAATGCAGGTTTTCCGATGCCCATATAGTTTGTAAGAACGACTGGCAGCAAAATTACAAATACAATTAATATGACATATTTGATATATAAAAATGGCCTTGGCACCTTGAATTTTGGGCTAGGTATCTTGTTTAACAATTCTTGAAAAAAACCAAAGGGACATAAGAAGCCACATACAAAGCGTCCCAGAAAGACACCAACCGCAAGCAAGAAACCTATAACATAGAAACTGAATTTGAAATCAATTGAACCACTTACTGCCTGTAATGCTCCTATTGGACACGCAAATGAAGCTGCTGGACAGGAATAGCAGTTCAACCCGGGATTACAAAATTGTTTCCACTGCCCAGTGTAGATCTTACCTGAAGCAAAATTACCGACATGTGAATTGGAGAATCCAAAAGCTGTTATCTGTATTAGTTTTCTTTTTAATTTATTTGGAATATTCATATGCTCACCCCAATCCTATACACTCTAAACAGATATTGACAGCTTTATTAAGAACAATGGCTACCTCTCCCCGCTGCACCCCGAAGCACAAAAACGCAGCGGCTAACAGGAGAACAAATGCTGAAAGGAATCTTCTCTTAGTTTGCGTTTCCATTTAAGTATGCCTCCACAGCTGATTTGTAGGAATCCATTTCAGCTCCGACAATAGGATCTCCCACAATTGCACCGTTCTGATCCACAAGAAATGTTGTAGGAAATCCAATAATCCCACTCATCATGTCTTTAAAATCATCGTTTGCAATCAAGTTTGTAAAATTAACACCCGCTTTATCAACAATCTTTTTCGCTAAGTCTAAATGCTTCTTATCATTTTCCCCTTCAATATCACCTACCAAGCCAATAATCTGAACATTATCAGACATTTCTTCAGACCACTTTTGAAGTTCAGGCATTTCCTCAATACAAGGACCGCAGAAAGTTCCCCATACATTAACAACCGTCAGCTTTTTCTTACCAAAAATATCATTTGTAACCGCATTGCCGTTTAAATCATTTGTTGTGAAAGAGGGCATGGTTTCTCCAAGTACAGTATCTGTGTTTTCCAATTCAACCGGAATAAAAGAAAGATTCTCCTTAACTGTTTTCATATATTCCTTGCACTGATTATATTGCTTGATTTCATCCTCACTGAGATCACCATTATCCAAATCCGGAATAGAGATAATGTAGGTATAGCCGTCGTTGATTCCCAGTTCTTCAGAAGGTGAATATCCGGTAATTTTATCCAAACTGGTTCCAGAGTCAACTAACTTCTTATACTCATCCGTTTCCAGCATTACAATGTCCATAATGGTACGGCTTGTATTCCATATCTTCTGCGTATACTCATCAGAGACTTCTTTGGTTCTTTTCTCTTCATCCATATTGATAATTGTTTCTAAAGCTTCTGTGGCAGTCGGACTATAATATGTAATACTAACTATGCGGTATCCATCCAGGTTTTGGTTATACCCTTCCAAAGTGACACCTTTATCCATATATTCCTGAGATATGGTGAATTTAAGTCCCCGTTCCTTTACCTCAGTGGTAACATTACCGTCAGAATTTACTGGAAGCGCACCATTTGTTTCAGCTTTTTGTGTAGGACTACAACCAGATACTGTTGTTAAAATTGTTACTGTAGCCAGTGCAATCGCCACATAATTTTTAATTCGTTTCATTAATAATTCTCCTTTTATTCAAAGTTTTTTCACAAGTGTTTCACCTGTAATAGTGCAAAGTATACTACAAAAATTATGACAAAACAGCGTTTCTACGTTAACAGTGGCTTTACGTCTCGAAACATCTTTTTTAAAAATATGTTCAGGACAAAAATGCAGTATTCAGGACAAAATATTTGCGACAAAACAATAATATGGTATAATTTATTATTGCTTTTTTATTATGTAGGAGGTTCGGCCATGCTAAAAATAATTGTATGCGACGATGATGCTTTTACCCTATCCATGATATCGGATATTCTTAATAATATAATTCGTACTTTAAAGATGGAAGCAGAGATAGCTTGCCTTGCATCTTCGGCCGGAGAGGTATTGGCGTATTTAAACAGCAATCCCGATTCCTACTTATTTTTTCTAGACCTTGATATGGGAAATCACCAATTAAATGGCATTGACTTGGCGCAACAGCTCCGTGAAAAAGCAATTCCTGCTAAAATTGTTTTTGTCACAAGCCATATTGAAAAAAGCATGGCACTCCTAAAAAGTGGAGTTGAACCATTTGATTTTATTAAAAAAAATTTTAACCTAGCAATGATGACAACGGAATTTGAAAACTGTTTAACAAAATGTATGAATTTAGAAAATAGTTCCATCGATGTGCCAAGCAATACAGTTGAACTTCAGATTAGTATTGACGAATATGTAAGTATTTCAGTTGAACGAATTGCATATGTCGAAACATTAAAGGGACAGCCGCATAATATCTGCTATCACACTATTGATGGTTCACAAATTACTGTACGAGATTCCATTTCTCACGCTCTTGAATTATTGGGGGAAGACTTTGCGCTCAGCCATCGTTCCGTTGTAGTGAATAGACGCTGTGTTGTTGGCATAGCAGATGGACAATTAAAATTATCAAATGGAGAATTAGTTACATGTGCAATTAGCAAAAAAAATATTTTTAAAAATAAATAGATTGGAGAAATAATGATGCCTTATCCCGTTGGTAGCTTAACAGATTTATTTAGTACAGGATTTATAGAAATTGTACTAAGCTTTTTACACTCATTTATTATATTACTTTGCATGACAATAACCAAAAAAGCACCAAAACAACTACAATTCCTGATAGGGATTGCAATTGTTCTGGTGCAGGCTTTCTATATCTGGAATATCACTTCAAAATCACAATTATTGCTCGTTATTGTAACTGCAGCATTATTTTCTATTGAGTTTAAACAGCTAAGGCTATGCGATGTTTCGACTGAAAACGCTCTATTTCTTTTTGCTGCTTTTTTGTTACCTTATAGACTATTAAATTCAAGCTTAACTACTATGGGTTATGGTAGTTGGTATCTGCTTATTCTTTTTACATTATTAACCTTTGAATTTCTCAATGCTGGTACCTTGAGGGGAAGAATTCTTAGTGTTTATATCTCCTTTATTTATCTGTCATTCTCAGCATTAATTTTTTTCCCAATCATGGAATACATCATGTACCATTTTCAAACCGGGAAGTCGCTGGACCGAGTAGCAATGGTATTATTTTTGACCTTAGCCTTATTGTTTGCTTTTGGAACAGTCTACCTGGTTAGCAAAAAGTATAACCGGATTATAATCACCGCAAGAAGAATTAGCAGAAAATTTATTGTTGTTGATAAAATAATCTCTTTCTTCGCTGCCATAACCACTATTTCTATTGTAGTTATACCGCTTCCATTCCTATTGACCAGAACGGTTAGTGATCTGCTTCTAATTTATATCAATATTTTTCATTTGTTTCTTTTGATTTTTCAGGTAGCATTTGTATATATGTTATACTTCATAGAGGATTATCGAATTACATTAGATTACATGAAACAGTCACAAAAGAGCACAGTTGAATACTATCAAAACTTGAATAAAAATCTTCAAGATATGGAAAACCTCCGTCATGATACCAAAAATCTCTTTATGACAATGGGTGGATTTGTAGAAAAAAGCAGTGACTCTGCAATGAAGATCTTTTATCAAGAAAAAATATATCCATTTGCATTAGATCAGATTGAGAAGAACTATCAGTTTTCGCAGCTGTATCAAATTCCTTCCGAAACGCTGCGCTCTTTTTTGCACATGAAACTATTTCAAGCATTTAATCTCAATGTAAATATATCACTGAATATTCAAATCGATGAAGATTTATTTTTCTTAGGAATGGATATTATTGATCTGACAAGGATACTCGGAATTTTTATGGATAATGCTATCGATGAATGTGAAAACCTCCCTGACTCACATATAAATATAAATATACGCAATCAAGAAAACCTGGTCTCTTACTCTATAAAGAACAGTGTACGTGCAGGTCATCAGTTTGAACATATGATACTGAGAAAATCAGATAAGATAGGACATAGCGGGAAAGGATTGCAAATTGTTAAAGAAATAGTCGACAGTTATCCCCAGGTTATGTTGAACACCTATTATGATAAAGCGGAATTTCGCCAAAGCTTAAATATAAGCAATTAATATTTATCTTCTAAACGAAACGGCTTTATAACTCACTTTATGCTATAAAATAGATATTAATGTGTATTTACCCTACGGTATCAATCACACGAATGATTATCTTTATTATCTGTATTTTTTACTTACCCGTTTTAATATGTCAAATTGGATAACTTTTCTATACTTCTGCCTCAGGCTCTCTGCAGCATAGTTATTACCTCCATTTGCCTCCTATCAGAAAATATATCTTCTGATTTTTAAAAGTAATCATTAGTAGAATTTAAATCAATAAAAAGGCACATTGTGAACTGGCCCTCAAAAGTTGGACCTAAATGATATGTACCATTTTATCCTTGATTTATCAAGTGTCCCGTCCCTAAAAATTCTAATTTAAGCCACAAGCATTCATGCCTGCGGCTTATTGTTTAAGTGGAGGGTGGTCTTCAGATAAAACCTTAAAGCAGGTTTATCGCGGAACAATTAATGATTATGAGCAGAAATATGAAGATGTAACTATAAAACATTTTGAATCAATGCAACATGAAATGCAACACAAAAATAAAAAAGCCTAGTATATACTAGACTTTTACGATGGAGATAGTGGGATTCGAACCCATGACCTCTTGAATGCCATTCAAGCGCTCTCCCAGCTGAGCTATACCCCCATATGGTCGAAAACCCTTTATTTATCTGGGTTTCCAGCATTTTACTTCTTTAAATCTACTTCCTCTTTGAGGGGTCGTTTACCGGACATCTCGCGCTCCCAGCTGAGCTATACCCCCATATGGCCGAAAACCCTTTATTTACGCAGGTTTCCAGCATTTTACTTCTTCAAATCTACTTCTTCTTTGAGGGGTCGTTTACCGGACATCTCGCGCTCCCAGCTGAGCTATACCCCCATGGACGCTATTATAGCAAACCGATAAAAAAATTGCAACTACATCTTGCAATTTTTTTATTGGGTGATATAATGTATCCAGAACATTTGCATATAGTTGTCTTCAGGGCAGGGTGAAATTCCCGACCGGCGGTAAAGTCCGCGAGCGTGTATCACGCAGAATTGGTGTAACTCCAATACCGACAGTAAAGTCTGGATGAAAGAAGATGTGTTAAATAGAGATAATACACCTGTCTATTATTAACACCTGAAGGGCACACTTTCAGGTGTTACTTTATTTTCAGGAGGAAAGTATTATGAATATGAGCAAGAAAACTAGTAAAATAACCATAATGGCCATGTTATGTGCTTTGGCTTTTGTAGCCGTTTTAATTATCCGAATTCCTATTGTCCCGGTCGCCCCATTTTTGGAGTATGAACCAAAAGACGTTATTATACTGACTGGAGGCTTTATATTTGGTCCCATGTCAGCCGTCATTATATCCGTTATCGTTTCTTTTATTGAAATGTTTACCATCAGCAGCACTGGAATCATTGGCCTGATCATGAATATCTTGTCCACAGTTGCCTTTGTCTGCCCTGCCGCTTATCTTTATAAAAAACGCCATTCCATGACTGGCGGCTTTGTAGGTATGGTGATCGGTTGTCTGCTTATGACAGTTGTCATGGTGTTATGGAATTATCTGATTACACCTATTTATATGGGCTACCCCAGGGAAGCTGTCGTAAAACTTTTGTTACCAGCTATTATACCATTTAATCTTTTAAAAAGCGGTATCAATACAGTCCTGACTCTTCTTATTTATAAACCACTTGTTACTACACTGAGAAAATCTAATCTCCTGTCTTTTCAGACGCAAGACACGAGTAAAAATGGAACAATCAGTTTAGGCATGACACTGATTGTAGGAGTTATTTTAGTGACAATCGTTATGGTGATTCTTGTTTTAAATGGGGTCATTTAATTCAACTTAACTTTCATTTCTATATGAAATAATGCGTAGAAAATGCAAATCAATTTCATAATTGCAAATTCTACGCATCTATCTAAATATTAGTTTCTGTTCCTGTCAAATATAAAAAATCTCTTTTAAATATTCCCAGACATTTTATTTGAATATTTATATTTATTATACTTTAAAAAAGAACCGCTTCTAATCATTTAATCGATTCCATAAATACTTTCCAACGCTTTAAATCATCAATCCCAAATGTATACTCCGGAGTAACAATAGAATCTTTTATTTCTGTAACATAATACCATGGATCGTCTTCATGGAGAGGATTATTAAGAACGTGAAAATCCTGAGCAGGCATGTATCCCTGGGCGAGAAGAAAGCATTTATTTCCTGTTTCATCCTCTGCTACATCAACCACCATAACACAATGACCGGGGCTTCCTCCTCGGATCAGCAGATCTCCCGATAATAGCTGTGTTAAATCAACACTGCTGCTCTCTCTTTCAAGGGAAATAGTTCCCGCATAAATCATGACCTGCCTTAAATATTTTATCAGATTTTCTTTGGAGTCATCATAAGAAGCCCGCTTTTCCCACCATACCTTATTTCCTTCCACAGACAGGCGCTCTCCCTCTCTCCAGGAAGAATAATCCATGAGAAAGCCATTGGTGAGCTGAAATGAAATGTCTTTAAATGCACCGATCGACCATAGATATTCCCCATACATACGAATGACACTGTCTGCACACTGCTGTAAATCCCCATTTACTAATGGCATTGAGAAAACTGCAGCATGGGCCTTTTGATTTCTCTTTTCGCTTCCATCATGCAAAAGTACAGGGCTCTTATCCGGTTTGAGTTCGTATTTTCTTAAATATCCCTGAAAGCTGCCCAATGGTTTTTCCACTCTGACAAAGCCATCAGGGGGAGCAAATCGTTCCTCCAGCGTTGTTCCAGCAGAATGGATCAAAGTCTTTTTTATTGTTGTGCTATTGACAGAAATTGTACGTTCCTCATTGTCACTTATTGGTGTATTTACTGTAGGGTCAGCCGAATGGGTCAAGATTTCATGACTTGAATATTCTGTTTCCAAAATCATGGCTTTTTGCTTATTAAAATATTTCGTCTGAAACACCAAGAGACTTATTAATGCGCATGTCATACATCCGTAAACCCACTTTTTCATATTCGGCATCCCCCACATGATTCTTGTTCTATCCCTGTTTGTTTCTGCAATTGTAACACGATAGAAATAGGATTACCAGTAAATATAACGAATATTTAACATTATAATTTGATTACCTTGAAGTACTGTCTGAATCCTTCTTATCCATCAGTTGTTTTGCCAACACTTTAATATGCCTGTTTTTATATCCAGCAATACAAGAGTATGTCCCCAGAATACCGGTACATAGAAACATGACCGCCATACCACCTCCTGCTCCAGTTCCTACGACCTTATGTAATAAACCTGCGATAGGGTGGTCGGACATCATAAATGGTTCATATGCGAAATCTGCCAGATAGCCACCTAAAAGTATCCCTGCTGGAATGGTGGAATATTGAATTGCATTACGAAGTGCAAAGATGCTTCCTTGCTTACTCTGCGGAATCATCTGGTATAAAATTATGGACTGTCCCGCTATGATATACGGAATTGGAATGCTTGCTCCTAAGCCAGCTAAAGACCATGCAAATATACTTTGGCCGCTTCCCATCATTAGGTCTCCAAACAGGAATGATATTCCAGCAGAAACATAAATAAGCTTAATCGGATTGGCTTTGGCTCTTCCACATGTAACCATAATCCCTCCTATGATACCTCCTGCCCCCATTACTCCGCTTATAAAAGAGAGTGCCTTAATATCATTTCCGCTTCTGGCTAAAATCATTGGTGATAAGATATTTTCATACGTCAGTCTGGAAAAGAAATTAATAATTGCCAGACTTATCATAATGTGCAGTATCCCTTTTTCATTGTTTAGTAATGAAATGCCCTCCTTCAGACTGCTAATTATCATATCCCGCACTTTTGTCTTTTCCTCATTTAGAGAAGGCTGTTTCACTGGGATCACGATTAATGTAAGCATGCAAAATATAAATGTAATTAAGTCTGCCAATAAAACAGGCGAAAGCCCTGCTGCCCCTGTAATCATTCCAGATAACATAGGGGCTGTAACCATGATTAGATTGCTTGAGAATGATTGAAGACCGCTTGCCTTTTTATACTGTCCGGCAGGTATCAATATTCCGGTAACAATGGCAGATGCCGGAGACTGAAAAGCATTGGAGCATCCTATCAGGGTATTAACCGCATAGATATGTTCTATGGTTAGCTGATTTTGCCTCAGAGCAAAGAAAACTCCTACGGTTAATAAGGCTGCAATCGTATCTGATATAATTAGGATACTCTTTTTAGAATGTCTGTCTATAAAGGCGCCTGCAAAAATGCTGATTACTATGTATGGTAAATACGTGCAAAATGTCATAAGTGAGACTGTCATTGCAGACTGTGTTCTTTCATAAGCCCATATTGTCAGGGCAAATGATGTCATTGCACTTCCGAGCTGCGACATGGATTGTCCCAGCCAAAATATAATATAATTTTTATTATTTTCCATTGTTCTCTTTCCTTATAAGTATTTAGTCTTATAAGTACAAGGCCCAATGGGGACGAGATCGATTAAAACAATTGATTCTGTACAAGCCTCGTCCATGAATCAGACCTTGTACAGAAATGTGCGCTCATATAAATTACCTTAGGATGCTTTTTCATACACTCAACCTCTCATCTAATCTAGTATCCAGATACTTTTATATTATAACTGATATTAATAAAAATGGAAACCTGACATTTCCTCATAACAGGTTAAGAAAGTTCCCCCTCCCATTAGAGGAGGGGGATTTAAACTATAGTAAAAAATTAGATCACACGAACAACGGTCAAATAGGTACTTGCTCCTCCAAGAAGAGTTGCAGCACCAAGCAGACCAAACAACTGAAGCGTCAGTGTGTCACCAGCAGTCAGCGGAACAATAAACGATGTTGACAATTCAGAAGCAGCCACTACTGGCGTAACGACGGACGCAGCGATTGGTGCACCATTCTCCAATACCCGTGAAGATACCAAAAGTGCTGCTGTTGTAGCAATAGCATAGCTTATGAGATATTCTCCAGTTGCAGGTACCGTAAAATCGGTATTTGTGCCATCTACGGTAAAAGTATTCAAATTTTGATTATCTGGTAATGGGACATCTGTACCACCCAGTACTACAGCAATAACAGTTGAAGTCGTGTTATTTGCTGACATGCTATCACTAGTAACGGCCGGACCTGTCGGGCCGGTTGCTCCCGTTGAACCGGTAGCTCCTGCTAGACCAGCTATTCCAGCGGGGCCGGTTGGACCGGTGTCTCCCGTTGGACCGGTGGGGCCGGTATCTCCGGTGGGGCCGGTGTCTCCTGTTGGGCCGGTGGGGCCGGTGGCTCCCGTTGGGCCGGTGGGACCAGTATCTCCCGTCGGGCCGGTAGCTCCTGTCGGACCGGTATCTCCGGTCGGACCGGTATCTCCGGTCGGGCCGGTGGCCCCGGTTGGACCAGTATCTCCCGTCGGACCAGTAGCTCCCGTCGGGCCGGTGGCTCCTGTCGGACCGGTATCTCCGGTCGGGCCGGTGGCTCCGGTTGGACCAGTATCTCCCGTTGGGCCAGTGGCTCCTGTCGGACCGGTATCTCCCGTTGGGCCGGTATCTCCCGTCGGGCCGGTGGCTCCCGTTGGACCGGTGGCTCCTGTCGGACCGGTATCTCCCGTTGGGCCGGTTAATCCGGTTGGGCCGGTATCTCCTGTTGGGCCAGTATCTCCCGTCGGGCCGGTTGGGCCGGTATCTCCCGTTGGACCGGTATCTCCCGTTGGGCCGGTATCTCCCGTCGGGCCAGTAGCTCCTGTCGGACCTGTTAATCCCGTTGGGCCGGTATCTCCCGTTGGGCCGGTATCTCCCGTCGGGCCGGTGGCTCCTGTCGGACCTGTTAACCCGGTTGGGCCGGTATCTCCCGTTGGGCCGGTATCTCCCGTTGGGCCGGTATCTCCCGTCGGGCCGGTGGCTCCCGTTGGGCCGGTATCTCCCGTCGGGCCGGTGGCTCCGGTTGGACCAGTATCTCCCGTCGGGCCGGTGGCTCCGGTTGGACCAGTTAATCCCGTTGGGCCAGTTAATCCGGTTGGACCGGTGGCTCCTGTCGGACCGGTATCTCCCGTCGGGCCGGTGGTTCCGGTTGGACCGGTAGCTCCCGTCGGGCCGGTGGCTCCACTAATATCATCTTCTACAATCACCAAAGTTCCTTTTAACGGAACGATTAATGAGAAGAATACAGTTGCATTGCTAATGTTTACAAGTGATAAGGTAACCGGAGCCGTTATAACTTCAACAATTCCAATACCAAATACCTCACCAGTTTTTATCGGAGAATTTCCTTCTAAAAAGTCTCCCTGTGAAGAAGACAAAGCAAAAGAAGCTCCATTGGTTGCTTGAGACGATTGTGTGGCAAGCCACCAATCGATTACAAATCGTCCAGGCTGGGTAAATGTAACTACACCAGTGGCTGGATTATAGAGTATCCCGCCAGATGAATAGACTATGGTATCAAAAAGGACATTGGCACCAGAGGCAACAGTCGTAGCTGTATTTAGCTCTATTTGCAGTGCACTATTTGCCATATTTAACCCTCCATTCTTAATATTTACGGCATGCTCTATTTAGAA
Organism: Lacrimispora xylanolytica; assembly: GCF_026723765.1. NCBI lineage: Bacteria > Bacillati > Bacillota > Clostridia > Lachnospirales > Lachnospiraceae > Lacrimispora > Lacrimispora xylanolytica. The sequence continues at coordinate 2,980,617 of NZ_CP113524.1, forward strand.
TCATGCCTATAACTATTTTATGAATGGTTTTATGTTTTGGCAACTGTACTAACATTAAGATTAATTTGATTTTTCAGCAATGGCTATCCGTCCATTTATTTTACCAATATCCTGTATTCAATTATAATTTTATAGTAAAATATCAATGTTTTTTGAATAAAAGAGAGAATGTAAGTAAACACATTCTTATTACAATTAACTATTTATCTAAAACATTTAAAGAATAACAAAAAATTAAGATAAAAAAGCGATTTCAATTTTACATATCCGATCCTGCTTATTACTTACGGCATTCATTATAATTTGCTTATCATACTAATTTATATTTTTCCTTTTCTTGTAATTATATATGAACCAGTTATAAATCTTTTTTGGCTATTTGACCTACGCCAAGCTGTCGTAAAGTTCCTATGAAAATAGCTGCCTGCATACGGAATCGCTTCCGTACGAAGACAGCTATTTTATTCGAAACTAATTATGAAATTACCTTTTATGAAAATGGATTCTCTGATTTATAAAGCATTCCCTTTGGCTGGTTAAATCCAATTTCTTCTACACCAAGGTATTTAAACACTTCAAAGATTGCTTTTCCATAGTGTCCAAAAGCAACTGCTCCGTGATGTGGGAAGTTCTTTTCAATCAGAACATGGCGGTAGAATCTTCCCATTTCCGGAATAGCAAATACGCCAATGGAACCAAAGGAACGGGTTGCAACCGGAAGGACCTCTCCCTGAGCAACATAAGCACGGAGTAAATTATCTGCAGTGCTCTGTAAACGGAAGAATGTAATATCTCCAGGAGCAATATCGCCTTCCAAGGTACCCTGGGTAACTTCTTCTGGAAGGGTTCTTGCCATGATCATCTGATACTTCATAGAGCAGGCAGACAGCTTTCTTGAGCAGGTATTTCCACAATGGAATCCCATAAAGGTATCCTGGTGGGTGTAATCATGATTTCCTTTGATATCTTCTTCGTACATATCAGCTGGAACTGTATTGTTGATATCAAGAAGTGTTACTGCATCAAGGCTGACGCAGGTTCCGATGAACTCACTGAGTGCTCCGTAAATATCCACTTCGCAGGATACTGGAATACCCATTCCGGTCAGACGGCTGTTTACATAGCATGGTACAAAGCCAAACTGGGTCTGGAATGCTGGCCAGCATTTCCCGGCAATGGCAACGTATTTGCGATAGCCCTTGTGTGTTTCTACCCAGTCTAAAAGAGTAAGCTCATACTGAGCAAGTTTTGGAAGAATCTCAGGCTTCTGATTTCCAGATCCAAGTTCCTTCTCCATATCTTTTACCACATCAGGGATTCTTGGATCATTTGCATGTTTATTGAAAGCCTCAAATAAATCCAGCTCAGAGTTTTCTTCAATCTCCACTCCCAGGTTATAAAGCTGCTTAATCGGAGCGTTGCATGCCAGGAAGTTTAATGGACGAGGACCAAAGCTAATAATCTTTAAGCTGGAAAGTCCAACAAGTGATCTGGCAACCGGAAGGAATTCTTCAATCATATCAGCACACTCTGCTGCTGTTCCAACAGGATATTCTGGTATGTATGCTTTTACATTTCTAAGCTTTAAATTGTAGCTGGCATTTAACATTCCGCAGTAGGCATCACCACGGCCCTGAGTTAGATTATCTCCGCTTTCCTCTGCGGCGGCAATAAACATGACAGGTCCATCAAAATGCTTTGCTAAAAGAGTTTCAGAAATCTCTGGTCCAAAGTTACCAAGGTAGACCACTAAGGCATTACAGCCGGCATTCTTTACATCTTCAAGGGCCTGAACCATGTGAATTTCACTTTCAACGATACAAACGGGACATTCATAAATATTGTCCCCATTATACTTTGCCTCATAAGCCCCAACTAAAGCTTTTCTTCTGTTCACTGACAGTGATTCCGGGAAACAATCTCTGCTGACCGCTACAATACCTACTTTTAATTCAGGGATATTATACATGATATGACTCCTCCTATTATTAAGACATTTTATGAATTACGCCTTCTTTTCTTATGTTTCATTGTGTTACACGGAGAGATTCTCCCCGGTGATACCAATATAAGCTACTTCTGGAAGTCCGCCTTCCTCGTGGCCAATGAGCCATTTATTCGTTGCAAACAGCAGCTGATCCTCCTTGTATACGGCTTCGCCCAGAGATTCCAGTTCCATATTTGTTCCTTTTGGAAGAATTACCACACAGCGAAATCCACCGTCCTCAACATGGCAGGGGGCATAATGCAGCGTGGTTGCATATACCTCAATTACAGTACCAGCAGGCACGAGAAATGCTTCCATCAAACCGGAATCATAAGTAAATTCCGTGGTAATATCCTGCTGCTTTCCAAGGATTAAGATTAGATCGGTCACCGCAATATTGACCTCTGAATCCCTGTGATATTCTACCGCGTTCAATTTTTTGTTATGGCCGTTGCAGAAGCCAACCTGTATTGGCATCTGGCCGTAAACCCTTTTAGCAAATTCCTTTGTGACTTCTAATTCCTCCAGTTCCTTAACGGAAGGTACATAGATGACATCATCAGGAAGGGGCGTGCTGCCCATCTTTTTTAATAATTCCCCTGTTTCATAGCCAGTTATGACTTTTCCATAAGCACGAAATGCTTCATCTGTCACCGGCTTGACTGCTAAACCCATAAATGCGTCCTCTCCTTTTTTATTCTCCGAATACAGCCAGGTAATCCTTTTTGAACTTTTCAATTCCCTGATCTGTAAGAGGGTGCTTTGTCATCTGCTCTAATACTTTGTATGGAACCGTTGCAATGTCAGCTCCTGCCTTAGCGCAGTCAATGACATGAATCGGATTTCTCACACTGGCAGCAATAATTTCTGTCTCAATTCCGTGGATTTCAAAGATTTCCATAATATCTGCGATTAAATCGATTCCAGGCATTGATATATCATCCAGGCGTCCAAGGAATGGAGATACGTAAGTGGCCCCAGCTCTTGCTGCAAGAAGTGCCTGAGCTGCGGAAAATACTAAAGTGACATTGGTCTTAATATCTTCTGCGGTCAGAACCTTTACTGCCTTTAGGCCTTCCGTGGTCATTGGTATCTTCACTACCATATTGGGGTGAATGGCAGCGATCTCACGTCCTTCTGCAATCATCCCTTTTGCATCCACAGTGGTGGCCTTAACTTCACCGCTTATAGGACCGTCTACAATGGAAGCAATTTCAGCAATTACCTGATTAAAATCCCTTCCCTCTTTTGCAATCAGGGACGGATTGGTGGTTACACCACAGATGATTCCCATCTCTTCCGCCATTTTAATTTCTTCCACATTTGCCGTATCAATAAAAAAACGCATATCCTTTGCCTCCTGTATGTTTTATTATTACTCTATAAAGATGCCAGCTTTTTATAGCTGTCCTTTAAATCCTCATAAAGCTTTTTGTATAATGAGTGATATTTTTTATAAAGCTCTGCCTGTTCTGATTCCGGTTCCGTAGACTTATCTTCGGAAATCATGGTATCACAGGCTGATTCCACACTTTCATAGATTCCGCATCCAACACCAGCTAAAATTGCCACTCCAAGCGCCGGGCCTTCCGTCTGTTCTACAGTTTTAACTCCACATTCATACATATCCGAAAGCATCTGCCGCCAGATAGGGCTTTTTCCGCCGCCTCCACAGGCCATCATCTCATCTACTTCAATTCCCATCTCTTTTAAGATGTCGTTGCAGTCACTAAGAGAATAGGAAACTCCCTCCATGACAGCTCTGAGCATGTGAGCTTTTGTATGAATGGCAGATAATCCAAAGAAAACGCCTCTGCAATCCGGGTCCAGATGGGGGGTTCTCTCTCCCATCAGGTAAGGCAGATAGAGAAGCTTGTCACTTCCTGCCTTGATGATCGCTACATCCCGGTTGATTAAATCGTATACATCAACGCCCTGTCGATCGGCTTCTTCAATGTAATCCTGACAGAAATTATCTTTAAACCATTTTAAGGAAAGGCCTGCACCCTGGGTAACTCCCATTACGTGCCATGCACCTGGTACCGCACAGCAACAGGTATGGACTCTTCCTTTCGGGTCTATGGTGACCTGACTGCTGTGAGCAAAAACCACACCAGAGGTTCCTATAGTGGTAAAGGCAGTACCATCTCTTACAACTCCGGTTCCCACTGCTGCTGCTGCGTTATCCCCAGCTCCTCCAACCACCTTTGTTTCCTTGGAAAGACCAGTAAGCGCGGCAATCTCCGGAAGGAGTGTTCCAGTTACCTCACAGGATTCATAGACTGTCCCTAAAAGCTCTCCGTCGATATCAAGTTTATGCAGGACTTGCTCGGACCAGCACCTTTTTGCAACATTTAACAGCTGCATGCCGCTGGCATCGGAAACCTCGGTGGCAAAAACGCCTGTCAGCACAAATCGTATGTAATCTTTTGGCAGAAGAATATGTCTGCATCTTTTATAAAGCTCAGGCTCATTCTTTCTCACCCATAGTATCTTTGCAGCCGTCCAGCCGGTAAGAGGGGGATTGGCTGTGATCTCAATCCATTGTTCTCTTGGCATAATCCGCAGCATATCTTCTACTTCTGCCCCGGTTCTCTGATCACACCAGATGATAGAAGGGCGCAGCACTTCATTGTTCTCATCAAGCATGACAAGTCCGTGCATCTGGCCGGAGATTCCAATTCCTTTTATGTCTTCCTTTGAAGCCCCTGACTTTAAAACCACCTGGGAAAGAGTCTCTAAAACCGCATCTCTCCAGTCCTCAGGCTTTTGCTCCGCCCAGCCGTTGTTTGGCTGGTAAAGAGGATATTCCTTTGATGCGGAAGCTACTACTTTTCCCCCTTCTTCAAACAGAACTGTCTTTGTGGCTGATGTTCCTACATCAATCCCAATCAGATAATTCATCCCCATACCTCCTCGTTAAGTATCATACCCTGATTATAATATATATGGAGAAAAAAAGCGTGCTCTTATTTGTCCAAGTAATAGCACTTTCTTGCACTTTTATTATTTCCTGAAGGTATGGCCTTAAAAATAAATCAAATCTGCGAACTATGTACCGCGAAAAATTTCTGACATAGAATAGACTATATCTTTTTCACAGGAGTGGCTTCTATGTTCGATCCTAATCTGGTGCTGACACCAATGCACTATCTTTATCTTTTGGGCGTCATCGTAATTCTGGCCGTAATGATTTTAAGAAAAGATACTCTTCTTGTCTGCATTGCATTTCTTTTCTTTCTGGGGGTTGCTGGGTATGGGTCTGTGACCGGCGGCATCATGACTGTTTTCAATGCCATTGTATATGCTGCCAGGGAATTTATGGATATCATTGCCACCATTGCCCTGATCATAGCTCTTTCCAAATGCTTAAAGGAGCTGGGAAGCGATTATTTAATCATGACACCTATGTCAAAAATCATGAAATCCCCCTCCATTACCTGGTGGATTCTAGGGCTTACCATGCTGATGTTCTCTCTGTTTCTCTGGCCCTCCCCAGCGGTGGCTTTGGTCGGAGCCATTGCCTTTCCTTTTGCAGTAAAGGCAGGATTAGACCCTCTTTTTGCCGCCATGGCCATGAATCTTTTTGGTCACGGAATTGCCTTAAGCTCTGATATTATCATTCAGGGTGCACCTTCCATCTCCGCAGGAGCCGCCTCTATTGAGACCTCTGATATCCTGACTCAAGGCGGTCCTTTATTCCTGGTTATGGGTATTGTTACTGTCTGCTCCGCATATTTTCTAAATAGAAAGGAAATCTCGGCCTGCTGCCCGCAGCTCTACATTCAGGAAACACCTGAGCCGGAACTTAAGACCTGGGATTATACCTCTCTTTTTATGGCGATTTTAACTCCCCTCGCCTTTCTTGCCAATATTGTCTTTATGCTTGTTTATCATTTGAAAGGGACTGATGCCACCAGTATGATATCAGGTACCGCCATTCTGCTCACATGTATTGGTACTGTTCTGGGTTTTGGCATTCATTCACTGGAACGGATTACCTTTTATATTACAGACGGCTTCCTGTTTGCCATCCGCATCTTTGCTCCTGTCATCATTATTGGGGCATTTTTCTTTTTAGGCGGAAATGGGATTACTGCTATTATGGGAGATTCCTTTCAAAGAGGCATTATGAATGACTGGGCCTTATGGCTTGCACATAATACCCCTCTTAACAAATATATGGCAGCAATTCTAGAAATGGCGGCAGGCTGCCTGACCGGTTTAGACGGTTCCGGCTTTTCCGGATTGCCCCTGACCGGCTCTCTCGCCAACACCTTCGGGACTGCGGTAGGAGCCTCTGTTCCTATCCTGGCCTCTCTTGGACAGATCACTGCCATCTTCGTAGGCGGGGGAACCATTGTTCCATGGGGGCTTATCCCAGTTGCCGCCATCTGTAACGTAAGCCCTCTGGAGCTTGCCAGAAAGAATTTTCTTCCAGTCGTCATAGGCTTCCTGGCAACATTTCTGGTCGCCTGTGTTCTTTTATAACCCATTAAGCTCAAAGGAGGAATTGCTATGTGTGGAATTGCTGGTTTTTACAATCCGAACCGGAATTATGTGAAAGACAGAACTTATTATGAAAATGTATTGGAATCTATGTCAGCAGCCCAAAAGCATCGGGGTCCTGATGATTCAGGAATCTGGCTTTTTGAGCACGGTGGACTTTCCCATGCCCGCTTATCCATTATTGACCTGGCAAATGGGAGCCAGCCCATGAAAAAAACTGAGGCTGGGAAAACCTTTGTCATTGTATATAACGGCGAAATATACAATACAGAGGAACTTCGCAAGGATTTAATCAAACGAGGTCACTCCTTTGCCACCACCTGCGATACAGAGGTTATTCTTACTGGATATATGGAATTTGGACCTGATTTTGTGAAGCAGCTGAACGGAATTTTTGCATTTGCCATTCAAGATCCCTATCGCGACGGATTGTGTCTCTTTCGGGACCGCTCCGGGGTTAAGCCCTTGTTCTACACTATTCAGGATGAGGAGATCATCTTTTCCTCGGAATTAAAGGGGATTCTTGCTTATCCGGGTATAAAGCCTGTGTTAGACCGGGATGGACTGAACCAGGTATTTTCCATTGGCCCAGCCCGAACCCCTGGCTCTGGAATCCTAAAAGGAATGAAAGAGCTTCTTCCCGGACATTTTCTCTTTTGTTCCAGGGATGGCTTCCGTTTAAAAAGCTACTGGAAGCTAGAAAGCCACCCCCACGAGGACAGCTATGAGGAGACCATTGAAAAGACCTCATTTCTTGTACGGGATTCTATCCGCCGCCAGATGGTATCTGATGTCCCTATCTGTACTTTTTTATCCGGGGGACTTGATTCCAGTCTTGTTTCCGCTGTCTGTGCCCAGGAACTAAAAAAACAGGGCAAAAGGCTTTCTACGTTTTCCTTTGACTTTGTCAACAACGACAAGTTTTTTAAGGCCAATAACTTTCAGCCGTCACAGGACCGTCCTTATGTAGACCAGATGGTAAAATTTCTGGATTCTGACCATCATTACCTGGAATGCGACAACTTGACTCAGGCAGACCGGCTTTATGATTCCGTAAGAGCCCACGACCTGCCTGCCATGGGAGATATTGATTCTTCTCTGCTCCACTTCTGCTCCCTGGTAAAACCTTATAACAAAGTAACACTGACGGGAGAATGTGCCGACGAAATCTTTGGCGGTTATCCCTGGTTCCATAAAGAGGAATGCTTTAATGCCCACGCATTTCCCTGGACCATGGATTTAAAGCCACGAAAGGCCATGTTAAATCATGAGTTTCTCGATTACCTTAAAATGGAGGATTACGTGAGGGAAACATATGAAAAGTCTATTGCCGAGACACCGGTTCTTTCGGAAGACAATAAAACGGAAGCGAGAAGAAGGGAGATTTCCTACTTAAATCTTCGCTGGTTCATGCAGACTTTATTAAACCGTATGGACCGTACCAGCATGTACTCCGGCCTGGAAGCAAGAGTTCCATTTGCCGATCACCGTATCATCGAATACGTCTGGAACGTGCCATGGGATATGAAAACAAAAAATGGAGTTGTAAAGAATCTCCTTCGGGAGTCTGGAAAAGGTCTGCTTCCAGATGAAGTCCTGTTCCGAAGAAAATCGCCTTATCCAAAAACCTATGACACCAACTATGAGGCACTTTTAGTCGACCGGGTGAAAGAAATGGCATTGGGTTCTTCCCCAGTCATGCAGTTCCTTGACAGGGAACATCTGGAAAAATTCTTAACAAGTCCTTCCGATTACGGAAAACCATGGTATGGTCAGTTAATGGCAGGTCCTCAGATGCTTGCCTATCTCCTCCAGATCAATAACTGGCTGGAAACTTACCATATTTCAGTGGAATAAAAATGGAGGTGCTGGCTCAAAACACCCGGGTCAGCATCTCCATTATTTGCCATAAAAAATCAATTTTCTACAGGCTTTGTCATTTTTTCGTAAACATAGAAAGAAAACTGTAAGACCATTTATTCCCGTTTTATGTTAATATATGATAATAAAACATGAGACTGAAACTAAGGAGTTATTATGAAACATTACAGCATTGGCGAAGTTTCAGACCGTTTGGGCATAAGTAGGGATGCACTTCGATTTTACGAGAAAAAAGGAATTATAAAACCGAAAAAAGAAAAAAACGGATACCGGGCCTATACTTATGATGACATTCACAAGCTTTCCAGCATTTTATTTTACCGCAGACTTAACTTCAGCCTGGAAGACATTGACCGGATTCTGTCTCATAGTTCACTTCCCTCCTACAGTTCCATCATTCAGGAGAAAATAGCAAAAGAAAAGCAGGAAGTGGAAAAGCATAAGCAATCTCTGGTCCACCTGGCCCATTTAAAGCAGTTATCAAAAAATGTGGAATTGTGTCTGAACCGGTACGATATCCGTCCGCTGCGCAGACATTATATCATTCCGGATACTAGTTTTATACACGCAAAAGAGATTTCCGACCTGTGTTATCGTTTTCAGGAATATCGGATCATGAAGGATTGTGCAGAAAAAAGCAAAGAATATACGGTACTGGCAAGCCATACTGCGGCTGTCATGGATCTGCAGGAAGAGCTAGAGGACTTCTCCATGCTCCAGCATAACCGTTGTGTTTATACCATCATAGCCTCCAGTCAGCCTGTCCCTGATTCTCTTTCAATCACAAAAGCAGCTAACTGGGCAAGGGAGCAGGGATACCATTTAACCGGTGCCGCCTATAGCTGCCATCTTCCAGGTTACACATTTCAAAATAAGTCAGATGAAAAGACAGTGGAACCGATTTACTATATCGAATTATTTTTACCCTTACATACTTCATAAAAACAAACATAAAGGGAAGCCACGACCGGCTTCCCTTATCTTTCATTTAAAGGATAATTGTTTCTATAAAATTACACGCTTTTATGATCCCTGCTTTTACCATTTTTAAAATATTCTTTGAGCCCGTCGGCGTATTTTATTCGCTCTTCTGGCTTTGAATACACTCTGCCTGATGAATATAGATTATCATCCTTGTATCTTGGAAACACATGCAAGTGATAATGCCAGACTTCCTGATTTCCGTAAGGTTCATTATGTTGCCTTGATGATACCCCATCGCACTGATAGACTTCTTTCAGTGCAATAGCAACTTCCCTTTCCAATTTGTGTATCTTTGCTGAGATGTCATCAGGCAGATCATAAATATTTTCATAATGATCATTGGGTATGATAATTACATTTCCTTTGTTATTCTCAAAAAATCCCGCATTAATAAACGCTGTTATGTATTCATCCTGGTATACAATGTCCGACTGTTTTGTATGGATGAATTGGTTTTCTATTCCCTGAGCAACTTGGCAAAACGGGCAGATATAATTATCTGGTGCGTGATTATACATCTGGTTCCTCCTTCATATTATGAAATTCATCGGCAAACCTTAGTTTAACACAGATAGAGCCATTTTCATATATCCTGATATGATCCACCAATTGTATTAAAATATCTCTGGTCAATTCGTTGATATTTCCACTTTTCCTATATGCCTCCAAAACAGGATTCTCCAATTCATTGGACCTATCAAGTTCTTCCCTTTTGTCTTGCAGATGATCTAATATATGCTGTATGGCCTCTGACCTTCTTTCGTAATCTTCCTTCATCTGCTGATAATCCCTTTTCGTGATTTCACCATCCTTCCAGTCTTCATAAAGGCTCTGCTTATAATGTGTAATCCTATACAGCTCCTTTTCTTTGGTTTGTATCAGACCCTTTAACAAATCAGAACGGCTCTCCTTTTTGGGGGCTGCATCTATTTCCTGAATCACTTCGTGATAACAAACACCAGTGGAGATCAGCTGTCTGATCACCTCTAAGACCGCCGGCTCCAAATCTCTGTGTCTGATGGTGTGTTTGGTACAGGCGTTTTTTGACTGGTTCTTATAAGTGCTGCAATGATAATAAACATTATTTTTGACCTTGCTGCGTGTCATCGCCTTGCCGCAGTCTCCGCAGCGCAGAAAACCGCTGAATAAATAAAGGCTCTTCTGATTCGGTGCCGTCCTTGTATCTCTTTTTAGCAGCTCCTGAACCTGATTAAAATCCTCACGTTTAATAATTGGCTCATGAGTATTTGACACAATAAACCATTCCTCCTCCGGAACCGCTTCCTGCACATGAATTTTATAACTTTTCTTGCGGTAACGTCCCTGTACCATGTCCCCTGTATAAATCTGGTTCTTTAAAATCCCAGTGACGGTCATCACACTCCATAGACCTTTGCCCATATCCGCATTTGGATTTTGATATTTCAGTCCTTTCTGCCTTTTATAGGCAGATGGACATAAAATGCCATAATCATTAAGAAGGTGGACGATTGCATTTTTACTCTTTCCTTCCTGATACCAGGAGAAAATCCTTTTTACCTGCTCGGCGGCCACGGGATCTATGATGAGAGCATTTCTATTTTCCGGATCCTTTTCATAACCGTAAACGGCAAAGGATCCGATGTGCAGCCCTTTTTCCCTTTTTTTATCAAATGTCCTTCTTACGCTTTCTGAGGTTCCTCTTGCATGCTCTTCGTTTAGAACTCCCTGAACCGGAACCGCCAGGTTCTGCACATTCCTGGGGTCTTTATAGGTGTCAATGGGTTGTTGGTAAAGAGAAATAAACCGTACGTTATTTCTTGGAAACCAATCACCCAGATAATAGCTTTGATCTCCATTGTTCCGAAAGCTTCTGGCCAGGTTCTTAACTATGACACAATTGACCTTTCCCTTTTGTATATCATTTAACAGAAGCTGAAAATTTTCCCGTTCTTCATCCGTTGTCCCGCTTACACCGTCATCCACATACTCTCCTGCAAATATATATTGATCACCATCGTCTTGCTGTTCTAAAAAATCGGTCAAAATAAGCCTTTGATTGGTAATGCTCTCTGATTCATCTTTTCCACGCTTATCTTCACGGGATAGGCGAATGTAAAACCCCACAAGCCATACCTTCGTCTTTAAAGGCGTTTTATTTTGATTCTGCCTGTCCGCTGACTTTGCCATGAAGCTTGTTTCTCCCCTTTCTTTCCATGGTTAGATATATGCAATCCCTTGTTTGTCCTATGAGATAAGGAAAGTATGGATACTAAATCCGATTTTGAGCATTCTCAGAGAGGACCTATCTGTAACAGGAACTGCTTGATTATAAAGATGATTTCAGTTAAGCTTATAGAATGATACAACAGGAGGACTGCCATGGAATTTCATGAAAAACTGCAGCAGCTGAGAAAACAAAAACAGCTCACTCAGGAACAGCTTGCCAATGAGCTATATGTATCGCGTACAGCTGTCTCCAAATGGGAAAGTGGAAAAGGATATCCAAATATCGAATCCCTAAAATGCATATCCAGACTTTTTTCCGTCACCATTGACGATTTACTATCAGGGGAGGAATTGATTGTACTTGCGGAAGCAGAAAACCGCACTAATATAAATAGTATCACTCATTTAATCTACGGCCTGCTGGATGTATTTACTATTTTATTTATATTTCTTCCCTTATACGGCCAGCCTGATGGTGATCACATTAGATCAGTGACACTATTTTCCTATTATGAATCAGAGTCCATACGCCTCGTATATTTTATTTTACTGATTTTAATATGCGTCTGGGGAGTCGCCCAACTGATACTCCGATCACTACAACTAGAAAAAGCATTAAAAATATTCCGTTTAGGATCCTTTCTATTACATTCCATTGCCATTCTGATCTTTATCATGACCCGTCAGCCTTATATTACTGCATTTTCTTTTCTGCTTCTTATTATTAAGACGATACTGCTGGTGAAACAGGCAAAATGGCAGAATACGTGATAAAAGTGGCATTTTACGGCCTTTGACACGTTTCGTGTCAACGTATTTTATGATAGTGACGTCTGGTTTCTTGCATATTTTCTGCCTGGGAAATAAAATAAAACAACGTACCCGGCATAAAATTTTGCCAAGGGATAACTATATTATCAGCAATAAAAAGGAGGATTTTTATTCATGAATCTAAATGTAATTGAAATTTTCAAGGTGATTTTTCTTGGAATTGTGGAAGGCATAACGGAATGGCTGCCGATCAGCAGTACCGGCCATATGTTGATTGTAGATGAGTTTCTTCAATTGAATGCAAGTGCTGCTTTTAAAGAGATGTTTTTTGTTGTCATTCAGCTTGGCGCCATTTTAGCTGTAGTGGGTATTTTCTGGGATAAGATGTTTCCCTTTCAATTTAAAAACAAAAATATGCCGGTAATTCGGGGTGATGTTTTCTCTCTGTGGTTTAAAACCGCCTTTGCCTGCATTCCTGGAGCAGCAGTCACTATCTTATTTGATGACTTTATTGAAGCCCATCTTCATACTCCATTTGTGATTGCAGCGGCACTGATTTTCTATGGAATCGCATTTATACTGGTGGAAAACTGGAACAAACATAGAACACCTAAGATTAATGAGCTTACGAATATCACTTATCAGACTGCTTTTCTCATTGGCTTGTTCCAGGTTCTTTCTATTATCCCTGGAACCTCCCGCTCCGGGTCCACCATCATCGGCGCTCTTATCATAGGCGTCTCCCGTGTGGCTGCGGCAGAATTTACATTCTTTCTCGCTGTCCCTGTCATGTTTGGCTTAAGTGCACTGAAAATCCTTAAGTTCGGCCTGGAATTTTCCGGTTCTGAATTAATTATCTTAGTGGTTGGAATGGTAACAGCCTTTGTGGTTTCAATCTTTGTCATCAAGTTCTTAATGAGCTTTATTAAAAAGCATGATTTTAAATTGTTTGGCTGGTACCGTATTTACTTTGGACTGTTTGTCATACTGATTACCCTGCTATTTTAACGAAATAAGCATATAAAAACCGCCTTATCCTTTCTATGACTGCCAGACAGCCACTGAGATAAGACGGTTTTTGTCATTTATTTATCTTTTTTCCATTCTTCATGCTCTATTTTCTTTTCACAAGCAGGCACAAATGCCGAACTGTAAAGATAAGGAACCAGGACGGTGGATACATTTCTATGTCTCCTCAGTCTCTGCATGATAAAATATGTGGTCTGGTTGTGCAGGATGTTGGCAAACCAGCTTTCTTCCATAAAACGAGACATGACAATGGTAATCATATCGCCAGGCTCTAAGTTCTGTTCCCGTTTGCTGATATAGTCCTCAACCGGCTCTATAAGCTCCCGGTAAGGAGAGTTTACAACTTCAAGGGGCACATCTATGCCCGTCTCCACCCATTTCTTTCTCAGCAGTTCACTTTGCTTTTCATCGGTAGAGATATGAAGGGCAACAACGTTGGAGGTTATTAAATTAGCATAGTTAAGAGCTTTTAATACAGAACGGTTGATTCCACCCACTAACACGATACAAAGATTCGTATCCTTACTAACGCTTTTATGATAATGGGCCATGAAGTTATTGACCTTTAGCTGGCGTCCTACGAATTGATAATGCTTCTCGATCCGGTACATAATGTATACGATTACCGGAATGACAATTGCTAAAAGCCAGGAACCCTGATGAAACCTTGTAACAAATACAATGACAGTTCCGGTTCCGGTCATCAAAGCACCAAGACCGTTAATCAGCATCTTATACCAGTATCCTTTTCCTTTTACACGAATCCACCTTAGCACCATTCCTGTTTGGGAAAGAGTGAAGGATAAAAATACTCCGATGGCATAAAGAGGTATCAGATAATGAGTCTCTGCGTTAAAAATAATGAGCAGAAAGGCTGCCAGGAAAAAAATAAATAAAATACCGTTTGAAAAGCTGAGCCTGGTTCCCCGATGCATAAACTGTCGAGGCACATAACCATCGTCAGCAAGGATAGCAAGCAGAGTAGGTAAGCCGTTATAAGCAGTATTAGCTGCCAGCAAAAGGATCAAAGAGGTAGCAAACTGAAGGATATAAAACATGATACCATGTCCAAAAACTGCTGACCCAAGCTGAGAGATAACAGTCTTTCCTTCTAACGGAATGATATGCAGTGACGTTACAAGGATTACGGATCCTCCGAAAATGACGATAATAATTCCTACCAGAATAAATAGTACATTCTTGGCATTTTTCTGGGAAGGCTCCCGGAAGCTTGGAACTGCATTGCTGACTACTTCTACACCGGTCAATGCCGAGCATCCGGAAGAAAAGGCCCTGAGCAAAAGAAAGAGAGAAACTGTGCCCACGCCGTCCGTTACGGACTTCATAGATTCCGGGTATTGAACCGGAGATAAGTTACCGGTAAAAAGCTTTACAAAGCCGGTAACAATGAGAGCCAGCATGATTAGTATAAATGCATACGTCGGAATACCAAAAAGCTTTGACGCCTCTCTCATTCCCCTTAAATTTAAAAGTGTGATAATGCACAAGAATAACAGTGCAAACAACAGTCTGTAATTTATGAAGGCAGGAAATGCCGATACAAGCGCCGCTGTGGCGGCAGAAAGGCTGACGGCAACCGTCATGACATAACCAATCATAAGGGCGGAAGCTGCAACCAGGGAGGCCGTTTTTCCTATGTTTTCAGCAGAAACGACATAGGCACCCCCACCATTTGGATAGCAGGCAATAATCTGCGAATATGAAAAAGCAAGCACCAGGAAAAGCAGAATAATTGGCGAAGTAACCAGGCCTAAGTAATCCACTGCAGCCAGTCCTATAATCGGAACCAGCACCAGCAGCATCTCCTCAATGGCATATGCTACCGAAGATACTGCATCACTTGCCATAATGGGAACACCCCAAAACGGTCCCAGCTTCTCTCCTTCCAGATCATTGCTTTTTAAAGCATTCCCCAGTAATATATTTTTTAATTTTTTCTTTGAATCCATGATAATTCCTCTCTGGCATTTTACTACATATTTTAATTATAGCCACTTTCCTATAATTAAATATTCCGATGAATCATCATAGGCTTAATTTTCGTTATTGTCAAGTGTAATTTATAACAGAATGGTATTAATAAAACGTTAAAAATAAATGTAGACCTTTCTTACCTTTTTATTTCTTATGTTATTTCTTATATGATTCCTAATGCTGTATCCAATCCCAAAACATCTCATTTGACTGAATAGATGATAACATACCTTCTAGCATACCATATTCATTTGTTTTATATCTTAAGGCTTAGTCTGTCTTTGGTAGGGGAGGTAAATACAATAAAATAAAACTTAAGTCTCACTAATTAATATATTTTTATTATTTCCCTATTTTCTTAAAAGAATATTCTCTGGAAAATACCTTTTTAATTTAATTCAGATTAAAATATTGCTACTATCTTTTCTTAGTTATCCACTCCTTTATCCCTCATCGCGAAACCGTATTGTTTTTCAGCATATTTTATTATATAGACCTAAGGTATTAGTTCTTAAATACATCTAGTAAAAATAAGGAAAAGGAGATATTTGAGGATATGAGTAATATTGCACTTCAAATAGAACGTACCTCAGATGGTACTGTTGATAATAATAGCAATGTCCTTTTTGATTCCACGGTATATTCCTCTGGTAACATTAGCTATAATCCATTAACCGGTACCATAACGATTAATGAAACAGGCAGATTCTATATTGACTGGTGGGTCGCCACTCAGTCTTCCCCCAACACCTTTGGTGTAATTTTTGCTATTGTCACTTCACAGGGCGATTTCCTGATAGGTAATTCACCGATAAAGACAACTGAAGTGGTGGGGATCGGAGTTATAGATGTTCCTGAAGCTCCAATAACTTTATCATTGGTTAACGTAAGCTCTGCTATGTTTTATTATAGTCCCAATTTACCGGTAAAAGCCACACTTGTTATCATTCAGGAGAATTCTGGTAATGAAGGGCCGACTGGTGATACTGGGCCGACGGGAAGCACTGGGCCGACTGGCAGCACCGGGCCGACTGGTGATACCGGACCGACTGGTAGCATAGGACCCACTGGCTATACTGGACCGACCGGCGACACTGGACCGACTGGCGGCACTGGACCTACCGGAGACATTGGACCTACCGGCGATACCGGACCTACTGGTGCTATAGGACCTACCGGCGATACTGGGCCCACTGGCGATGCTGGACCTACCGGCGATACTGGACCTACCGGCAATACTGGACCCACTGGCGATACTGGACCCATCGGCGACACTGGACCTACCGGCGATACCGGACCCACTGGCGATACTGGGCCGACTGGCGATACCGGGCCGACTGGTGATACTGGACCCATCGGCGACACTGGACCCACTGGCTATACTGGACCTTCCGGGGATACTGGGCCTACTGGCTATACTGGACCCACTGGCGACACTGGACCCACTGGCTATACCGGACCTTCCGGTGGCACTGGACCTACCGGTGACATTGGACCTACCGGAAATACTGGGCCTACTGGCTATACTGGACCTTCCGGTGGCACTGGACCTACCGGGCCTACCGGGCCTACTGGGCCTACTGGACCTACCGGGCCTACTGGTGACACCGGACCTACTGGGCCCACTGGCTACACTGGACCTACCGGATCTACTGGCTATACTGGTCCTACCGGGCCTACTGGCTATACTGGACCCACTGGCTACACTGGGCCTACCGGACCCACCAGCGATACCGGACCTACTGGTGACACTGGTGACACCGGACCTACTGGGCCCACTGGCTACACTGGACCTACCGGGGATACTGGGCCTACCGGCGATACTGGACCCACCGGGCCCACTGGCTATACTGGACCTACCGGTCCCACCGGTGATACTGGCCCCACCGGGCCTACTGGCGACACTGGAACTACTGGGCCTACTGGCTACACTGGACCTACCGGACCCACCAGTGATACTGGCCCTACCGGCGATACCGGTTCCACTGGGCCCACTGGCTATACTGGACCTACCGGGCCCACCAGTGATACTGGCCCCACCGGGCCTACTGGCGACACCGGAACTACTGGGCCTACTGGCTACACTGGACCTACCGGGCCCACCAGCGATACCGGACCTACTGGTGACACCGGACCTACTGGGCCCACTGGCTACACTGGACCTACCGGGCCTACCAGCGATACTGGGCCCACAGGACCTACTGGGCCCACTGGCGACACTGGACCTACCGGACCTACCAGCGATACTGGGCCTACCGGCGATACTGGACCCACTGGGCCTACTGGCTACACTGGACCTACCGGGCCTACCAGCGATACTGGGCCCACAGGACCTACTGGGCCCACTGGCGACACTGGACCTACCGGACCTACCAGTGATACCGGACCTACTGGTGACACCGGACCTACTGGCTATACTGGGCCCACCGGACCTACCGGGCCCACCAGTGATACTGGCCCCACCGGGCCTACTGGCGATACTGGACCTACTGGACCCACTGGCTACACTGGACCTACCGGGCCTACCAGTGATACTGGGCCCACCGGACCTACTGGCTATACTGGACCTACCGGGCCTACCAGTGATACCGGACCTACTGGTGACACTGGTGACACCGGACCTACTGGCTATACTGGGCCCACCGGGCCTACTGGCGATACTGGACCTACTGGCTATACTGGGCCTACCGGACCTACCGGCGATACTGGACCCACTGGTCCCACCGGCTACACTGGACCTACTGGCTATACTGGGCCTACCGGCGATACCGGACCTACTGGTGACATTGGTGACACCGGACCTACTGGCTATACTGGGCCTACTGGCTATACTGGACCTACTGGGCCCACTGGCTACACTGGGCCTACCGGGCCCACCAGCGATACCGGACCTACTGGTGACACCGGACCTACTGGGCCCACTGGCTACACTGGACCTACCGGGCCCACCAGCGATACCGGACCTACTGGTGACACCGGAACTACTGGGCCCACTGGCTACACTGGACCTACCGGGCCTACCGGTGATACTGGCCCCACCGGACCCACTGGCGACACCGGACCTACCGGTCCTACTGGACCTACTGGTGACACCGGGCCTACCGGCGCTACCGGACCCACCGGACCTACTGGCGACACCGGACCTACCGGCACTACCGGACCTACCGGTCCTACTGGACCTACTGGCGATACCGGACCTACCGGCACTACCGGACCTACTGGCGACACCGGACCTACCGGCGCTACTGGACCTACTGGCGATACCGGACCTACCGGCACTACTGGACCTACTGGCGACACCGGTCCTACTGGACCTACTGGCGACACCGGACCTACCGGCGCTACTGGACCCACCGGGCCTACTGGACCTACTGGCGACACCGGACCTACAGGCGCTACTGGACCGACTGGCGACACCGGACCTACAGGTGACACCGGGCCTACCGGCGCTACCGGACCTACCGGTCCTACTGGACCTACTGGCGCTACCGGACCTACCGGCACTACCGGACCTACTGGCGACACCGGTCCTACTGGACCTACTGGCGACACCGGTCCTACCGGCGCTACTGGACCTACTGGCGACACCGGACCTACTGGTGACACCGGACCTACCGGCGCTACTGGACCTACTGGCGATACCGGACCTACCGGCACTACTGGACCTACTGGCGACACCGGTCCTACTGGACCTACTGGCGACACCGGTCCTACCGGCGCTACTGGACCTACTGGCGACACCGGACCTACTGGTGACACCGGGCCTACCGGCGCTACCGGACCCACCGGACCTACTGGCGATACCGGGCCTACCGGCGCTACCGGAGCTACTGGCGATACCGGACCTACTGGCGACACCGGACCAGTCGCACCTGCATCTGCAGTCATTCCATTTTCAATTGTAAACAATGATGCTCAGTTAGTTACTACTGGTACCAATGGTGATCCTGAACAAATTCAGTTCGCGGGATTTAGCCGTAATTCTGAATATCCTGTCACTATTGACCCAGGGAACTGGACTTCCGGAACAATTAATTTTACTTTAGCGGAAGGGGGAAGTTTCAACTATGCAGCCTCCTTTGTTATGCCGCGGGACGTAATTGTAAGGAATATTTATGTAATATTTGGCACTGAGCAAGACAACTCGCTTGCAGAAGGAATTACTATGATCCCCTTCGCATGCCTTGCTGTGGCAAATCCAGACAATATTAATAATCAGATTTCATTCACTATAATACAAGATACGATTACTGACGCAGAACCATATGTTGGTCCAGCTTCCGGTACTCTTCCAAAATTTGCCATGAGAAGTGGATCCTTAACTAACTTAAATGTCCCCATCTCTGCAGGCACACTGGTTGCTATTGCCGTAGGCTGGAGAGGAGATGTGACTACCGGGGCACAATCTGGTGCTTTTTCAACCTTTGGAGGCATCTATATAGAATAAAAAATTACCGCCGGTTTTTCTACCGGCGGTAATCCTTTATTTAAAATATTTAACTCCGGATTCAAAGATCTTTAGATCCTGCTCTCCATAGATATTCATTGCCACAGCCTCTCCTCTTCTCTCGGAATGTGCCATCTTTCCAAGAATACGGCCATCTGGGCTTGTAATTCCCTCAATTGCCATAAATGAACCATTGGGGTTCCAACTCTCGTCCATAGTAGGACAACCAGTTTCATCCACGTACTGAGTCGCCACCTGTCCATTTTTAAACAGCTTTAAAAGCCATTCATCTGTTGCTACAAAACGACCTTCCCCATGGGAAGCCGGATTGCAGTATACCCCTCCCAATTCTGCTCCTGAAAGCCATGGAGACTTATTGCTTACGACCTTTGTATATACCATTTTAGAAATGTGGCGTCCAATGGTGTTCGTAGTCAGAGTCGGTGAATCCTCCCTTTGCTCTACAATCGTTCCTTCTGGTACCAGACCAAGCTTTATGAGTGCCTGGAATCCATTGCAGACTCCTAACATCAAACCGTCTCTTTCATTGAGAAGCTTGTTGATTTCCTCTTTGATCAGCTCATTGCGGAATACAGCTGCGAAAAATTTAGCGGAACCATCTGGTTCGTCACCTGCGGAAAAACCGCCTGGGAACATAACAATCTGGGAGTTTTTAATTTCATTTCGATAAAGCTCCACCGATTCCCTGATAT
Source organism: Lacrimispora xylanolytica (assembly GCF_026723765.1). Classification (NCBI taxonomy): domain Bacteria; kingdom Bacillati; phylum Bacillota; class Clostridia; order Lachnospirales; family Lachnospiraceae; genus Lacrimispora; species Lacrimispora xylanolytica. The sequence continues at coordinate 3,001,141 of NZ_CP113524.1, forward strand.
CCTCAGCACTTAAGTTTTTAAAAACTCTTGTTGTCACATTAGCACCGGCACTTACAAATGCTTTTGTACTGTCGTATTCACAATTCGTGCCAGGGAAAACAGGAATGAACACATTGGGCTTTGCCACCTTATTTTTACATACGTAAATATTGTCACCTTTAAAAAGCGTCTCCTGGACTGGAGTCTTTTTTGCTCCTGAATCAGTAGGGAATACTTCCTCTAACGTTTCTGTCCATGATTTTAAAGCTTCACTCATAGTAATAGTTACATCTCCATAAGCAAATGCTTCCTGTTCTGTAACTTCGCCCAACAGAGTATGGGAAAATCCAAGTTCAGATATTCTATCTTCCGGTACTTCACAGACGATATTTCCCCAGCCGGCTGCAAAGAAATCCTCAGGATCAATTGTTTCTTCTATGGTTACTCCAAGTCTGTTACCAAAGGCCATCTTGCTGACCGCTTCACAAATTCCGTGGCCTTCCACTGCATAAGCCGATACAACCCGTCCAGCTAAAATGTCTGCAAAGAGCGCCTCGTATCCTTCCATGATCTGACTGTAATCTGGTAAGTCGTAGGAATCTTTCTTAATGGTAAATAATACGAGTTTATTTCCTGCCTTTTTAAGCTCTGGTGTGATGATATGCTTCTGGCTAGCAATATCCACAGCAAAGGAAACCAGAGTGGGAGGAACATCAATATCCTGGAAAGTACCAGACATACTGTCCTTTCCCCCAATGGAAGGAAGAGAGAATCCCATCTGTGCATGGTAAGCACCGAGAAGGGCTGCAAATGGCTGGCTCCAGCGAGTGCCTTCCTCTGACATTCTTCTGAAATATTCCTGGAAGGTAAATCGGATCTTTTTATAATCTCCGCCTGCTGCCACGATCTTGGCAACAGAGGTTAACACTGCATAAATTGCACCGTGATAAGGACTCCAGCTTGATAAATAAGGATCAAATCCATAGCTCATCATGGTAACGGTATCTGTAGTGCCCTGAAGCAGAGGAAGCTTTGCTACCATACATTGTGTTTCCGTCATCTGATATTTGCCGCCAAAGGGCATAAATACACTTCCAGCACCAATGGAACCGTCAAACATTTCCACCAGACCTTTTTGAGAGCATACATTTAAATCAGAAAGCACTTGAAGCCAGGAATTCTTTACATCAGCTATCTCTTTCTTTTCAAATACATTACCAGCTTTATCCGGTACTTCCAAAACTACAGATGCTTCCTGGTGGGCACCGTTCGTATCCAGGAATGCCCGGCAGATATCAACGATTGTCTTACCTCTCCAGCTCATGACCAGACGTTTTTCTTCCGTTACTTCAGCAACGACGACTGCTTCTAAATTTTCTTCCGCTGCAAAGGAAAGGAACTTATCCCGGTCCTTGGGATCAATGACAACAGCCATACGCTCCTGAGATTCGGATATGGCTATTTCAGTTCCGTCAAGTCCTGCGTATTTCTTCGGTACCATATCAAGATCAATTCTTAATCCATCGGCCAGTTCTCCAATGGCAACGGATACTCCGCCTGCACCAAAGTCATTGCACTTCTTTATAAGCTTGCTGACCTCTTCTCTGCGGAAAAGGCGCTGAATCTTTCTCTCGGTAGGCGCATTTCCCTTCTGCACCTCAGCCCCGCAGGTTTCAATTGAAGCTTCGGTATGAACCTTAGAGGAACCAGTGGCTCCACCGCAGCCATCACGACCGGTACGGCCGCCAAGCAGAATAATAATATCTCCTGGATCTGAAGTCTCACGGATCACATTGGCTCTTTTGGCAGCCCCCATAACGGCGCCGATTTCCATTCTCTTAGCCACATAATCCGGATGGTAGATTTCTTTTACATACCCGGTGGCAAGACCAATCTGATTACCATAGGAGCTATAGCCCTTAGCTGCCCCGGTTACTATTTTTCTCTGGGGAAGCTTTCCTTTTAAGGTTTCATGAAGAGGCTTTGTAGGATCGGCCGCTCCAGTCACGCGCATGGCCTGATAAACATAGGTACGTCCGGAAAGAGGATCGCGGATGGCTCCGCCAAGACAAGTGGCCGCACCACCAAAGGGTTCAATTTCCGTCGGGTGGTTATGGGTTTCATTTTTAAAGTTTACAAGCCATTCCTCTTCCACTCCGTCAACGAGAACTGGAACCACGATGCTGCAGGCGTTGATCTCTTCCGATACCTCAAGATCCTCAAGTTTACCTTCCTTACGGAGCTTTCTCATTGCCATGAGAGCGAGATCCATCAGACATACGTATTTGTCATTTTTTCCTTTTAATACCTCTTCCCGGTCTGCCAGATACTGATGATACGTATCCTCGATCGGTTTTCTGTAATCCCCGTCTGTAAAGGATACGTCTTTTAACTCTGTCTGGAAGGTGGTATGACGGCAGTGATCAGACCAATACGTATCCAATACACGGATTTCTGTCATAGTCGGATCTCTGTGCTCATCTTCTTTATAATAAATCTGAATATGGAGGAAATCCTGAAATGTCATGGCAAGGTTCAGGCCTTCGTACAACTCCTCTAATTCATTCTTTGTTAATTCCTTAAATCCTTCAAATACCAAAACATCCTCTGGTGTCTCAAATACAGTAACCAAAGTCTCTGGTCTTGTCTCATCTGCTTCTCTGGAATCTACTGGGTTGATGCAGAAGGATTTTATTTCTGTAATCTGTTCCTGGGTAAAGGACCCGGAAATTACATAAGTAACTGCGGACTTAATCACAGGCTCTTCGTCTTCCTTTAATAGCTTAATACACTGCTCTGCAGAGTCTGCTCTTTGATCGAACTGGCCGGGCAAATACTCTACGGAAAAGATCAGATCGCCTTCCTCAGCCGGAAATTCCTCCAAATAGTACTCGTCCACAGGAGGCTCGGAAAAAATGGTAGTAAGAGCCAATCCATAGATTTCATCAGACAGATTCTCCATATCATAACGGATCAAAACCCGCACTCCCTCCACACTGGAAATGCCAAGATAGCTTTTGATCTCTTCATTCAATTCATTGGCTTTCACAGCATAGGCTGGTTTTTTCTCCACGTATACTCTTCTTACACTCATAATTTCCTCCTTGTAAAAATCCATATGGTCCATTGATACCATCATCATACCACACTACATATCAATTAGTGAAATTAATATATCTTATGTTATTAATCAGTACAATTAATATAAAATAATCTTCTTTTTTAATTTGTATTATTCCCGGGATTGCATTCGACATTTTTCCATATTTTTTTCAAAAATACTTGAAAGTTTAATTAAAGTACAATATAGTAGTAAAGGATTTTTTTACTAAAGGAGCGCAACATAATATGGATCTTGATCAACAACTAAAAAACTTATCCCAGAAATATTTATTCGAAGACAGCCAGTTTAAAACAGATGAGCAAATACCAAACCTGGAGGTGTGCCTGACTCTGCAGGAAACTCATATTGACCGATTCATTGAGAAAGCTGGACAGCTTAACTCTATTATTGAATCCTGTGCCAATATGGTCAGTATCTTTGACACAGACGTATCAAAGGATTATCTGATGCAGACCTCTATACGCTGCGGCAAGAGCAACCATCTCTACATCCGCACCGCACCCTCCATGCTGAATATTCTGGTGGAAACACTGTTTGATTAAGGATCGATATTCTTCACATAACGTGATACGGGTCCCATGGAAACAGGGGAAGCCGACCGGTCAATGTACCGGCCTGCTTCCCCTGTTTGTCTTATTAAGCCATGTGACCGTTCTATTTAAGATGCGAGCTTTCATTCCGTTCCAGCAAATGAAATTCCTCTGTCAATGGATCATACGAGATGGTTGTAATGCTGGCGTTTTCTACGATTTTATGATCTTCTCCTGGCTTATTGCTCATTAGAAAGGAATAGAAATGGCCCAGTGTAGCTCCGTGAGATACAATTGCCACATCCTCATTACCACCTGTGATCTCTCTTATGGTTTTCCATGCCTCGACACAACGGTTTCTTATGGAGGTAAGCGTTTCACCGCCTGGAGGTGAGACTTCCTGGGGATTCATAGTCCAGCGCTTTAATTCCTCTGGAAACTGGTTTTCAATTTCAGCCCATGTAAGCCCTTCCCACTTTCCAAATTCCACTTCCACAAGAGGTTTTATTGAACACAGCTCTACCTTTTGCCTCTTAGCAATCATCTGTGCTGTTTCGGCTGCACGGATGAGAGGGCTTGAAAAAATTTTTGTTATTGGCCTTTCATCCATGGCTTCTGCCAGTTTCCGTGCCTGGATGCGTCCGGTTTCATTTAAAGGAATGTCATGGCTTCCCTGAATCATTCCCGCTATATTCCAATCTGTCTGCCCATGTCGTATGAGATAAATCTTCATTCGTAGTCCTCGTCCTCTTGTTCGATGAAATCAAACCCTTCTGCTTCTGATAGAGCATCCAGATCCATATTTTCTGCATTCAGGCTCATGGCCTCTATGGCCATCTTCATGATTCCATGGATTTCATCCACTGTCATCTTCATCTTATCTGCCAGCTCTTCTATGGTAGCTTCCCGTCCCAGGTCCTTAGAAAGAGCTTGTGAGACTGTCTGGAGTACATTGACTCTTGCAGCCAGCTCTTCTCCTGTCTGCTCCGCGGAAATTTCCTCATCAACGGCTGCCTGAAGATATTCTTTCATCATGGTTGCTGCAAAATGGTCAAATTCTTCCTTAACTGGAGCTCCCTCATACTGGTCCACTGCCATCATCAATGCCATGTTCGCTTCCTGTACCAGGTCCGTAAGAAGCACACCCTTACCATCATATTCTTTGGCATAGGAAAGGGCTGTTTTTAAATTTCCTTCTACAAGCCTTTTTTTCGCCTCATCTTTGCCTTCCTTTATATCATGTAAAAGAAGCTCAGTCTCCTCTTTTGTACAGGGACTGATGTCTCCCATTTCCTCTAAATACATTTTGTAAAAATCATCATGCATATATTTTTTCGCTCCTTTTTCGTTCATTCCTGATACCTGTGCCCGTTACTATACCGCACCCCAGGAAATTTGTCAAATTCCTTTACAAACCAATCAAATTCGTGATAGAATGTCCTTATACTTATAAGGAGGACTAATGATGGATATTAATTTTGAACTTTATAAAGTCTTTTACCATGTAGCTGCCACCTTAAGCTTTTCCGAAGCCTCCAAGCAGCTATTCATCTCCCAGTCAGCAGTCAGCCAGTCCATCAAGGTTCTTGAGAAAAAGCTGAATCAGACTCTTTTTATCCGAAGTACAAAAAAAGTCCAACTTACTCCGGAAGGTGAAATTCTTTTAAAGCATATAGAACCTGCCATCAACCTGATTCAAAAGGGAGAAAACCAGCTATTGGAAGCCAATACCCTAAACGGCGGTCAGCTGCGCATCGGTGCCAGCGATACCATATGCCGTTACTATCTGGTTCCCTATTTAAACCGGTTTCATAAGGAATTTCCAAATGTGCATATCAAGGTAACAAATCAGACATCCATTGAATGCGCTCACCTTTTGGAAAATGGACAGGTGGATTTCATTATTACCAATTATCCAAACTCAGGTCTCTCCAACGCTCAGAATGTTCGTGTCATCAATGAATTTTCCGATGTATTTGTAGCCAATGAAGAGTACTTTCCATTAAAAGGAGAAGAAGTAAGCTTACAAACGCTTCAAACTTATCCTATTTTAATGTTGGACAGAAAGAGTACCACCAGCGAATTTCTCCATCATATGTTTCAAAAGGAGCAGCTGGACCTGGTTCCTGAAATTGAACTTAGCAGTAATGATCTTTTAATTGATCTGGCCCGCATCGGCCTTGGCATTGCCTTTGTTCCTGATTTTTGCATCCCGGAACAAGACAAGGATTTATTCCAGGTAAAGCTCACAGAAAAGCTTCCGATTCGCCAGATGATTGTTGCTTATAATGAAAGTATTCCCGTTTCTCAGGCCACCAGACAATTCATGGATATGCTTTAATTTGCCCCGGAAAACCTGTCTTCCATGTGAATGGCAGGTTTTATTCATTCTTGGCTACATAAGCCATATGATAAACCTTCCACATCTCATTTTGGAACAGGAAGCCTTTCTCCTCGGCACTTTCCACCGTAAATCCCACCTTTTCGTAACAGCGTTTCGCACCAGGATTATTATCAAATACCTTAAGGGTAAGCTTTTTCATTCCAAGGATCTCTACGCCATACCGAACAGCCAGAGAGACCATCTCATAGCCTAGCCCCTTTCCCCTTAAATTGGGATCGACCACAATATATCCCATATGGATTCTTTCCGCCTCATAGTCTGCCCTTAACATGGAAAAGCTGCCAACCGGTGTCCCTTCCTCATCAATGGCGGTAAAGCCCCAGGACAGCAGATCATGTTCAAAGCCTTCATAATACTCCTTTATCTGTTCCTCAGTCAGAGGAAATGTAAAGCGGTCCCTGCACCAAAGCCGCATCATGTACTCATTGTCAAACCATGAAACCAGGTATCTGCCATCTTCTTTTTTACTTGGGCGAAGTCTCAATGTCCTCTTCATATTCATTCTCTCCTTTTCTCTCCCGCTGGCACCAGAATTCTTTTACTACATTCCCTACATTTTTAAGACGGACCTCATAATATCCATCCCACTCCCTTGGAAAAAGAGCCTGATAATCAGGTCTTAAAAATCTTTCATCCAACAGAGCTATGATTCCTTCATCTTCCACAGTCCGAATCACTCTTCCTGCTGCCTGCATTACTTTGTTCATGCCGGGATACTGATAGGCATAATCAAAGCCGTTTTGTTCCTTTTCATCAAAATATCCCTTTAATATTTCCTGTTCGGTACAGACCATGGGCAGGCCGGTTCCTACAATAACGGCGCCGATTAACTGGTCAGCCCTTAAATCAATTCCTTCTGAAAAAACTCCTCCCATCACGCAGAGAGCTACAAAGGAAAGCTCCCTGTCTTTTGAAAATTCCTGAAGAAACTCTTCCCTTTCCTCTTCATTCATGCTGGAAGCCTGAGATAAAAATGTAAAACCCAGATTCTCCAAAGAAGTCTCCCAAAGAACTTCTTCCACTTCCTTCAGAAAATGATAGGAAGGCAGAAACACCATATAGTTTCCCTTTTTTTCTGAAACAATGGCCGTTAAGTAATCTACCACCTTTTGATACTCTCTTTTATTTCTTCTTGTATAGCGGCTGCTGACATCTCCTGCAACCATCAATAGCCTTTTTCCCGGATCAAATGGAGAATGGGCATATACCGCATATTCTTCCTGGTCTCCGCTTAAAAGCTCCTTATAATAGGAAACGGGAAGCAGTGTGGCTGAAAAAAACACCGTTCCATTTCCTTTATTTAAGCACTCCTTTAAGTTTTTAGAAGGATTTACGCAAAACAGACGAAGCATAAACCGGCCATCATTTAGAAGCTCTGTATAAATACGGTAGTTCTCATCCAGACGTTCATAGATATTTATAAAGTCCCTGAGAGCAAAATAAAAATCCAGGACCAGATCGCGGTCTTTAAAATCCTGATGAACCTCCATAAACTTCTCCATCTCCCCAAACAGAGATAAGATTCCGGTAACAAAAAACCGTATATCTTCCAGAATCCGAAAGCTCTCGCATTCCCGTTTCATTTCAAGAAGCTCTTTGTTGCAGCGGTCTAAAAGCCTTACAAGCTTTGGGTCCATGGTTTTAATGATTTTTTTCTCAAGCAGGAAATCTTCCTTATAGAGAATGGCACTGTACATCTCTCTCCCTCTTGGTACCAGATTGTGTGCCTCATCCACCAAAAACAGGTATTCCCCGGAAACTCCTTCGGAAAAATACCGTTTCAGCTTTACGTTGGGATCAAATACGTAATTGTAATCACAGATTATGGAATCCGTCCAGCTGCTGATATCAAGACAGAATTCAAAGGGACATACCTGATGCTTTTTAGCATAAGCCAGAACAATCTCTCTGGTAATTCCGCTCTCCTGATGAAGGATATCATAAACCGCATCCCCTACCCGGTCAAAATGACCTTTTGCATAAGGACATGCATCCGGATTGCATTCCGGTGTCTCTAAAAAACAGAGCTTATCTTTTGCAGTTATGGTTACCGTATTAAGATAGAGCCCCTGCTCTCTCAAGAGTTCAAAGGCCTCCTCTGCCACACTTCTTGTAATGGTCTTGGCAGTCAGATAAAACAGCTTGTCCCCAAGTCCCTCTCCCATGGCTCTTATGGCTGGATAAATGGTTGAAAGGGTCTTTCCGATCCCGGTAGGTGCCTGTATAAATAAATTTCTTTTTCTTAATATACTACGGTACACAGAGACCACCAGCTCCTTTTGACCGGAGCGGTAAGGAAATGGAAACGAGAGCTCCCCGATGGATTCATCCCTTCTTATCTCATGAATGTATAGATATCTGGCCCATTTGACGTATTCGTGAATCAGCCCCTGAAACCAGGTCTCCAGTTCCTCAAATGTCTTATCCACCTGAAATCGGCGTATTTCCTCTGTCTCCAGATTGCAGTATGTCATCTGTATGACAGCACCGGGAAGTTTGTGGTCAAAGCAGTAAAAATAGCCATAGCACATGGCCTGGGCTAAGTGAACCTGGAATGGCTCGTCCAGATAGGATAGATCCATATACATTCCCTTAATCTCATCTATGGTAACACTGTCTGGCTTTTCTATGATTCCGTCAGCCCTGCCTTCAATTAGTATCTGAAACTGATCCTGATCTACGGTATGCTTTAATGATACCTCAGGCCGGTAATCCGTTCCCATACGGCGCTGAATCTTTCTGTGAATCCTGCTGCCTTCCTGCATGGCCATCTTTTCAGCTGCCGATGTTCTGCGGTTATCAATATCACCGGACCGTAATACGTACTCGACCAGATTTCTCACTGATATTTTTATAATTTTATTCTCTGACATATTTCTCCATTCCTTTTAGGGGTGAGAGTCTGGCTTCACAGACATACACAAAAAAAGGAAACTGTATGCCCTCTGGCTTACAATTCCCTTTTTAGATTGTTTGCTTATGCTGCGGAACACTTCTCCGGAGCTTTCTCCTTTAAAAATGCTTCAAAATCTGCATCTTCCCCATGGAGTTCCACGGTCAACACCTGCGTTAAATCCAGGCTTAAAACTCCTAATATAGACTTTGCGTCAATGGTCACTCTATTGTAATAAACGTCTATGTCGAATTTACATTTTGCAGCAGCGGTAACAAACTTTTTTGCCTCAGCAACGGTAGGCAGCATGATCTTATACTGTTTCATAATCAAAACTCCTTTTAAAATAAAGAAAAAGTCACTAAATACTTATATCATGATTGACACGTTTTGTCAAATTATGCTCCGGACTTAACCCTTTCTTCCTTTTTGTGCATATTTCGCAGTGGCAGCTCTTCATATGCAGGAATATCGATACATTTTTCTGCTGAGGTTCCTTTTATATCGGGAATTCTTGTCTTATTCTTATACATTTATTTCAAGCTTATGAATAAACCTTAAAATCTTAAACTTGATATAATTTTACCACAATCGGATTCCCTTTAACAGTAGAATAAATTTTTTATTTTATTCAAAAAAATGGTTGCAATTTAAAAACTTCTATGCTATACTTTCTAGGTGCTCGGGTGAGGGCACAAAAAGCTTACCAAAGGGGAATAGTTCAATGGTAGAGCAACGGTCTCCAAAACCGTAAATGGGGGTTCGAGCCCCTCTTCCCCTGCTCGTAGAGTCTCAGAATTCTTGATATAATCAAGATTTTGAGGCTTTTTGTTTTTAGGAATCAGCCCATAATGACTCTACCTTGTCAATAGCTCTTGGGTCATCTTTTATGATTCTTTTATATAATCCTTATTTACTATCACTCATACTCCTTTCCAAACAAATGCTAATTTAACAATGATATAAACCACTTATTTATATCCATAAATAATAAATCCTCTTTCATCCCCATCATACTCATAAGGTATATTATACTTTCCAAAAATTTGAAGTAGTTCTTCTTCCTTGTCAATGATGGTAGTTACTGGATCAAGCAGCCTTCCTACGTACTCACTTTCTTTTATTGTGCATGCTATTTTGAACCACTCGATGATTGCCATATTCATGTAATCAAAATGTTCATCTCCATATATTGTCCAATAGGTATTAGGAACTTCAACTTCAAAAAGTGTCTTATATTGTATCGGAATATCACACATTTGCGACTTTATTGCTTCTATTAATTTATGCCATTTTGTGTTATTCATGTAGGAAACAAGATTTCTCTTCTCAACTTCAGCAATTATTTTTTCGTTTAAAGTTTTTTTATTTTTATATTTTCCACCTTCGACTTCGTCTATCATTTTCTGCATGCCTTTAAAAAGATTACTATTAATCTCTGCAAAATGGTGAATTTCCGATATCTCCTGTTTATTGCGTACTATATAGTACCATCCAAAATGAGTCCATCCCGAAACAATAAAATGAAAATCCCCTTTCCATACGATGTCAAAAAGTATGGAACTTTCTTTTTCATCATGAGCAGTATTGGGCTGAACAATCCCACTTCTCGGATTCAAGTTCTTGCATAAATCATCGTAAAACATCATATCTCCTTAATTAATATCTGTTTTGTTAGATCCCACTCATCACCAGACATTATGTATGTCTCTGAGTAGCCTTAATTACTACCATACTTTTACCATTGCAATCAAACTTACCTACTACTTCATATTCATTCACTCTAACCTTTTTATTTTCCTCCATTATACTATCTTACCATTACAAAAGCCACCAGATTTTAATTGTCCAGTGGCTAATAAGTTCTCTGTTTACTCCTCCATTTTTACGATACCAATCTTCAATAGTGCTCAGCTCAGTATCAGTTAACCTGAATCTTGTAACCTATAAGCAGCCTATAACCACTTTCATTTACATCATTTTTCCACTATGATATAATAATTATGAACCATTCACTTTAACGATAGAATCGGTCAAATATATTATAAAGAAATGGAGTGATAACAATGACTGTGATTATATTAGCAGTTGGCATACCGCTTACATTGGCATTAATTCTTTTTACGATTAAAATGGGCAAGATGGTTTTTCATTCCCCGATTGTCGCATCAAACTTGACAAAGGGCCAGATCATCCATCTTGAGCAGGGCAGCTATTCCCTTTGGGGCGAGTCTAAGGCTTACAAGACCAACCGCTTAATGGTAGAAAATCCTATTCTTATAGGACCAGACTCCAGAAAGGTTTCCATGAGAGCCGGTATCACCGGTAGCAGCTCCGTATCACTTAGCGGGGTCAGCCGTAGTATATTATATACGTTTTCCGTTCCCTCCGGGGATTATGTTTTTGATCTGGAAAACAGGCCTTATTCACCACTGCCATTACCATCTTTTAGTACGCATGTAAAAGTATCTTATTTGATCCGGGAAAAAGTACCGGTTTTGTGTTATTTTGGTTTCAGTATCGGGCTCTCCAGTTCCATTGTAAGCTTAATTTTTACAGTGGTACTTGCAGTGATTTCGTAAGTGTGAATGAGCACCCGATTTTACTTCGCCTTCATATGGAGGTCAGCAAAATCCATGTAACAATTCCAGTCATACTCATCCATATCGTGATTTCCTGTCTTATAATGGTGTCCGATCCTTCCTTCGTGTACAGGCTGTTCCGGCAAGGGCCGTTTCTTCTGCCCGATTCCCTTCTTTCCAAAAAGCTCATAAACCGGACTAGCCTGTATACAGGATTCAAACTGCCCTTCCGGGTCAGCCCAGCTGTCAAAGGTCTTCGCTGAGGTGTAGACTAACCTTGGTGCAATGAGACCAAGAAGCATATGCTGGTCAAACGGAAGGGTTTCTTCTTTATCTACATATTTCTGATAGTTCTTACAGAACCAATAGGGGAATCGTTTGACAATATCTCCGATTTTTTCACCCTTTGCTCCTCTTGATAAGGCATCTCCGCTGTTTCCGGCACAGCTGCTTACTGCCATGGCGAAGCGTTCATCCTGAGCCGTCCCCCAAAGGGCTGTCTTTCCGCCTCTGGAGTGCCCAACCAAAGCTACCCGTTTCTCATCAATCAAAGGTTCCATCTCAAAATAGTCCATAATACGGCTAGCCGCCCAGGCCCAGGCAGTTATAGCTCCCCAGGCATCGTCTGATCTTCCTTCCACATATTCCGGGAACAGCCTGGAAAAGCCTGTGGTAAAGCCCTCATCATAGTCCGGTGATACCTCCTGGGTACGGAATGCTGCACAGGCGTATCCTCTGGAAATAATCGTTTCTGCCGGATAAAAGGAGCTTAGAAAATGTCTGGCCGGATCGCTGTCTTTGATTCCTCTATTGCAGACAGTAACAAAAGCAGGCACCGGGCCCTTTGCATCTGCTGGAATAAATGCTGCAAATGTAAAGCTAAAATGAATGCCGTTTCTGATTGCTTCCACTTCCACTGTGTTTCTGATTGCACGTCCCTGCATGATTTCTTCTGATCTTCTGGAATCCGCCACCCGTATCTTAATTTCAACCTCGCTCATGTCAGGCAGGAATCCGTATTCTTCCTGGCGAAACAGATTAAGAAGCTCAGATCTGCGTTTCTTGAGCCAGGTTTCCCAATCCCCGACCTCTGTCCCGTCAAGGCAGGTTAATATGGAGGGAATATTTCTTTTGTTTTCTATCATGACTCTTCCCCTCTCTTATTTGCTGTATTGCTTAATATCGCTTGGTGCAAAACCAAAACATTTCTTAAATACCTGAAAGAAGTAAGAGTAATCACTGTAGCCCAGCATACGTGATACTTCGTTAACTCTGTTCTGTGGATTTTTAAGCAGTATTTTGGCATTGATCATTTTTACCATAGTAACATAATTGGAGAACCCTACGCCGGTTTCTTTTTTAAAGCACTTGCTGAAGTAAGATGTAGATATCAACAATTCTTCGCAGATGTCTGATAATGAAATATTGCGCTGAATGTTCCTTTCCACATAATCGATTGCATTAAAAACCAGTTTGGAGTATTCCTCTCTGTTAGAACGAATAGATTGTACTTTACCTTCCAAGGAATCCGTCTCCTCCTCTTCTTCTCTTTCTTTATTTCTGGAAAGCGTGTCTACCGCCTTCTTTAAAGCCTGCTCCAGTTCATCTGTCATAATCGGTTTTAAGAGAAAATCACTGACACCATACCGGATGGCCTTTTGAGCATACTCAAAATGGCTGTAACCGGAAATTATGATGAACTGGGTATCCTGCTTTTGCTGATTTAATTTTTCAATAATATCAAGGCCGTTAAATCCCGGCATCTGGATATCAATGATCACGATATCCGGACATTCTTTGTGAATCAGTTCCAGGCCGGCAATTCCATCGTATGCCACTCCGGTAACTTCACATTGGAAGTTTTCCCAGTGAGTAGAACGCGCAATTGCTGTCACTGCTATCTTATTGTCATCTACGATTACTACTGAATACATAATGTCACTCCTTTTCGGACAATCAGGGCAGAGGAAATTCAAGCCTTACCTCTGTGTAATGAAGATATTCCGATTCTATATACACGCCGTACTCCGGACCATACATAAGCTGGATCCGGTCATGAACATTTTTAATACCAATCCGCTTTCTTTCTCCGTCCGCATGAATGGTGGTTAAGAGCTTATCAGGCGGTATGCCCTCTCCATCATCCCATATTTTTATGATCAGACGATCCTTTTCCTGATAAACAGAAATGCGAATGGTACAAATACCTATCTTCGGTTCCATGCCATGAACCAGAGAGTTTTCAATGATAGGCTGTAAAATACAGCTTGGTATCATAATATCCAGCAGACTTTCATCCACATCCCACTGAATATTCAGCCTGTCAGGATAAATATTGCTGTAAAGCTCCAGATAATTTTCTGCGTATTCAATTTCCATGCTTACGCTGCAGGTAGGCTGTGTGCGGTTAATGTTACCCCTGAAAAATTTGGATAAATAACAAATCAACCGGCTGACCTCTTCATCTCCATTGATTTGAGCAATGCCATTGATGGATTGGAGGACATTGAACAGGAAATGCGGATTGACCTGAGCCTGGAGTTCATGGTATTTGAATTCCAACAGCATGTATTCATTCTGCTGCTGAATTTCCTTTGCTTTAACCACCTCTGCCATGAGAGTTTCGATTCTGCCCGCCATTTCATGAATATGATCCGAGAGAACATCCATTTGGTCACCGCTGGAAAAAGAGGTGGCTTCCATATCAAATTTTCCCTTTGATATCTGACTGATGTTACGGAGCAGTATCTCCAGATTCCTTGCCATATTTCCAAACATGAGCCAGAGAAATATTATAATAAGAACAAATAAAAGAAGTCCCACTGCAGATATAAAGTAAAGAAGATCAGAAAATGTTCTGTATTTTTCCGTCAAATCAACCTCATGAGAGATCCGCAGCCGGCTCCTGTTAATAAAGTACTCTGCATACAGGTAGTCATGCTTGTTATTCTTTTTCTGGTTTTCCTGACTGGTGCCTTCATTGGTAGAGAATAGAAGGGCTTCGTTTCTATCATATAATGTGAAGTTCCCTATTCGATTGCTGTCTATGTTAGAAAATATTTCTTTCAAGGAACCATTCTGTACCTCTGCAATGACACAGCCGCAGAATTTCATACTACCCTGATCAAACAAATACCGCATGAGAATGATTCCGTTCTCATTGGGACTGCTTGTCCATACCGTATTTCCGGGCTGGTCAGCCAGATTTCCCAGATTCTTAAAATAAAGATTTCTCACGTCCTCATCTTTTGGTCTTTCTTCCCGAATTCTGGAATCCCGGTAAACCATATGAATGTTGTTAGCAGGATCTACGATGGCGACCCAGTTAATGTCATAATTGGCGCTGAGCATTTCTTCTAATTGCTTTCGGATCCTCTGGGTGAGAAATGGAACCTCCGTCTTTTCAGAACCAACCATCTGATATAAAAGCGGACCAAACCGTTCGTTTGTGGCTGACAATGGGATGGTATCCTCCACCAATTCCTTTAACGATATATCAATGTTTCGGCATATCTGCTCGGTTAAGGTATCCGACTGATTGGTCAGCTCTGTCTTAAACCAGTTGCTGCTGACCTTATAAATGCAGACCAGGGCTCCCAGAAATGTCACGCCTAACAGCATGGTGACCGCGATCATTTTAAAATACAGAGTTTTTCTGAAATGAATTTTTTTATCGGCGGGTCTCATCAGCCACCTCCTGTTTTTTCCAACTATATCAACTCATAATGAGAATGTCAACGACAGAAAGCGACTGATTATGGCAATATCAGCCCTTAACCGCACCGGAGGTAATTCCTCCGATAATGTACTTCTGAAGCATAAGGTAAAGAAGTAAGATAGGTATGATGGAGAGAATGAATAATGCAAAGGCAAGACCCAGCTCTATGCTGTTCTCTCCAAAGAAGAAATACTGGGTCAGTGGGATGTTCCGGACCTGTTTTTGCTGAAGCAGTGTTAAAGACATCTGGAAATCATTCCATACATTCAGTGAATTTAAAATAACAGATGTCAGTATGATTGGCTTCATCAGCGGAAATACAATGCGGAAAAATGTGGAATAGATGCCGGCTCCATCTATGGAAGCCGCCTCTTCCAGTTCCTTGGGGATGCTTTTAACAAAACCTGATACTAAAAGTACGGTAAATGCAATTTGAAAACCGACCTTTGCCATGATAAACCCATGAAGGGTATTTAACAGCTTCCATTTTGTCATATCGATATAGAGTGGGGTCATGATCGACTGAAATGGAATAATCATAGCTCCTATAAACAGATAATAGATTCCGTTATAGAACTTGTTGTTTTTTCTGGCAATGATATAAGCTGCCATGGTACAGAACAGGGTAATAAGCACAACCGATACGACTGTGGTCACAAGGCTGTTCTTAAGAGCCAGGCCGAAATTGGAGGTTTCTATGGCCCGTGTAAAGTTATCCCAGTGAATGATTTTGGGGAATGCCAGGCGATTGGCAACCATCTCTGGTTTTGATTTGACGGAATAAATAATTGCAATGTAAAAGGGACTGACAACCAAAAGAGTGATTGCAATTTTTATAATAAGAGTCAAGCTTTTCTTTAATGTCCGGTTCATTAGATCTCCACCTCCCTGGCTCTTAAATTCTTTGATACCAGTGTGCTGACAATGAAAATAGCTATGGTAAATACCACTGCAATTGCCTGTCCGTAGCCAGCTTTAAAATAAGTAAATAAGTTGTTGTAAATTAACATTGCCACAGTTTCAGAAGCTCTTCCCGGTCCTCCGCCTGTCGCTGCCATTGGATAATCAAACACCTTCATACCCCAGGCCAGAAGCAGGGTGAAGTTTGCGGTAATTGCCGGTGCAATCATGGGGAATGTGATCGCTTTGAACTTCTGCCATGACGTGGCGCCTTCCAGCTCTGCTGCCTCATAATAATCTTTGGATACTCCCTGAATCGCCGCAATATAAACGACCATACAGTAACCCGCATCTCTCCAGATAGAGATCACAGAGAGTCCGATCATGACCCAGACCCTGCTTCCAAGGGGACTTGGAATTCCAAACACATTAAAAAACACATCACTGTATACATATCTCCAGATATAGGAAGATAATACAAGGCTAAGACAATAAGGTACAAAAATACAAGTCCTGAGTAAGTTATTTACTTTTGATTTTTTCGATATCATCAGGGCAAAAAGCAAACCAAAAAGGTTAGAAAATACCATTGTAACTGCTGTAAAGATCAGTGTATTTTTTATGGCATTTAATACATTGGCATCCTGAAAAATACGGATATAATTGCTTAGGCCCACATATTTTTTAACCGGACTCATTCCATCCCATTTCGTAAAGGAGATCGGAAACCCCTGCAGAAACGGATAGACCACGAATATTGAGAATATAATCAGTGCCGGCAGTACAAAGGTAAATTCCTGCAGCCGTTTTTTCGTTTTCTGGTTCATTCATGCCTCCAATATGTTGAAAAAATAAAGTCAGGGTTTTATATAGCTTTAGCTACCTGCCACCCTGACTTCGTGAGTTATTTCATTACTTCATAAAATTACTGCCTGATGGATGCGATTTCATAATCAATGTCCTGAAGTAATTTTGCTACGTCACGCTGGCTGTCGTCCAAAGTGACAAATTCCTGAAGTTTGGTGCGGAATGCAGTGGAATACTCAGAGGTATAATCTGGCACCAGACTCTTGGAAACGATCATATCGTTATCGATATATGATTTGATTTCCTTAATAAAGTCATCTGCATCATCAGTTGAAACTGTTACATTGCTGGTCATTAATTTAGCAGTAGACATCCAGGTCTTTGAGCTTTCTTCATTGGCAAAATAATTTAATAATGCCATAACCGCTTCCTTTTGCTTTGTCTGGGAAGATACTACGAATACATCATCAATACCAACCCATAATTTATTGTCCTGGGCATTGTTTGACCATGGAGTCGGGAACATACCGAATTCACCATCCGGGCTTGCTGCAATAACGTCTCCCATGAGCCAGCCGCCGTTCATGTACATCGGTCTCTGACCTGCTGCAAAGTTCTGAATACCCTGTGTCTGATCTACAGCTGCATCACCTGCATCTTTGTAGGAAGCGAATTTAGAGAACATTTCCATTGCTTCTTTCACAGTTGCATTGTCAGACAGCTCTTTCTTGCCTTCCTGAGAATCTCTCCATACACTTTCATTTCCGGTGGAAGCTGCCATGCTTGTAAAGAAAGAATCAAGCTCATGGAATACTCCGTGAATGAAGTTGTAAGGATGTACAAATGGTTTAATACCTTTATCATTAAATGCGTCAGCTACTTTAAAGAACTCGTCCTTTGTCTTTGGAGCCTCTAATCCGGCTTCTTTAAACATCTTCTTGTTGTAGAAGGTTGCCTTTACCTGAGCATCGATAGGGAATCCGTAAACTCCGCCGTCAATGGTACATTCATCGGCTAACATTGGAAGTACATTTTTCATGCAGTCTTCGTCTTTTAAGTCCATAAAGTAACCGCCATCAACGAATTCTTTCATTGTCTGAGGCTTACCAAACATAATGTCCGGTGCTTCGCCTGCAGCAATATAGTTTTTATACGTTGCGATATAAGAGGAAGATGCTACGACCTCTACATCAACTTTAACTCCTGGGTTTGCTGCTTCAAATGCTGCTATCATAGCATCCAGAGCATCTCTTTTTGACTGTTCGCCCATGTAGTGAACCAGACGGATCGTAACCTCGTCCCCACTGGCTGCTTTTGTTGTCTCGCCTTTGTTATCTGCTTCTTTTGTCTCCTGACTTGTAGTCTCCCCTACGGTTTCTGTCTTACTTCCTGAGGAGCAGCCTGTTGCTGTTGCTGCCAAAAGACCGGCTAGCAAGAGGGCCGAAGCACGCTTAAAATACCTTTTTTTCATTTTACTTCCTCCTTAAATTTAGGTTCGTAATACTACCTCCTAAACATTTTAGCAAACGAAAGCGCATGGTCATATATTATTTTTTTGCTGTATTATTATTTTTCTTGTCTTTTTTGCGCAGTCAAGGCATAATACCACAATATATTCTCATTATTGTCTATCAATTATTCCTTTTATCGGTTTATATTGTTAAGAAACGTTAAAAAACCTGAAACGATTCAGGCTATGTTCCTTTCACTTTCAAAGGTCATAAACATAGTCTCAACCATTTCAGGTTTTCTTAACCTGTCAGTCAGATAATCCTATTATTGCATCTCTTACGTTACGAGCGCCAACCAGACGGATTCCAGGAACGGGTCCCATCTTTTCCATGCATATTTCAGGAAGAATGCAGGTCTTAAATCCCAGCTTCTTTGCCTCATTCACTCTTTGCTGGGCCATGGAAACAGCACGAACCTCTCCAGATAACCCAACTTCGCCAAAGATTATGGTTTTTGAATCCACCGCCCGGTCCTTCATACTGGAAACGATAGCCATGAGAATGGCAAGGTCAAGGGCCGGTTCGTTCATCCGGAGTCCACCGGTAATATTCACGTAAGCGTCAAAATGAGAAAGGTCATAGTGGCATCTTTTCTCAAGGACTGCCATCAATAAGTTTACCCGGTTATAATCCGTACCAGCCGCCGTACGCCTTGGCATACCAAAAGCCGTTGGCGTAATCAGTGCCTGAACCTCCAAAAGCATAGGCCTTGTCCCCTCCATGGAACAGGCTACCACAGCACCAGAAGCCTCCTCCGGCCTTCCGCTCAACATATATTCAGAGGGATTTGCCACCTCTGAAAGGCCGCTTTCTACCATTTCAAATACTCCGATTTCATTGGTAGAACCAAATCTGTTTTTAACACCACGGATAATCCGGTAGGAAGCACTTCTTTCTCCCTCGAAATAAAGCACCGTATCCACCATATGCTCCAGCACTCTGGGACCGGCCACGACTCCTTCTTTTGTTACATGTCCTACGATGAAAACAGCGATTCCTGAACCCTTTGCGATCTGCAAAAGGATATTGGTGGATTCTCTTACCTGGCTGACACTTCCTGGTGCAGAAGAAACCTCTTCCCGGAACATGGTCTGGATAGAATCAATGATCACTACATCCGGCTTTTCCTCCCGAATGACTCCTTCAATCAGTTCCAGGCTCGTCTCACAGAGGAATAAAAGATCACCGGTTATTTCCCCGATACGATTCGCTCTTAGCTTAATCTGCTTTAAGGATTCCTCTCCCGATATGTAAAGTACCTTTTGTCCGGAAGCGGCAAGGTTACGGCAGACCTGGAGCAAAAGGGTGGATTTCCCGATTCCCGGGTCTCCTCCTACCAGAACCAAAGAGCCTTTTACAACACCGCCCCCAAGAACCCGGTCCAGTTCCTCATAACCAGTCTTCATACGGTCCTGCTCATCAAGATGAATGTCCGAGAGCCTGCTGGGCTTCGCCTTTGCTCCCAGGATACCGCCATCGCCTCCAGAACCAATTCCTCGTTTGGACACCGGCTCTTTTTTTCCCACCAGTTCCTCTACAAATGTATTCCACTCCTTACAGCCGGGGCACTGTCCCAGCCACTTTGCGGATTCATATCCACATTCCTTACAAAAGAATGCAGTTGCCTTAGCTTTTGCCATCTGCTTCCTCCTTAAAAAATGGGGCCCGGCTCTTTATAAGAACCGAACCCCTTCCTTATTCCTGTTATTTGCGTTTGATCTTCACAGATACCGGAGTACCCTCATTTAATTCAACGCTTGCAGAAAGCTTACCGCTCATATTGGTTCTCACGCTTCCGGCTGCTTCACCTTCCACATAAACCTCATATTCTGTATCCTCTGCCAGCTGAATGGTTAACTGAGCATCCTTGTCACCCTCGACCAAAAATTCTACACCATCGTTGGAAACGGTAAAATTCTCTACCGCAGTCCCGGGTACAGACTCGTATACAAACATGCCGTTTCGTTCCAGCTTGGTTATCTCATAAAAAGTCTTTACTTTATATAAATCACCTGCGTGTTCAAAATCCTGTAATTTTGACTTTGCTCCTAATTTGTAATTACCAAAACTGATTGTTCCGTCTTGTTCAGTGCGGATTAATTCTTCAATTACCGGCATCGGTTTGCCCTCCTAGTATTTTGTTTACTTATCCCTGATTGCGAAGAACAGATCCTTTCGCTTGTAGCTATTATACACGAATGAGCGGAAAATGGCTAGCTATTTTACAAGCTCTCTGACAGAAAATTTAAGTCCTTCTGTATCTGCTGATACAACCACTTCATCCCCGTTTTTCACGGTTCCGCTTAAGATCTCCTCCGCCAGCTTATCTTCCAGACTATTTTGTATGGTCCTTCTAAGAGGTCTTGCACCGTACTTTTCATCATAGCCTTTCTGAATCAGATATTCCTTTGCATCTTCTTCAACAATAATAGAAATATTCATCTGTTCTTTGGTACGCTTCATAATATCCTTCAGCATAATGGATACGATATCCTTCATATGCTCTTTGTTCAGTGGGTGGAATACTATGATCTCATCAATACGGTTAATGAATTCCGGCTTAAAGAGACGTTTCACTTCTTCCATAACCCGGTCCTTCATCAGCTTGTAATCTGCCTTTTCATCGGCGACTGCACCAAATCCCAGACGTTTCGGAGAAATGATGGTTTCAGCTCCCGCATTGGATGTCATTATTATAATTGTATTCTTAAAATCAATCTTTCGCCCCTGGGCATCGGTGATGTGACCATCGTCAAGCACCTGTAAAAGGATATTGAATACATCGGGGTGAGCCTTTTCAATCTCATCAAACAAGATGACGGAATAGGGGTTTCTTCTCACCTTTTCACTTAGCTGGCCGCCCTCATCATATCCAACGTATCCAGGAGGAGAACCGATCAGCTTTGAGACACTGTGTTTTTCCATGTATTCCGACATATCTACCCGGATCAGGGCATTTTCCGTACCGAACATGGCCTCTGAAAGAGCCTTTGAAAGCTCTGTTTTACCCACACCAGTAGGTCCTAAGAACAGGAAGGAGCCGATTGGACGTTTCGGGTCTTTTAAGCCGACTCTTCCGCGGCGGATGGCTTTTGCAACAGCAGTCACAGCTTCTTCCTGGCCAATGACTCTTTCATGAAGGATATTCTCCAAGTTTCTAAGGCGTTCGCTTTCCCCTTCCTCCAGCTTTCTAACAGGAATCTTGGTCCAGCTTGAGATTACATCGGCAATCTCTCCCTCATCTACCGTAAGGCTCTTGGTGGTTTTCTCCTTCTGCCACTTTTCACGGATCTTATCAATCTTTTCCCGCTTTTTCTCCTGTTTCTTCTTAACGGCACCGGCTTTTTCATAAGCCTCTGCCTTAATAAAACCTTCCTTCTGATCTTCCATCTGTTCGATCTCAAGCTCCAGTTCTTTAATCTCTGCAGGCTCGGTAAACATGGTCAGACGAACCTTTGAGGAGGCTTCATCAATTACATCAATTGCTTTATCTGGAAGGAAACGGTCATTAATATAACGGGAGGATAGCTTCACAGCGGCTTTGACAGCATCATCGGTAATGGTTACTCTATGATGATCTTCATAACGTCCTTTTAAGCCTCTTAAGATACCGATGGCTGCCTCTTCGGAAGGTTCCTCTACCGTGACCGGCTGGAACCTGCGTTCAAGAGCTGAGTCCTTTTCAATGTACTTGCGGTACTCTTCTATGGTGGTGGCTCCGATTAACTGAAGCTCGCCTCTTGCTAGTGAAGGCTTTAATATATTGGAGGCATCAATGGCGCCTTCCGCTCCGCCGGCACCGATAATGGTATGGATCTCATCAATAAATAAAAGAACTTCTCCATCCTCGATGACCTCTGCAATTACTTTTTTAATTCTTTCCTCAAACTCGCCACGGTATTTGGAGCCAGCTACCATACCTGATAAATCAAGGGTCAGAAGGCGCTTTCCAGCTATGGTCTCAGGGACATCTCCATCCGTTATCATCTGTGCCAGACCTTCTACAACCGCTGTTTTACCAACTCCCGGTTCTCCGATGAGGCAAGGATTATTCTTGGTTCTGCGGCTTAATATCTGAATGAGGCGCTTGATCTCAGATTCTCTTCCAATGACCGGATCAAGCTTTCCCTTTAATGCAAGCTCTGTCAAATCTCGGCTATAGCTGTCCAATGTCGGTGTGTTGCCTTTTTTTTGTGTTTTCATAAGCTCTTCCTTATTGGCTGGAGCATCTTCTCCCATGGCGGCCAGCACATCAATATAGAGCTTTTGAACGCTGACACCAATGGTATTTAACAATCTGGATGCAACACAGTCATTGTCCCGGATAATAGAAATGAGAACGTGTTCCGTACCAATTAAATTAGCCTTAAAACGAACCGCTTCCCGGTAACTGTTCTCCAATACTCTTCTTGCGCCGGGAGTATAACCGCCATCTTCCTGGAGACGGACAGCCTGATCCGGTGCAATCAACTGGCTGATTAAATTTAAAACTTTATCTTCTTTTACACCATTTTCTTCTAATACCCTGGAAGCGACTCCGCTCCCTTCTTCCAGAAGGCCGATCAGTAAATGCTCGGTTCCTACATAGCCGTGCCCGAGACGTTCTGCTGCCTGTACGGCCAGATTTATGGCCGTCCTGGCCTTTGTCGTAAATCTGTCTATCATAATTGCATCCTCCTGTTATTTTAATTCCGGTAATTCCCTGCGGATAAATTCTGCTCTCGCGATATCCAGTTCCTCCTTACTAAGGGGACGGTCAGAAATTTTCTGCAGATTGGCCGGCTGTATTCCAAGCATTAAGCGGTAAACCGAAACATCTTCCTTTGCCTTTACTAGTTCATCAGACAAGGCAGCCATCAACTGGGACAGGAAAATCATAGAATCCCGAAATGTCAGCCTTCTGGCATATTTCAGCACTCCGTATGATTTATACACTTCATCTTCTCTTTCAATCTTTCGTTTCTGTATGGACAATTTTCTTACCTGCATCTCCTGATTGGTCAGCTGGATGGCGGCTTTCGTTACCGTATCGATAATCTCCCGTTCCGTCTGACCAAGAGTTTTTAAATTGGAGATTTCATAGAGAGATCCGAAGTTTTCTTCCACATCTCCATAAACGCCCCGAACGCAGGCTCCAAAACGGCTCATATCTCCAATCAGACTGGAAAATTTTCTTCCCTGGGAAAGCATGGGAAGATGAACCACAACAGATGCCCGAAGACCAGTGCCTACATTGGTAGGAAAGGATGTTAAATATCCAAAACGATCATCAAAAGCATATTCAAATCTTTCGTTAATGTAATCATCAAGCTTATCCGCCTTTTCCCAAAGCTCTTCCAGATAAAGTCCGGCTCCAAGCATCTGAATTCTGATATGATCGTCACAGTTTAAGACGATTCCCGTATCTTCCTCTTGGGAAAGAAGAATTCCGGAAGGCCTTTTCTTTGTTAGAGCTGAAGAATTTAATACTCTTCTTTCTTTTAAGGCCAATCTGTCAAGCTCTTCCATCTCATTTAACAAGGCGAATTTAAACTTTTTCTCTTCCATTTCACCAACATCTTTTAAACCGAATTCCAGTCGGTGAACCAGTTCCGTACTCACTTTGTCATCAAGCTTTGCAGGAAACGGATATTCCTGTAAATTTCTTGCAAGACGGATCCGGCTGCTTATAATTCCAGGGCGTCCGGCAGGATTTTGCTCATACCATCTATGCATTCGTCTCATTTCCTTTCCTAAGTTCTCTGATTCGATCACGGCAGACCGCTGCGGTTTCGTAATCTTCAAAACGTAATGCTTCTTTTAGTCTGGAATCCAGCTCTGATAATTCTTTTTCCTCTTCAGTTACTCCTTTGGCCAATACTTTACCGCTTGTCTTTCCGCCCTTTTCGCCTTCATCCTCTGTATTTTGGTAAACAGGAGATTTACCAGTATGGTGCAGGCTTCCCTGAAGCTGCTTGATGCTGTCCTCCATAAGAGGACCGAAAACACTGTAACAGTCCGCACACCCAAATCTGCTGTCCCTGACAAAGGTATCATAAGTAGTGCTGCAGGTGGGACAGGAAATCTGATGAAGCTTATCAGGTCCCTGATTATCATCTTCGATTCCTAAAAGGCCGGAAAGTAGCTTTCCAATCGGGAATTCTCCGTCAAATATAGCTGCGTATACTCCAAAATCCATCTCTTTCGCACACTGGGCACAAAAATGATGTTCCTTCTTCACTCCATTCACTACTTCCGTATATTGAATATTTGCTTCGCGAATCTTACATCTCTCGCATAACATAATGAACCTCCAATCCAGTGAATTACTCTTCCCTCTGGTCTTTTATAAATGACTGGAATATCTCATCTACCAGCTGGTGCATTTCTTCACATGACACATTCTTACAGATGCCCCGAGCCAATACTACGCTCAAGTCTCTGCGCATCTCGTCAAGAACCTGGATCTTATCCACATCCAGAGATACAACGGCACCTTTGCGGCGGTCAAGCTTTACAAAGCCTTCCTGTTTCAGCACAGTATACGCCTTATTTACCGTATGCATATTAATTCCTATGTTGTCGGCCATCTGGCGTACGGAAGGCAGGGGATCCCCTTCTCTGATACTTTCTGTGGCGATTCCTATGATTATCTGGTTTCGAAGCTGGATGTAGATCGCTTCGTCACTGTTAAAATCAATTTGCAAAAACATAATTTCACCATCTTTCGTTATATCTGTTATATGAATATTAGCACACATCACTTATTTTTTCAATAGTCTTATCCTCTCCAGTTTTCATGGTTTTTTCATGATTAAAATTATCCTTTTTTGATTATTTCCATTTTATTCTGCATCACTTCCATATTTTCCTTTTGTATCTGTAAATGCAAAATTTTTTTATTAGAAAGTTGTTTTATCATAAATATAAGCTGCTGCATGCCCGGATTATTCCGTTCCCATGCAGCAGCTTATTTATTTAACTATCTATTATCAATCATCAAGATCCATAAATTCAAAATCGTCTTCTTCGTCCTGATCATCCTTTTTTACCGGTTCAGATGACTGCCCGTTATCTGGCCTCCTGGGCTGTGTCGGTCTTTTACGTGACTGGCCATGAGACACATGGGAGGACAGATTTCTCTCCACATCTTCAAGGCTGGATTCCACAATAAAATCATCATCCTCTTCCAGTTCCTGTACCGGATTTTGTACCGGCTTGTCCATGTTTCTTTCAGGCCGCTTAACCTCTGGTATGGTTTCAAAGGATTCCCGGTCAAATTCTTCCCGGCTGTACCGTTTAATTCTGCTTTCCGGAGCCTCCTCCGGATCTTTATAAAAACGGTTACTGCCTTCCGGATCTCCTTTTACGGAACGATCCCTTCCTGAGCCGTTATTTCCTTTTCTTAATAGTAAGATAACGATTACCAGGAGAACCAAGGCCATTACGCTGACAGCAATAAGAATATAAAACTGCATGCTGTAATCTTTTCGAAGTGCTTCATAGGTCTTTGCCAGCTTTGTATACTCGTCACCTGATACTCCTGATGCAAAATACCTTTGAATCGTCTTTTCTTTTAAATCGTAACGGTAGAATTCTTTTTCTCCATTCCAGTTCATGGCGTAGAATACACAATATTCCGGTTCTGCCTCAGTTTTTGCCACCCAGCCTGTCACACGGACGCCATCAATATCCACGCTTCGTTCTGTAAAGCCTTCCGGTACTTTGGTATCTGTATCAAGAGGAATAATTACAATAGCCTTAGAGCTTGTCTCCACCTGTACAAACTGAGACCAGGAATCGGATTTCTCATTGTAAACAAAGAAGCCGCCATTGCCGCCTGCATCCTTTAAATAAAGGAGAAGAAGATCCTTTTCCAGTCCTTTACCCGACATTACATCAGTGCCCTTATAGGAATAAGTTGCTGCTTCAAATCCTTCTGGAAGAGATGCTTCATCAAAGGAGGTTGCAATGTCGTATTCCGTTCCATTTACCGTTACCTTTGTGTCAGCAAATTCCGCTTCTTTCGTCTCGCCATTTTCATTGGTTTCACGAACGGATTCTCCGCCTTCTGGTTTTTTCACGGTTATGGTATAGTTCTTTATGGTCTGGCCGTCTTCGGCTGTTACTTTGACAACAACCTTGTTTTCTCCCGCTTTTAACCCTTTATCACCCTCAAGCGCTACGTTTGCCCCAGCATTGGCTGCCACAGCATTGACTACTAAATCAGAGGTGTTGGCATCTACTTCGGTTGTATATTGATCCACAGCAGCCGAAAATGCCGGTGACAGGGTTCCAGGTGAGATTTTTAAGGATTTTAAAGTGGCATCCTTGGAAACCGTTGCCGGTGAAGTGACCTTTACGGTTGCACTCCCCTGTTTGCTAAGAGACAGTGCCTGGGAATTTACATCGTAAATTTCCTGAGAGGTTACCTTGATCTGGGCATTGCCCGCCTGTAAGGTTTTAAACTTAAGGCTAAAATTAAATGTTTTCTGGTCTGCAGAATCCATGGTACCTAAAATTTTAATGGCTCCTGCGCCGCCGTTGGCACTGGTCCCGCTTACAAATTCTAAAATCCCCGGATCATACGACAGCATGACCTCTGCTGTCCCCAGTGCAGTATCACTGGTCACCTTCATATTAACAGTCACATCATTTCCCACCATGACCGATGGGTCTGAAAATGAGATCTTTGTGTTGGAGGCCCAGGATATCATCTGACCGAAAGGTCCTACGACAGCTATCATGAAGGCGGTCATCACACTGATTAAAAGTTTTTTCAGTTTCCTATTCATATTGTCTCCTATTTCTGCAGGGCATTAAAGTCCCAGAACCTTCTTTTTTAATACCAGAAGATCCTTTGAATCGATCTTGCCGTCGCCATTTAAGTCAGCGGCCTTTTTTTCTGTTTCAGACAACTTTTCCAGTCCAAGGAGGTAACGCTGAAGCTTTAGCACATCCTTGCTTGATACTTTTCCATCCCCATCAATATCTCCTGTAGTCCCGGAGGCAGCGTGCGCGGCGGCAGTTTCCTGGGCCTGTGTCTGTGATGAAGTCTCTGTTACCTGCGCTGTCACCGGTTTACTTCCTCCCGGTCCCTGTGTGATGACACCGGTGGAAGTCTGCACGGAGATACTGGTACTGCCTACAGGAGCAATGGTTACATTGCTTCCTCCTGGCGTTCCCTTGTTACCAGACTCATTGGTACTTGTTTTGCCAGGTCCGCTGCTTCCAGGTCCACCGCTGTTTCCGGATCCGCTGCTGCCACTGGATCCGCTGCTCCCTGAACTACTGCTTCCCGGGTTACTGGGCGTGCTGCCTGAACTGCTGCCTCCCACACCAGAAGAATAGGTCGGACCATTATTCTGACGTACTACGTGAAGGATATATTCCCTTACCGTTCCATTTTGAGCTGTTACGGATATTTTAATATCATTATTGCCATTTTGAAGTGCTACGGTTCCGGTTCCGCTCACAGAGGAGGCAGAATTTAACGCTGAAGCAGATATCTTAATGTTAGATACCGTAGGGTCAACAATTAAATTGTATTCCAGGGTATCTCTGTGGAAGGTAGGTGTCATTACAAAGCCGTCCACACTTAAGCCTGCAAGCATATTGTTGGGATTTCCATCACCTGTTGGCTGACTGCAGGGAGTTTCCGGCATATTATTGTAGACCGGAATCTTAAACTCAAGAGCCGTTTTTTTCATATCGCTGTTATATGCTTTTGAAAATACAGCACCCTCTGAAGCTGCGCCCTGTACATTGGTCATGTACTGATGCTTATATAAGTTTGCACCCTGTACATTAAACTTCTTCAGATAAAATGTATCCTGCCCAACTTTTACATAGTTATTACCATAATATAAAGCTCCGCCCAAAATTGATTTTTCAGGGGAATTCCATGGTCTTCCGTAATTACCTGTTTGGGAGGCCCACCATAAACCTCTTTGAACCGCTGACATGCTTCCTGACTGATAGGCTTCAATGTTAAAGAAATTATAAAATCCCTCATACCCCGACTCTGTTCCGGATACGCTTTTTCCATTTCCTGCGGATCCCTGTTCCTGTATAATCATAGCAGCAAGAACGTAAGGGTTAACCCCGGACTGGGTGGCGGCATTCATGATCATGTTTGCATAAGAGGAACTGCCGGTACCGGTACCGGTGGTATTGTTGGAAGGAGCTGTTGAGGACGGACCCGTAAGGCTGGCTCCTGGTCCGTATTCCATAAGAACCTGAGGATTCTTAGGTGTTATGGAAGCGTGAGGTGCCTCTAAGCTTACATTCCCGGATCCGGAGCTTTGGGGAGCTCCTCCGGTAGCAGGACTTACAGCTGCGCCAGGTCCTACATTTTGAGAACCTCCGGTGGGATTTGAAGTACCGGTGGAATCATTGGAACCTCCGCCGCTTTGGGAGCTGCCGGATAAAAAGGTTCCTTTCGTCATGGTCTGCAGCCCATCCATGGTCTGCTTATTGCTGTCATAGGAATGGCTTAAGAACTGAAATACATTTGTTTCGTCCAGAAAATTTCTGGGATCCATATAGTATTTTACAATATCTTCTGATGCTGTTACCCAGCTGCTGCCGTCAAAGCCTACCCAGGTGCTGGTATCGAAGTTATAGGCACCGCTTAGCATGGACTTCCAGGAGGACATGCTGCTGGTATGTACCAGGGTCTTTCCTACCTGACTTTCTTCCCTGACCGCTGTATTCCAGTCAAGATTGGTCTTTTGGGCACGGAAAACCCACTGAGGGTGCTGTGCATGGAGCTCACGAAGGCGCACCTTATAGCTCTCCGGAAATCCTTCCGCGGAAAGCTGGGATTCAAAGTTCCCATCCTGGGTGTAGGAAGCAGGAAACGTTAAATAACTTTTTGATACATAGCCGGTAACCTTTTGACCGCTTGCATTGGAAAAACGAATTTGATACCATAGCGCGCCGTCCGTTGCATTTTTTTCATCTGTTACGGTTACGGAGGCTCCGTTGGTCAGTTTTGTAACGATAGAATAGGTCGTACCGGGCCCGCTCCTCACATTAAGTGAAGTAGCATTCACCGTGGCCGACCTCTCTGTGTAAGCATACGCATTTATGTATGGCGTAATAACTCCAACGCTGGAATCCAACACCAGAACACTGGCTAATATAATAGCCAGCTTACGAGCTTTTTTGTACTTTTTCATCTGTTTCTCCCAATATGACCTTATGTATTTTAAACTTAACAATTATATGTAAATCATCCATTTATTTATTATAATGACAAATCATACCATGTGTCAACCAAATCGTCCAAAGTTCAGACAATTGGAATTATTTGTAAGAAAATCTTTATAGTTTTAAGAATCACTTAAGCATCATAGCGATACCTTGAAAACAAGGATATGGTGTGATAGACTAAGTTAAAACAAAAGGGAAGGAAAGGAGATATGATGCAGGAGCCATCATATGACGATTAATGAATACAGCAGATTATTTTATTGAAAAACTGGATATGATCCCTCATCAGGAGGGCGGCTTCTTTAAAGAAATAGAAGCTTCTGATGATTATATTCCGGTAAACGCGACCGAAGCCGATACCAGAAAAACACGAAAATTATGGACAAGCATCTATTTTCTTTTAAGAGACGGTGAAGTTTCCAATTTCCACCGGTTAAAATCCGATGAAATGTGGTATTATCATGCAGGTTCCTCATTGACCATATATATGATAACTCCAGAAGGTGAATTAATCACCAGGGATCTGGGCTTAGATTTAGATCGGGGAGAATGCCCTCAGGTTCTGGTTCCAAGTGGATATATATTTGGCTCTGCCATGAATAAAGAAGGATTTGCTCTGGTGGGCTGTATGGTTTCCCCTGGCTTTGACTTTGAAGACTTTGAATTATTAAATAGAGAGGAGCTTTTAAAAAGCTATCCTCACCACACAGAGATCATAAGAAAGCTGTCTATGGAAAACAGTTAACCATATAAGAAAGCAAAAATAAGGCTCCCCTTGCCGGGGAGCCTTAAACTTATTTATTATACCGGATATGCCTTGCTTTCCTTGTCGGCTACTGTTACATCAACACCAGTCTGCTGAGCTGCACGGTATTCAAAGAATTCTTTTGCTACTGTTGGGAACAGAGCGTAGGATAACACATCCTCATCCTGCTGTTTCCACTGTGCACATTCCTTCTCAAACTTCGGAAGCTGTGGCTCAATGTTATCTGCCGGACGACAGGTAATCGGAGTCTCGTTTCCAATGACTTTTTTCTGAATTTCAGCATTGAACGGTTTTACTGTCTGGCCGAATTCACCTAAGAACATCTTTCTTGTCTCTTTTGTAACCATCTTATAACGCTCGCCGCCGATAACATTTAATACTGCCTGTGTACCAACGATCTGAGAAGAAGGAGTTACAAGAGGAGCTTCTCCTAAGTCCTGTCTTACTCTTGGAATTTCCTGAAGAACTTCCATATATTTATCTTCCTGGCCTGCTTCTTTTAACTGGCTAACCAGGTTAGAAAGCATACCGCCAGGTACCTGATACTGTAATGTCTTGATATCTACGCCAAGAACCTTTGGATTTAATAATCCGCTCTTTAATGCTTCCTCACGGATTGGCTGTAAATAAGAGCAGATTTCAGCCAGAAGATTCTGGTCAAAGCCTGTATCATATGGTGTGCCACGGAATGTCTCAACCATAACCTCAGTTGCTGGCTGGCTGGTTCCAAGTGCAAGTGGTGACATTGCGGTATCGATGATATCGCATCCAGCTTCCACTGCCTTTAAGTATGTCATGGAAGCAACACCAGAGGTGTAGTGGGTATGAACATCGATAGGAAGCTTAGTTGATTCCTTAAGAGCACTGATCAGCTCTTCTGCTTTGTAAGGAGTTAACAGACCTGCCATATCCTTTACACAGATGGAAGAAGCTCCCATGTCTTCGATTCTCTTTGCGATATCTTTCCAGTAATCCAGAGTGTATGCATCACCCAGAGTATAGCTTAACGCTACCTGAGCGTGACCATTCTCTTTATTACATGCGCTTACAGCTGTCTGTAAGTTGCGGATATCATTTAAACAGTCAAAGATACGGATGATATCAATACCATTAGCCAGAGATTTCTGTACAAAGTATTCTACAACATCATCAGCATAGTGATTGTAACCTAAAATATTCTGTCCACGGAAAAGCATCTGTAACTTTGTATTCTTAAAGCCATCTCTTAACTTTCTAAGTCTGATCCAGGGATCTTCCTTTAAAAAGCGAAGGCACGCATCAAAGGTTGCGCCGCCCCAGCACTCTACTGCATGATATCCAACCTGATCCATCTTCTCTACGATCGGAAGCATCTGATCGGTTGTCATTCTTGTAGCAATCAAAGACTGATGAGCATCACGAAGGGCTGTCTCTACAATCTTGACCGGCTTTTTCTCTATTTCTGCCATTGTCTTACCTCCTGGTCAATGTTAATTCTGCTCTGATCTGAGCCATACATATGCCGGCAGTAACTGCCGGCCTTATCGTCTTAGTTCAGTGTCGCTAATGTCGCGCCAGATTCTACTGCATCACCATTTGATACATTGATGCTTGCAACAGTACCATCAGAAGGTGCTACGATTTCATTTTCCATCTTCATAGCTTCAAGAATAACAAGTACATCTCCTTTTTTCACTGCCTGACCTACGCTCACTTTAACACCAAGGATCTTACCTGGCATTGGAGCTGGGACTGTGACAGAACCCTGAGAACCTGCTGGTGCTGCTGGTGCTGGAGCTGCGGCAACCGGTGCTGCTGCTGGTGCTGGAGCTGCTGCTACTGGAGCCGGTGCTGCTGCCACTGTTCTAGCTACTGCTGCCTGTGTAATTCCCTCTTCTACTGTTACGGCATAAACATTACCATTCACTGTAATTGTATAATTTTTCATGATGAAAATCCTCCTGATTATTTAAGCTTTTTTCCAATTATTAACTGGTGAGCGTCTGATTGAACGAACAACCAGGCTGCTTGGTGAGCTGCCTGTGCTTGCTGCTATTGCAGCAGTAATAACAGCTACCAGTTCCAGATCATCGACTAAATTTACTTCTGCAGGAATTGCTGCATTTACCGGTGCTGGAGATGCTGCTGGTGCAACAGCTGCTGGCGCACTCGTTCCTTCGGAGGAATCACCTTCGGATCCGCCACTGTACTTACGCACACCGATAATTGCCAGTACAAGTACGATAGCTCCAACTGCCAGCCATCCGTATAAATCTTCCTGACTGTTACTACTCTTTTCTGGAGTAAAGGTCACAGAAAGTACCTTTGTTAAAGAGGAGTCCATAGCCACTGTGAATTCCATACTTTTCTTTTCAAAAACAGCATTCACGGTTGCATTGTATCCTTCTGGAGTGGTCGTAATAGCAACATCATCTCCGATGGATACCAGTGCACCCAGCTCTGGCTTTAAGCTCTGCCAGGACTCTGCTGCCTGAGACAGAACAGCCGCCTGCTCTGCCTGAGACTTAAACTTTTCCACTTCTTCTTCTTTTAAATCTACAAACATCTGCAGAAGTGGTTCCGGAATCTGCTCAAGCTGTGACTGAGCGTTAGCATCAACCTGCTTTGGTTCCGTATCAGCCTTACTGCTTATAGAGAATGAAAAGAGGCAGACAGCCAAACTAAGTCCCATTGCTACTCGTTTCAAATTCAGTTTCATATTCCTGTCACCTCATTCTAAATCGTGCCATGTTTTTTCGCGGGACGATCCTCATTTTTTGTAAATAACATCTCAAATGCAGCTGCAACTCTTGCTCTTGTTTCGCTGGCATCGATGATATCATCAACATAACCTCTTTTTGCTGCTGCTACAGCGCTTGATTGAGCCTGCTTATAACTCTCAGCCTTTTCTGTAATAAGAGCTTTTCCATTGTCAGCCTTTGCAATTTCATCCGCATACATGATCTTAACCGCTGATTCTGCATCCATCATGCCAATAGAGGCATTCTCCCAAGCGTATACAACGTCAGAACCGATGGATTTGCTGTTCATGGTCAGATATGCAGTACCAAATGCGTTGCCGATTACAACGGTTACTTTCGGAACAGTTGCATTAGCAAATGCATAGGTCAGTTTTGCAGAAGCTTTGGCAATTGCCTTCTCTGCACACTTCGTTGCTTCATATCCCTTTACATTAACAAGGGTAAGAAGAGGAATGTTAAATGCATCGCAGAAATCAACAAATTCTGCTGCCTTAGTACAGCCCTCAGCCGTTAAAACAGCATCATACTGAGCAGTTTTCACGCCGCTTTCATCATAAGCTTCTGTCTTGTTTGCAACACAGCCAATGGTCTCACCGTTTAAACGGATAAAACCAGTTACCATGGAAGGAGCATAATCCTTCTTTGTTTCCATAAAGAAATGTTCATCGGAAATCTGGGTAAGCACGATGGTTGTATCACCTACATAATTTGACAGATCGGAGCAGACGCGGTTTAAATCATCATTGCATTCGCTGTAAGAAAGGTCATCTTTGTTATTAGCCGGAAGAATGGAAACAAGGATTCTGATTCCTGTCAGGATCTCATCACCTTCAGCAGTAAAGTCTACCAAACCAGTTTCTTTGCTCTGGAAGTCTGCAGATGCTGTGTTGCACTTCTCAGCATAATTTTCAGAAATGGCGTTAGGAGCGTTAACAAACAGCTTTCCACCCTTAGTTTCCATGAATGTAAAGTCTGCCATAGCCGCTGAAACAGCCATACCGCCGCCGCAAGCGCCAAATACTGCTGTAATCTGCGGAATTACGCCAGATGCCAGTGTCTGGCTCATATACAATTCACCAAATCCGTTTAATGCATCAGTTGCTTCCTGAAGTCTTAAGCCTGCACAATCAACCAGACCAATGACTGGAGCGCCTGTCTTCATAGCCATATTGTAAAGTTTTGTGATTTTTTTTGCATGCATCTCTCCAACTGATCCGCCGAGAACGGATGCATCCTGGCTGTACACATAAACAAGACAGCCATCAATTGTACCGTAGCCAGTAACAACACCGTCAGCCGGAGTTTCCTTTGCTGACATGTTAAAGTCAGTGCTCCTAGCTGTTACATAGCTGCCAACTTCAACAAAACTGTTCTCATCAAGCAAAGCATGAATTCGATTACTTGCTGATGTTTGTGTTGAATTACTCATTTTGCAATCCTCCATTTTGTAATAAATATATAATTCTA
Source organism: Lacrimispora xylanolytica (assembly GCF_026723765.1). Lineage (NCBI taxonomy): Bacteria > Bacillati > Bacillota > Clostridia > Lachnospirales > Lachnospiraceae > Lacrimispora > Lacrimispora xylanolytica. Next base: position 3,035,759 of record NZ_CP113524.1, read on the forward strand.
TCCGATAGGAAACCGAAGAATTATAATTAACACTAATTTCTGCCGATTATAATTGTATAATGTAACCTGATGATTTACAAGCTATTTTTAACAAAAAAAGAACAGGAAACTATGTGGTTTTCACAATTAATAGTTCCCTGTTCTCGTGGTTGCTAATCATTTTGACGTAATATGTCGAGATATCCGGCGTTTTGTATATTTTCGACAATAAATTTTGTTAAAATTTAACATAGCTATTCTTTGATTTCTATTATTCCTATGCTTCCATCCTGGCTTGTCTGAAATGTGATTCTGGATTCGCCTTCCCCAAGAACGATTTTCTCATCTTTGGTATTAAGGGAACCTGTATCCACGTTAGCTACCGCCACCATTAAATCATCTCCAAATATCATATCAGGATTCAGCTTTAATAAATCTTCTTTTTTTTCAAATACAATGGTTTCTTTATCCATGCTAATAAATTTACATGGATATAATAATAAGTCTGCCAGCGCCTCCAGATCCCGGTCAGCAATTGCTTCCTGAACCTTCTCTGCAAATGCCTCTGACTTTTTATCCGTTCCCGGACTTTCGCTGCTTTCCATTGCTCCCGGCCCTTCCTGGCCTTCGTCTGCTGAAACATCTTCCTGTATCATGGCTTTATCCATTTCGTTGGCCGCAGTTTCTGATTCCGTTGTTATCCCTGGGGTCCCGACGGAATCTACAGCTTTCCTGCTGCCGCAGCCAGTTATTAACACTGCCGCCATACAAATGGCAAAACAGATACAACTGGTTTTATTCCTGATCATTTCCTGGTTCCTCCCTGCGTCCTGTCTTTTTCTTCGGCCACAGTATAGCACCTGAAAAGAATGTAAGTCAATAGAGTTTTCAAAACTGTAAACCTTAGACTGTATTCTGTAAGAATCCGTAATTTCTTCTTATCTTCGTCTGTATTCTTTATGAAGAGTAAAGCCTCTTCCCCTTACTTCATTTACCTGATTTATGATCATAAAGGCCTGGGGATCAATACTCATCACCAGATCATTGAGCTTAGACAGCTGCCTTCCTGAAATCACGGTAAGCACGGTAAAGGACGCCTGTCTCAAATAACCGCCTTCACTCCCTAAAAGAGTGGTTCCCCGGTCCATTTTCTCCTGGATCATCTGATTGATTTCTTCATATTTTTCGCTGACAATCTTGACCTGCATCTGATTCCTTCCAATTAAAAGCACCTTATCAAGAACCATGGTATAAATAAGTACCAGCAGAATTCCATAAAGAATTTGTTCCTTATTAGAAAAGATCATCTGGGAAAAAAGGATCAAACAGTCAAACACGGACATGGTTACGGAAACAGACAAATGCCTTTTTTTATTTAGGATCAGAGGCGGGATATCCATGCCTCCGGTAGACGCTCCGGCCCGAATAACCATACCGATTCCTGCTCCTATTAATAGCCCTGCAAATACGGTCCCCAGCATACGGTCATCGGTCACCCTTCCACTTCCCAGGATTCGCTCAAAGATTCCGAGAATAAATGGATAATAAAAGGTACTGATCAATGTAGTAAATGCAAATGCTTTCCCAAGTACCATGACTCCGGCTGCAAACATGATTATATTAAAGACCGCCACAAAAGCAGCTACCGGTATATGAAACTGATGGTAAGCCACCAGCGCAAGTCCGGTCGTACCACCAGTGATCAAACCGCCCGGAAGAATAAACAGAGAAACTGCCAGGGCATATATGGTATTACCCGCCATAACTGTCGCTATTTTTTTAATATCCATACCATAATACTTCCTTTCCCTTATGTAAGAAACATACATACTATATCACGTGTTTTTATTTTCTACAATTTATTTTCTTCTTTTCTTATCCTGGAATTTTATGTTATACTTGTTTACAGACATCGAAATCAAGGAGGGAATTCATGGAAATATACCTAATCGTAGCCGCCATCATCTGCATTCTCTGCATTCTGGCAAGTAACTTATCGTACCGCATCGGCGTTCCGTCACTGCTTCTTTTTATCCTGTTGGGCATGATGTTTGGTACCGACGGCATCTTTCGAATCAACTTTTCTGACTATGCACTTTCTGAAACCATCTGCTCCATCGCACTGATTTTCATCATGTTCTACGGCGGATTCTGTACCAACTGGCACGAAGCAAAGCCGGTAGCCGCCAAGTCTATTATACTTTCCAGCTTAGGCGTGATTCTCACGGCTGTTCTGACCGCGTTCTTTTGTTACTTCGTTTTAAAAACCACCCTGCTTGAAGGATTTTTAATTGGCTCCATTTTAAGCTCAACGGACGCCGCAAGCGTATTTTCCATATTACGAGTTAAAAAGTTGAATTTAGTCAATGGCATGGCATCTGTTCTTGAAGTAGAAAGCGGAAGCAATGACCCGGTTTCCTATATGCTTACCATTATTGTTCTTGGAATCATGAATGGGAAAAGTTCTCCTGCTTCTGTAGGCATTATCTTTGGAGAAGAGGTTTTATTCGGACTTCTTTTCGGAGCGATTGCAGGCTGTGCAGGATATTTTATTTTCCGCATGGAACATTTCAGGTCCAGGGAGATGCTTCCTATCTTTGGCCTTTCCGTGGCTCTTTTGACCTATGGCTTGTCCAATTCCGTGGGCGGAAATGGATTTTTAAGCGTATACATTGCCGGTATTATAATAGGAAACAGCAAGATACATTACAAAGCGGAAATGGTTCATTTCTTTGACGGGATCACCGGAATGATGCAGATCGTATTGTTTTTCCTTCTCGGTCTATTATGCTTCCCTTCCAGAATCACTCCTGTTATCCTGCCCTCTCTGGGTATCTGGGCATTCATGCTTTTTATCGCCAGACCTCTGGTGGTCTTTTGTATTCTGACACCTTTTAAAGTGCCAATCCGCCAGCAGCTCCTTATCTCTTGGGCTGGTCTTAGAGGTGCAGTCTCCATCGTATTTGCCATACTTGCCGTACTGAGCCCATCTGCCTTAGAGCTTGATATTTTTCATATTGTTTTTTGCGTCTGTCTCCTCTCTGTTTCCATTCAGGGTTCTCTGCTTCCATGGATGGCAAAAAAACTGAACGTAATCGGAGCTACCGACAATATCTTTCGTACCTTTAACGATTACAGCGAGGATCCGGCTGTTAATCTGACCGAGATCCGGCTGCCCGAGGGGCATCCCTGGATCAATCAGACCTTAAAGGATATTGTCATTCCAAACGGGATGATGGCGGTGATGATCATAAGAGATGGTAAAACTCTGATACCAAGGGGTGACACCATGGTTCTTGCAGATGATTCCATTATCTTAAACACCCCTGCGTATACAGATAACAACATGAAGCTTCGAGAAGTACAGATTGGACCATATCACCCTTGGGTGGACCAAAAGATCAGCGAGCTGACCTTGCCTGGAGATACCTTAATCTTTCTTGTTCGGAGGGCTGGTAAGACACTGATACCAGACGGGCAGACTTTTCTGCAGGATGGGGATTGTCTTATTTTAAATGCTTAAGATAAATCATTGGCCACCATTCGATAATATCAGACATAAGCTTTAAGCTGCTTACAAAAATGCCCTGACCGCAAGACATTAAAATGGCTTGTAATCAGGGTGATTTTTATTTTATAGGAATCTTTTATTCCGCCAAACCGGCAGTTAGAAACTTTTGTCTTAACAGATTCTTTTTTTCCTCAGACAGACCAAGCCGTTTTGTAAGATAGGAATCTATGGTACCGTAGCAGGAATCAATGGCATGGAATGCCTGATTAATATACTCTTCCGATACCGTTAAGAGAACACGGACACAGTCAGCCAGTACATGGTCTCCGGTACTCTTTCTGACCATGGTGGCTACCGCTTCTGCCCCATCCATCACATAAGCATTTGTCAGCACAAAATCCTTTACAATGGTCTCACGGTCCACGGACAGTGCCGATAATAAGAGTGCTGTTCCAATTCCTACCCGGTCTTTTCCTGCACTACAGTGCCAGAGCACAGCCCGGTCATCCGCTTCTAATAACAAATCAAAGAAACGGCCGTACTGCTTTGCTGCAGAATCGCTGAGTACAAGATCCTCATAAAGCTTTGTGATATATGATTCCGGTTTCCCTCCAAGGGACGCCGCATGATTAATAATTCCTGAAAATAATTCTTTTTTCTCTTTTGCTTCCTCTTCTTCCATGGTAATGCCTACTGTTTTTTCATCAAGAATGGGATTGAATATATTTAATATTCCCGGAATCTCCGGATCAGGCTTTTGCTTACGTTCTGTCTCTGTTCTAAAATCAATGACAGTACCAACTCTACATTCCTCAGACAGAATCTGAATATCACCAGTCGTGGCTTCAAATAAGGTGCCGCTTCGTATCAGCCTTCTGGGAAGAATGCTCCTTTTGTCTATGGTCCTAATTCCACCCAAATCTCTTGTATTGGGAAGCTTCTCAAGACGGATTCGTCCGTAGCTGTTAATTTCTGATTCTTTCATCTTTATGTCATCCTCCAATCGCAATCACACTGACAGTAACTCTCTCCAGTATAACATAAGGATTTTCTAATAGAAAGGAAATATTGATTTAACACCTGGCATGGACAGATAATCTTTTATAATGGTCTTTGCATACCAAAGAGGGGTCAATCGGTCTGCGCCCTCCTTCAAACAAACTGGATAGCTTTTTAATACTTCTCCATTTAATCGGTATACCACGGACCCAACGGTCTGACCTTTTGTGACAGGTGCCTTTAATTCCTTTGGAATTTCTGCCTCCACCGTTATTTTCTCATCATCAGCCAAAAGCATTTTTAAGCTTTTCTCCTCAGAATCACTGATTCCACAGGAGATCATGACCGGGTCTTCCAGCCGTCCGGATGTGGGGACTCCATTTTTTACATATATATCATCAAATCGGGTCTCCTGAAATACATCTTTATAACGGTAACGATCCAGTCCGTACTGGAACAGCTTTCTGGCATCGGACCACTTGTAGGTTTTGTGGGGCGGCCAGCCGCAGCCTAATAGTGCGATGGTAAATACTCTTCCATCGTCTTTTAAGGCCCCCACATAGGAATATCCGGCTCCTCCAGTGAAACCGGTTTTTCCGGAAAAGGCGCCGTTCATAGAGTTTAAAAGTGCATTATGATTGATGCAGCTGAAATTTCTTTTTCGGTCCAGATCCTGAAAGGAATAATTCTGGGTTCCTGTGATCTCTAAGAATTCCTCTTTTTTCGGAGACTGTCCGATACAGTAATTCATGATTCTGGCAAGGTCTGCCGCAGTAGTGGAATGCTCTTTCACCTGTCCATCTTTTTCTTCCTTGGCGTCCAGTCCATTTGGCGTAATAAAATATGTATTGCTGCATCCCAAATCTCTTGCCTTTTGATTCATCATCTGGGCAAAGCCCTCCATACTGCCGCCCACATGCTCTGCAATCATCATTGCAGCATCGTTGTGGGATTCCAGCATCAGGCTGTAAAGAAGGTCTTTTAAAAGGAATTTTTCTCCTTTGTAAACTCCAAGATGAACCTTTGGCTGAGATGCTGCATTCTGACTTGCAATTACCTCATCGGAAAGATTTCCATACTCCAGGGCGATAATACAGGTCATAATCTTTGTTGTACTTGCCATGGGACGAATAATGTCCTCATTCTTCCCATATAAGACGCGGCCCGTCGAGGCATCCATTAATACCGCAGACTGAGCATAAAGGTTTAATTCATCCTTTGTCTGGACGGACTGTTGTACTTTATCTTCTTCTACTGTTACTTTTCCATTGACAGTCCTTGTTTCTTTCAGCTGAAACACCACAGTTCCTAGTACCAGAAGCAGAACAAAGGCGGCCGCCAGAAATGCTCTTATGACATGCCTCATGAAAGAGCCTCCCGCTTGACTTTATTTTATCCTATTCAATAGTTTTTTTAAATATTCCCTTTACTTTTCGAACGTATTTTCGGTATAATAAGAATCATAAGAAAGGAGTCTGTCATGGAACAAAACCGACTGATTTTTCACATTGATGTTAATTCTGCATTTTTAAGCTGGGAATCTGTAGACCGACTGGAAAAAGACCCAAAAGCTCTTGACTTACGCACCATTCCCTCCGCAGTAGGAGGCGATGAAAAAGCAAGACATGGAATCGTTCTGGCTAAATCCATACCAGCAAAAAAATATGGGATCACCACTGGAGAACCTCTCGTTCATGCCTTAAAAAAATGTCCTGAGCTTAAGATCGTACCGCCTCACTTTGATACTTATATCAGAAAATCCCGGCAGCTCATGGACATTTTGTCCGACTACACACCTGATATTGAAAAATTCAGCATTGACGAGGCCTTCCTTGATATGACTTCCACCATTCACTTATTCGGACCTCCTCTTACCGTAGCCAATCAGATACGGGAACGAGTGGCTAAGGAGCTTGGCTTTACCGTAAATATAGGAATTGCACCGAATAAGCTTCTGGCTAAGATGGCTTCAGACTTTAAAAAGCCAGATATGTGCCATACTCTGTTCTCCCATGAAATCGAGAAAAAGATGTGGCCCCTTCCCATTGGAGAGTTATTTTTTGTAGGGCATTCCGCCAGAAAAAAAATGAAAAGCATTGGCATTCACACCATCGGGGAGCTGGCTGCCTGTAAGGTCAGTTACTTAAAGCACCTTCTTGGAGAGAAATATGCCATTCTCATTCATAATTACGCTTGTGGGATTGATCATGAGCCTGTAGAGGAACGGGAGCCCTTGAATAAAGGATACGGAAACAGCACCACCCTTTCCAGGGATATTGACGATTTAGAGGCTGCCTGCCAGGTTTTACTGTCTTTATGTGAAACCGTAGGGGCCAGACTCCGTCAGGACCGCGTGCTGTGTGACTGTGTTTGTGTGGAGATAAAAGACTGGGATTTTCACAGCCAGTCTCATCAGATGACATTAAACAATCCTACGGATTCTACGTCCATCATTTATGAGACCGCCTGTAAACTGATAAAGGATTTCTGGGACAAGACTCCTCTGCGCCTGATCGGTGTCCGTACCACTAAAATTACGGACGAAGGATACTGCCAGCTGAATTTATTTGAATCGGAGCAGTCCAGAAAGAGAAAAGAGATGGAAAAGGCAGTTGACACCATACGTAATAAATTTGGAACGGACAGTGTAAAAAGAGCCAGCTTTTTAAAAGAAGACAGCATCGTTGACCATGTATCCGGAAAAGAGAAGCATTACCACTGACCGCCAATTTCCTTAAAGCCTTCCCCGTACACTTCATTGGAATCCGTTATGATTAGAAACGCACCTGAATCCACTTCATGAATGGCTCTACGTATGGGAACCACCTGGCTGTTGTTACAGGCGCACATCACGATTTTCTTGTCATCTAATGAGAATGAGCCTTGTCCATGAAGAAAGGTACAGCCTCTTCCGGTGGCTTCTTCGATGCGAAGGGCCACCTCACGTTCATGATCCGTCACGACAAAGACCAGTTTTCCTGCACCCAGTCCATACATGATTTTATCAATGGCCATGGTGGTCACGATAGAGGAAAGGAGGCCAAGAATGACCGCATCAACATTACGGAACACAAGACCGCCTAAAAGTATGACAATGGCATCAATGACAAGTGAGATCTGACCGATGGTAAAATGAGGAAATATCTTACGTATGGCCATGACCAGGAAATCGGTTCCTCCAGTGGAGCAGTTCCTCAAATAGACGATCGTAAGGCCTAAACCAGTAAAGATACCGGTACAGGCTGAGGCATAAAGTGGATTTCCATTATACACTGGTAGATAAGGAACGATGTAGTCCAGCACCAGAGCAAAGATGACCATGCTTTTCATGGAACGGAGCAAAAAGCGTCTGCCAAGAAGCTTATAGCTTACAAGCACAATGGGAATGTTTAAGATAATGGTCATGATTCCCATAGGCAGACCGAATAAGTGGCGAAGTATCAATGCAATACCGGAAACACCTACCGGTGCGAACTCTGCATTTAAGGCAAAGTTATAGATACCAATATTAAATAAAAATGCTCCCGCTATGTCGCACAACAAGTCAATTCCTAATTCTTTTGGCGAGTATTCCTGCCGAAATACCTTCATAAGTAAGCCGCCTCCATTTCCTCTGGCTGATTATGGATTATAGAAAATAATCCTCAATTTCAAATTCTTTATTGCCTATCTTTACCTGCTTGATCAATACGGTAACTTCATCCTCTTCCTCTGAGCAGATTCCTACCGCTTCAATAGCCGTCTTACCATAGGATTCCTTTAAAGTGATTTGTTTATCCATAATTCCTTTGTCTGCCAAAGCCTCCGATAAATCCAGCAACACTTCCTCCACGTCTTCTTCGATGTGGTTCTTTTCGAATTCTGCTTCCAGCAAATCGTAAATATCCTGATTGAACATAAAAATGTCCTCCTTTGTTTTCTACACCCTAATTATAACCTTTCGTTTTTTCTTGTCAATCCCATTGCACCATGGTAAAATCCCTTTATGAAAATGACGATGACTTATCCTATGAGTAATACCCAAACTGATAAAACGGTGGAGCGGTTTCTTCTGGAACAGGGCTACTCTCAGAAGCTCATCCGCCACCTGCGGAATACAGAAAACGGATTGACCATTGACAAAACCCTTGTCTATACCACCCATAAACTAAAAGAAGGAGAAATACTTTCCGTCTTTATCTCAGAAGAAGATAGTTCTGAAAACATTGTTCCCACAAAAATGCCTCTTCATATCGTATTTGAGGATGAACACCTTTTGGTTGTGAATAAAGATGCCGGCGTCCCAATTCACCCTTCACAGGGAAATTTTGATAATACTCTAGCCAACGGCATTGCCTGTTACTTTAAAGAAAAGGGGGAGAACTTTATATACCGGGCCATAAACCGGCTGGACCGGGATACCACAGGACTTTTGATCCTGGCAAAAAATCCGTTAAGCGCATGCATTCTGTCTGATATGGTTAAAAAACGTGAGATCAGCCGCAGATACCTTGCAGTTGTCTGCGGGAAACTCCCGGAACAGGGAATCATAGATGCCCCTATAAGCCGGGTTGATGGTTCCACCATTGAACGCTGTACCGGTCAGGGAGGAGAGGAAGCCCGTACCCACTATCGGCGGCTCTATTACGACTCTGCATCGGATCACTCCCTGGCAGGGCTTAAGCTTGAGACTGGACGGACTCATCAGATCCGGGTTCACTTAAAGTCCATTGGATTTCCTCTTCCAGGTGATTTTTTATATCACCCCGATTACCGGTATATCAAACGCCAGGCACTCCACTCCTTTCGTCTAAGCTTTCTTCATCCAATCAAAAAGGTGCCCCTGTTCTTTGAGGCACCCATTCCGGAAGATATGAAGTTTTTAGGTTTTACATCCACCGAAGGCCTTTGGGATAATGATTTTTAAGAATTCCACCCGCCAGCTTAGCAAATCCAATGGAATATCCATCTACATTCATAAGAACCCAGCCCTTTTTCTCAAGCTGGGCTCCTGACAGCCCATCTTCTGAGAGAGTTTCTCCTTTTAGATACCGTATGATTTCACCGCCAGCCGCCGGCAGATCTACCCATTGCCTGATCTCTTCCTTTTTTAAAGCGAGAGCCAATGCATGGGAAGGCTCCAGGCGGTTCTTTTTTATCGTTCCGATATGAAGACCTGGCCGCAGGACTTTCATGCCTTTAAACTGAATCATCTCCGGAGAAATGAGATATAACTGGTCTCCAAAGAGAATGTATTCCTTGCGAATGAGATAGGAAGCCGGATCAACAAGAATATCCTGAAAGAACTTCTCCGCTTCCTTTATGATCAACGCATCTTTACAGTACTCCGGTTCTGTTCTCTTGATCTTACCACTATCCCGGTCTGCTTTTTTTAATACAGCCAGATAATGGCCTTCTCCTTCTGTCTTATGAGGCCAGATGCGAAAAGTCTTCTTTAAATCCTTCCGGCCAGTCTTACTCCACTCCGGGCGGCCCTCAGAAAGCCCCTGACGTTCTCCCATATCCTCAATGGAAAAATCATCATTGGATAATAGAAATTCTTCGATGACCTGCTCATTCTCTTCTGGAGAGAAGGTACAGGTGGAATAAACCAGTACACCGCCAGGCTTCAGCATTGCTGCGGCATTTAAAAGAATCTCCCCCTGACGTTTTGCACAGAGATTCACATGATCTGGAGACCACTGAAGTCTTGCTGCTTCATCCTTTCGGAACATTCCTTCTCCAGAACAAGGGGCATCTACCACAATCCGGTCAAAAAATTCAGGAAAGTATTGAGACAGGCTATGAGAATCTTCGTTGGTTACCACACCATTTTTAACGCCAAGGCGCTCCACATTCTGGGAAAGAATCTTAGCTCTGGCAGGATGAATCTCATTGCTGACCAGAAATCCTTCTCCTTTCAGTCTGCCGGCGATATGGGTTGTCTTTCCCCCAGGCGCTGCACATAAATCAAGTATGGTCTCTCCTGGTCTTGGATCTAAAAGCTCCACCACGGCCATGGCACTGGGCTCCTGAATATAATAAAGGCCTGCCTCATGATATGGATGCTTTCCCGGTCGTTCCTGGCCGCTGTAGTAATATCCTTCTTTGACCCAGGGAATCTTTTTTAAGTGAAAGGGGGACAGGCGTTCAAACTCCTCCTGGGTGATCTTTATGGGATTCCTTCTTAGTCCCTGAACCCGTTCCATCTCATAGCTATCAATAAAAGAATCGTATTCTTCTTTCAGTAGTCGTTTCATTTTTTCCCTGAATGCCTCGGGTAATTGAATCATCGTTTTTCCTCTAACTTGTATATTTTATAAAATATTTTGTATTTGCTGTTATTTTCATCAGTTTTTGACACAATATTAGGAGATAAACTTTAGGAGGTTTCGCATGCTCTTAATATCTTTAACCGCTTACGTCATTATCCCCTTATATACCCTGCTTTTTGCATGGGGAACCGATTGGTTCACCATGAATTTTTCCGTTCTCGGAAATATATCTGGCCGGAAAAATCTGTTCCTTCTTTGGGGCATTATTGTAGGGACTTATTTTTACTGCGTATTAAAAAGAATCATCTTAAACCTTCCACGGAACGAAAAGGAAAAAGCTTTTAGCATGGCAGCCCTGTTATTTCTGGCTCTTGGAGTTTTGACCCCTTATCTGCCGGAATCACAGCCGCTTCAGTCCGTGCTTCACGTGGTCTTATCCTTTATGGCTTCCTTTTCTCTGCTTATCTGTCTTTATATGGTTATCTGGAAGCTTTACTGTATGAATCAGGAGGACTACCGCCCTTATCTGATCTGCATGATAGGAATTACCATGATGTCCGCTGTTCTACTCGTAATCTCAGGCATTGTAAGCACAGCACTTGAAATCTTTTTCATTCTCTCCTGCTCTGCCCTGCTTCAAAGACTCTACAGCAAAATAAAATCTCCCAGAATATATATCAGGTGGCCAGAAGGCCTATAATCCAAAACCGGGACCTGCCCAAAAAGGACATGCCCCGGCTTTCATACGATTATTCCTCGTCTTCGCCTACCAGCTCATCATATTCTGCTTCGTCCAGTAATTGGTCAAAGGCATCTGCAACGATCTCATATTCATCATCATCTTCAATATTCTGAAGATCTGGCTGTCCGTCTTCACTTTCAGAATAACGATATAGATATACTTCTCCTTCTTCTGCCTCAGGGCCATCCATTGGTAGAAGTGCGATGTAGTCTCTTTCCCCTGCTGTAAAAATGGTAAGTACTACGCACTCCAGCTCTGATCCGTCATCCAAGGTAAGTGTTACAGTCATCTCCTCCTGGGATTCCATCTCGTCGTGCTCTAAATTAGCATCCTGTGCCATCTTGATACCTCTCTTTTTCAATTAATCTAGTTGTGGAGACATACGTGTATGTCTGCCTCCACTCTAACAGACAATTTAGGAAAAATCAAGGTATTTTGATTTTAATATTCAATTCCTTTTCTCGCATTTAAGCCCTGATCATAAGGATGTTTGATTTTATGAATTTCCGATACATAATCAGCCAGATCCGTAAGCTCTTTTGATGGATTTCTTCCCGTAAGGACAACCTCCAGTCCTTTCGGACGATCCACCAGAAACTTTCGGACCACTTCCTCATCTACCAATCCATAGTTACATACTGCCATGATCTCATCCATGACCAAAAGATCATATTCTTCATTAACAGCCTTTTCTAAGGTAGAAGCAAGGAGCTGGGAATAATAGACTGCTGCTTCCTTTTTTTGTTCCTCTGTCATTCTGGTAAAAAAGCCAAAGCTTCGTTCACAGGGTGTAACCGTAATTCCAGGTATGGCATCTAAAACCTTCACTTCACCCGAATGATCCGTCTTTAAAAAGCGGGTGACAAGTACTTTCTTCCCACACCCTGAGGCCCGCACAGAAAGGCCTATGGCTGCCGTTGTCTTCCCTTTTCCATCACCGCAATAAATGTGTATACAGGACTTCATCATCCATTCTCCTCTCTTATTCCTGTTTTAAGTATTCTCTTACAAAGCGGGATACCTCCTGCTTTTTGCTGTATCGTTCCCGGACATAGTTGACGTGAAGCCGTTCTTTTGCTCTTGTCATAGCCACATAAAACATCCGCCGCTCCTCCTCTAGATCCGCAGGAAGTACAGCCTTTTGATGAGGAGTCACCCCTTCGTTGGCATCCAGGATGTATACGATCCGATATTCCAGCCCTTTAGAGCTGTGCATCGTCATTAGGGCAACCCCGTCGATGCTCTGTTCCCGTTTCATAGCCTGAGCTTTTAACTCCTCTCCATATTCTTTCATATGAAGAAACCAGCTCTCATAGGTAGAAAAATTAGCTGCACTTTCCTTTAGCTGATCCAGAACCTCAAAAAGCTCCTCCGGCTTCATTCTCCGGTACTGGGCATAGTCTCTGATATAATCATCATATCCGATCACCTTCCGGATATAGTTTATGGCAGCGACCGGGTCCATGGTCTTAAGCATTCTAAGATCATATTCCATCTGTTCCACCCGTTCCACCATAAAGCCTTTGTCCTGGTAAAAGGATTTAATGGATTCCCAGTTTATAACTGGTCCTTCCAAAGCATCCCGGCTGATATACCGGTTTGGCCGGTTTAAGAACTGAAACACATTGGCCCGGCTTAAGTCACCAAGCCCACCCTTTATATAGGCCATAATGTTCTTACAGATCCAGTGGTCGTAAAGATTGGGAACGGAATCCCTCATGGAAAATGGTATATTGTATTCCATCAGCTTTTCTATCAGAAGTCCAGGTCCCATGTTGGTGCGGTAAAGGACAGCGATGTCAGACCAGGAAAAGCCTGCTTTTTTATAAGCCATGATTTCCTGGACAATTTCAGAGGTTTCCTCTTTTGGATCCTGCCACATTCTAGTGATGACTGGCTTTCCTGTCCCTTTTTTTGTCACAATATTCTTTGGAAACCGCATTTCGTTGTTGGAGATCAGTTTCCCTGCCGTGGTTACAATATCTTTGGTACTTCTGAAATTTATATTTAACAATACCTTTTTGGCATCCTTATAATCCTTCTCAAAGCCCAGCATAATTTCAGGCTTTGCTCCCCGAAACCGGTATATGGACTGGTCATCATCTCCTACGATAAAGAGATTATTTTCAGGAGCTGCTAACATCCGGATTATTTCATACTGTACCCGGTTGATATCCTGAAACTCATCGACTAATATGTACTGATATTTTTTCTGCCATGCCTCCAAAATATCCTTTCTCTGGGTAAATAATTCATAGCACATCACAAGCATATCATCAAAATCTATGAGTCCTGCCTTACGCAGCCGGTTCTCATACCCCAGATAGAGCTGCTTAAAATTTTCTTCCGAGCAGTTTTTGGAATAGTAATGATCAAGCCCGATCATCTCTCCCTTTACAGAGCTGATCTCTGTTAGGATGGAGGAGACAAATTCAGCTTCATCTTCTACCTCCATGCTGCACTGGTCCATTTCCTCTTTTATGTACTGAATTCTCTGCTCTTCCCTTACAATGCTTCTGGCATCGTAGCGGTAGGCGAATTTTAGAATCCGGAAGAAAATAGCATGAAAGGTTCCAAAGCTTACTGAGGTGGTTTCCCCTCCCATAAGGCTTTCAAAGCGATCCTTCATCTCTCCTGCTGCTGACTTGGTAAATGTGATTACCAGTATATTGGCTGGATTTACCCCCCGCTCTTTAATCAGATGGCAGATGCGGTGAGTGATGGTAAATGTTTTCCCTGACCCAGGCCCGGCAAGGACCAGCATAGGGCCGTTATAATGAAGGATGGCTTCTTTTTGTGCTCCTTCGTACATGACCTGTTCCTCCATGATATCCTCCCTTGTGATAAAAAAAGCAGGGGCCCGGACTTAACCGGAACCTCTGCTTCCCTTTATTATTTATAAAGCCTGATTGCTTAAAAGCTCTATTCCTTTGCGGATTCGGTTTAAGGATTCCTCTTTGCCAAGAACCTCCATAATCTCCGTCGCACCAGCAGGAGTCATCTGTTTTCCTGATACTGCGGTACGAATAGGCCACATAACAAAGCCGGTCTTATATTCCTTTTCTGCCACATGCTTAGAGAGAGCAGCATAAAGAGCGTCATTGCTGTAATCCTCCTGTGCTTCCAGGATTGGGAGCACCTCTTTCAGTAATGCAAGAGAATTTTCGCTGTTTGTCTTCATCTTTTTGTTGGTATACATGGAAAGGTCATATTCCGGTAAGGCTTCAAAGAAATCAATATGATCTGCAATGTCAGGGAATACTTCAATTCTTGTTTTCACCATAGAAGCAATCTTTTTTAAATTTAAATCCTTTTTAATCACTGCCTTTACATATGGCTCTGCCAGCTGATAGAACGCATCAAATTCCATGGATTTCATATATTCGCTGTTCATCCACTTAAGCTTTGTCATGTCGAACACAGCCGGAGATTTGCTTAAGTTATGGTAGTTGAATTCCTTAACAAGCTCTTCCAGAGAAAAGATCTCCTGATTGCTTTCCGGGGACCAGCCTAACAATGCCACGTAATTGACCACAGCCTCAGAGATAAAGCCCTGCTCAATTAAATCTTCGTAGGAAGAATGTCCGCTTCTCTTACTTAGCTTTTTATGCTCCTCATTGGTAATGAGAGGACAGTGAACGTATACTGGAACCTCCCAGCCAAAGGCTTCATAAAGGCGGTTATATTTCGGAGAAGAGGATAAGTATTCATTGCCTCTCACCACATGAGTGATACCCATCAAATGGTCATCTACTACATTCGCGAAATTATAAGTCGGATACCCATCAGATTTAATCAGTACCATATCGTCAAGCTCTGAGTTGTCTACGGAAATATCTCCGTAAATCTCATCGTGGAAGGTTGTTTTTCCTTCTGTTGGGTTATTCTGACGGATTACATAAGGAATTCCTGATGCAAGCTTTTCTTCTACCTCTTCCTTTGTGAGGTGTAGGCAGTGCTTGTCATAAGTCATGATTTCCTGTCCATCTACGGTTCGTTTTAAAGTCTCCAGTCTTTCCTGGTTACAGAAGCAGTAATACGCTTCCCCTTTTTCAATTAATTTTTTCGCATATTCCAGATAGATACCGGTTTCATGGCGTTCACTCTGGACATAGGGGCCCACGCCTCCGTCTTTATCCGGACCT
Organism: Lacrimispora xylanolytica; assembly: GCF_026723765.1. Lineage (NCBI taxonomy): Bacteria > Bacillati > Bacillota > Clostridia > Lachnospirales > Lachnospiraceae > Lacrimispora > Lacrimispora xylanolytica. Next base: position 3,051,389 of record NZ_CP113524.1, read on the forward strand.
TCATCATGAATCAAACCGGTCTCTTCCAGGGTTCTGTAAATGATCTCGACCGCGCCTTCTACAAAACGCTCCTGATCCGTATCTTCAATGCGGAGAAGGAAATCGCCGCCTTCGTGTTTTGCAATCAGGTAAGCATACATTGCAGTTCTTAAATTTCCTACGTGCATGCGGCCTGTAGGACTCGGTGCGTATCTTGTTCTTATTTTACTCATTGTGAACACACTCCTATATCTTCTTTCTTATGATGGCCGGTCCTGTTGACCGGCTATGAGGCAAACCTGGTTGCCGCATAGCCCATTATATACCCAACAACAGGAAAAAACAATGTTTTGAACCAATTATATTCGATTACATTCCAGGCTCCACCTGGATGGGACCGTAATCAGAGCCATCTGGACCCTGATCAGGTCCATCTCCTCCTCCCGGCTCCATATCTCCAGGAAATACAGGAGTTGTGGTTTCAGAAGGCCTTGTGACTCCAGGACCCACCTCCTGTGGCTTTGTCCCTGACTCTTCTTTTTTGGGCAGAGACATGACACGGTTAATGGCAGCCTCGAGCTGCGGGCTTAAACTATCGTAGTATTCTGTTCCTGCTAACTGGTCAAGGAGGCTGTGAGCCGTATTTATCTTTTCATCTGTTGTGCTGTCACGGTACTGGAGCCCATTAAATTCGTTAATAATGGTTTGAATGGCAGCCGCGGCCTGATCTGCAGCCATTTGTGATTGCTGAGCAGCTTCTGCGTTCTTTTGAGACTGAGATTCCAGCTTCTTACGTTCTTCTTCCTGCTGCCACCTTCCGGCATCCGCCCTTGCGGCTGCTTCTGCTACCGATGAAAACAGATCTTTTCTTCCTGTTTCTTTATCCGTTTTTTCTCCAATGGAGTCAACGTTTGAAAGTGAGACCGTTGCCGGCATATCCCAGTCAAGCGCAGGAAGGTCTTTGTTTATTTCAGCCATAAAATCATGCCAGATCCTTCCGGAATAAGTTTTTCCATAGACCCCAGGCATTGCTTTTGGAGTGTCATAGCCTACCCAAATGGCAGTGGTGTAATACTTGGTATATCCGCAGAACCAGGTATCTTTGTTGCTGTTGGTGGTTCCCGTCTTACCTGCGGCAGGAACAGTAAGGCCAAGGCCATATCCTGTTCCATAAGGCTTATCAAGAGTTCCCTTTAAAACATCGGTGATCATATATGCCGTATCTTCTGTAAAAATCCGTTCATCGGCCTGACTCTGGTTATAAATCTCACCATCATACTGGCTTTGAATGCTGGTGATACAGGATTTGCTGCTATACATTCCTTTGTTCGCTAAAACCGCGTAGCCTTTTGCCATATCAACGACTCTTGCGCCCTCTGTAAAACCACCGATACTCATACTGGTGTTGCCGTTATCCAGATAGCTTAAACCGTTAAAATGCATCTTTCCAAGATATCCGATTCCCTTATCCACACCGATGTCAGCAAGCACCTGCCAGGCTACCGTGTTTAAGCTTCGGTTCAGGGCTTCTCTTACAGAGATGGGACCAAAATACTTGCCCCCGCTGTTTTTAGGGCCTTTATCGAAAAGATTGTCATTGACCAGTCTGGAAGGGTAATAAAATCCGCTTTCAAAAGCCGGAGCATAATCAATTAACGGCTTAATGGTGGAACCAGGCTGGCGTCTGCTTAGAAAACCGCGGTTATATTCATCATCTGTTCCCCGGCCACCTACAATGGCTACCACGTAACCGGTTCTGTTATCCACACAAACAGCCGCGCCCTGAAGAGCAAGCTTCCCATTCTCCTGAACCTCTTTAAACTTCTTAAGCCTGTCATCAATCATGCCTTGAAGTAAATTCTGAATGTCCGTATTAAGGCTGGTATGTATTTCAAATCCGCCGTTTCTGATCATATCACTTTTCGTCTGGTAAACTTCCTGATATTGTTCCTTATAGGCATCATAGGATGCCTTATTATTAAATACGTACTTAAATACAAACCCATCATTCTTCATCAGCTCTAAGGTCGCCGCATGAATGGCGTAGCTGGTCTGATAATTCTCTTTCATTCCAGGTTCGTAGATCTTAGCAACAGTGATTGGCTGGGCCTTGGCATTTTCACTTTCCTCTTCTGTAATGAACTTACAGATAGCCATACTGTTGATAATCTGATTTCTCTTCTTCTGAGAAGCTTCAGGGTGAGCAACCGGATCATATTTTGACGGATTGTTGCTGATTCCTGCTAAGGTGGCTGCTTCCCAAATGGTTAAGTCTTTGGCTTCCTTATCAAAATAATAACGGCTTGCCTCTGATACACCGTAACACCGGTTGGCATAGAAGTTGGTGTTACAATAAAACTCCAGAATCTCCGGCTTTGTATACTTCTTCTCCATTTGAGGTGCCGCAAAGAACTCCGTAAGCTTTCTCTGGAAGGTCCTCTCCTGTGACAGGTATGTATTCTTAATTACCTGCTGGGTAATGGTACTGCCTCCCTGGGTAAAAACTCCCTTATTCTTTATAAACACCAGACCAGCTCTTAAAAGACCCTGGTAATCAATTCCGTGATGCTTATAGAACCGCCTGTCCTCCTGAGCGACATAAGCATTTTGAAGGTTCTCACTAATACCCGTAATCGGTACATACTCATAATGACCAGAGTTAATCGTTCCTATAAGAGTACCGGAAGAATCGTATACTCTCGTATCCGTTGGCTGAGAAAAATCCGTCTTGCTTGTCTTACTCATGATGGAATCTGCCTTCTCTTTGCAAGCCAGAATCTCATCCTGATATTTTAAAAATACGGCACCGCCGGCCAGGCACCCTAAGACCATAACCGCCAGAAACGTAAAAAGAATCACTTTTATGGGCTTTAAAAAGACGGACCATCTTGTTTTTTTCTTCTTACTTTGTTTCTTCATATCATGTGCCTCCTTCTTTTACTTTTTATATGACAAAAACGGGAAGTCTCTTAACTAAGACTTCCCGTTTGTTTTCAGAGCTGATGACGGGACTCGGACCCGTGACCTCCTCACTACCAATGAGGTGCGCTACCACCTGTGCCACATCAGCATCTTTATGGTTCTTACCTCGAACCTCGTATATCATAGCATGGGATAATATCTTTGTCAATAATATTTTTAATTTTTTACTTAAATACAAAAATATACAAAATTTTACATAGATAGGCAAGTGGAAAGAGGAGGGGAAAGGTAAGCCACTCCCTCCCTCTTTCTAAAAATGTCCCTATTTAAAAGATACCTTCAAAGCTTTCCCGAAGGGTATTACAGGAATTATCAAGCCGTTCCTTCTCATCCTCTGTAAGAGATAGAGTAAGAACCCGCTGAATTCCATTTTTATTGATGATACAGGGAACGCCTGCATATACCTCAGATTGTCCATATTCTCCGCGAAGCATGGCGGATACGGTAAACACGCTGTTCTCATCTCCTAAAATGGCTCTTGTGATTCTGGTAAGAGACATACCGATTCCATAATAGGTGGCCTGCTTTGCTTCTATAATCTTATATGCCGCTGTACGCACCTCTTCTTCAATGCGCTTTAATTCCTCTCGGTTTACCATATCTTCTTCTCCGCCAGATCCGCAAAGAGATAAAATTGGTTTTGTCGCAATCATAGCCTGGCTCCAGGGAACAAACTCACTGTCTCCATGCTCTCCGATTACATAAGCGTGTACATTTCGTGGGTCTACCCTTAAGGACTCCCCAAGAAGATACCGAAGTCTTGCGGTATCAAGCGTGGTTCCGCTTCCGATGACCCGCTTAGGATTAAAGCCGGATAAGGAATAGGTAATCCTCGTCATAATGTCCACTGGATTTGTGGCCACAAGGAAGATACCATTGAAGCCAGATTCTGTCACAGGCTCCACAATGGAACGGAATACCGCAGCATTGCGCTTTAAAAGATCAAGCCTTGTCTCTCCCGGCTTCTGAGCTACTCCCGCACAGATTACAACAATATCTGCATCGGAGCAGTCCCTGTATTCCCCTGCATAAATTTTCATATGAGAGGCAGAAAAAGCAAGTCCATGATTTAAATCCATGGCTTCACCCTCTGCACGTTTACGGTTAATATCAATTAATACCAATTCATCACAGACACCCTGGTTCAACATGGAATAAGCATAGCTCATTCCCACCATACCTGTGCCGACTAATGCAACTTTTCTTTTATCTGTTCTCATCATCTAACACGCTCCTGTCATTGTTATAGTTATTTTGTCGCTTGAACAGGAAAGTATACTCCTTACATTCCCCGATCAATCTTTTTCGCCATTAATTCACTGTTGCTGCTGTAAATAACTGCATGTTCCCTGGTGATCTTTCCTTCCCGGTACAAGTTTAAGAGACTGGCATCCATGGATACCATCCCTTCTGTCTGCCCGGTTGCTATGACAGAATCGATCTGATGGGTCTTTGACTCACGGATCATATTGCGAATTGCATTATTAAAAAACATGATTTCAAACGCCGGCTCAACACCTCCGTCTACAGTTGGAATTAGCTGCTGTGAGATAACGGCCTGAACCACCATGGAAAGCTGCATACGAATCTGCTGCTGCTGATTGGGCGGAAAGCTATCGATGATACGGTCAATGGTATTGGCGGCTCCCACCGTATGAAGGGTAGAAATCACCAAATGGCCCGTTTCCGCTGCCGTCATGGCAATTCGAATGGTCTCGTAATCTCTCATCTCTCCAACTAAAATGACGTCCGGTGCCTGCCTCAGTGCTGCCCGCAGGCCTGTCACATAACTGTCTGTATCCGTAGTGATTTCTCTCTGGGTCACCACACTCTGCTTATGACGGTGCAGATATTCAAGAGGATCTTCCAGGGTGATTACATGAGCGTTCCTGGTGTTGTTGATCTTATCAATGATACAGGCCAGAGTCGTGGTCTTACCACTTCCAGCCGGACCTGTCACCAGCACAAACCCCTTCGTCATTCTGGCAACATCCATAATGGTTTCAGGAATATGGAGTTCCTTATAATCCGGCAGATCAAAGGTGACAACACGGATTACAGCTGCCAGAGAACCCCTCTGGCGAAATACACTGGAGCGGAATCTGCAAATACCTGGCAGGGCAAAGGAAAAGTCATCATCTCCATGCTCCTTTACTTTATCCATGTTCCTGTTTCCAGCCAGCTGATACAGTTCCTCAATTAAAGTCTCCATCTGGGCCGGAAACAGTTTTTCTTCATTCTGATATACGATTCTGCTTCCTATCTTATAGGAAAAAGGCATACCTGGCACAAGAAAGATATCCGATGCATTCTTAGCCACAGCAGCATTCAATAAATCCACTACCTTCATTTTCCAGTCTCCTGATTATCTGATTCTCCCCCATGATAAACGGGCATGGATGTATCAACCGTATAATCCTCGGTCTGAATCACCTTCCATTTACGCACCCAAACCTGGCCTTCTCCCAAAAAGCTGGGTGAGAGTTCTATGGAGAGAGCCTGGGAATGAGCCATTGGAATCTGGGTCGTTACAATCCCTTCTTCCGGCAGATAATAATCTCCAAGCTCTTGTGCCAAAAGTTCCTCATAGTCCCCAGGCTCTGGAGCGCTTCGTTTTATCTCTTTCACTTCTTCCAAGACCATCTGGTAGAACTCTTCTCCCTCACTGTCTGTCAAATAATACTCTTTTACTGCTGAAGCATTACGCTCTGCAAGCTCACGTTGACTTTTGGCTGCACTTAAGGAGAGCATTCCAAACGTCACAAGGCACATCACAATAAAAATTAATATAAGGGAAGGGCCTCCGATGTTAGCTCTGTATCTGATTTCCTGTTTTGCCATGGTTCACCTCCATCAGCTGCCGTTTTCATGGCGATTCACAGTAAGGGTATATAGGATTTTCTCACCTTTTTTTATCGTCAGGACCATCTCATCTGTTTCCTGAAAATCTGCCTCAGCAGAAAATACAGCCTGACCACTGGTCATGGATTCTCCATTTTTATCAAATTCCATTCGGCTTGGTTCTTCATTGGAACCGCTTTCTTTCAGGGCAAATACTTCCTTTAGTCCCTCTTTCCCCTTTTCCTTAAACACCTCACAAGAGCTTTGGGCTATGATAACTGCCCGGTTTAAGTCAGAGGCTTCCCGGCTTATAAGATCAGCCTTTGTAAAGATCCGGGTACATATTCCGGCACAAAGGAGGAAGAAAAAAACGACGCCTATCATTTCCATAAGGAATACGCCAGAATGACTTTTTCTATTCATCTTGTGCTCCTTTGCTTCTTAAGGTAAACCAGAGGGAGCCGCCCTCTGTTCCCTCTGTTTTTATATGAAGAAGCCCGTCGTTCATCTCCATGGTGACCGGACTGCATGATAATATCTCGTTGCCGTCTCCAATGGAAAGGCCGCTTCCTTCCTGGGAAAACAGCTCCCACAGTTTTCCATCCTGATAGTAAATATCCGTCACATAGACAGAATCCTCAATGACCTGCTTGATTTCCAGAACTGTGGTGCCTGAAACCTCTTTCACAGACACACCGCCGGCTTCATCGCCTTGTCTTACCTTATTGGCAATGTAGCTTAACGCCACATCTTCCCGGTAAGCAGCTTCCATTCTGTGATTGATATTCTCATACACTTTTCCGCCCATAAGAACCAGAAACAGGGCGCTTAATACAAACACCAGAAACAGTATCAGAGTGAAAAGAGCGCCGGTCATCCGGCTTCTTTTATCCATGCTCCCGCTCATTTGCCACCTCCTGGTGCTGATTCATGAAGATTGACTGTAATATCTGGCATGAAGTTTGAGGCAAAGCCACTGTAAAAAACATCATATCTTTCTCTGTCAATCTGTATTCCGTAATGTTCTTCTAAATATTCCACACTAGGGGGGTATCTTCCTTCAATGGCATAGCATTGTACCGAGGCCCTCCGAATCGCGTCCCGGAGAGTATCTGCTCCCTCTGCATCTGCCCGTTTGGAGAAAAATAAAATCCCTATTATGAAGGCCCCGATCATACAAGGGAAAATCGCCAGGGTAAGAAGGCTGCCTGAAATTTCTTTCAGGGAATTTTTAAGCTTCAATAATCTCTCCTCCTAACCAATGGCAGATAATACACCCATAAGCGGCAGCATGACTGAAAGTAAAATGAGTCCCACGGATATGGCAAGCACAGCTACCACCGTTGGTTCAAAACGGTTAATCATCTGTTCCATGGCAGTATCTGCTTCTTCCTCGTACTTGTCCGAAATCTCCGCCATCACACTGTCAAGACGACCGCTTTTCGTTCCCACTTTAATCATCTGTACATAAAATCCTGTGAACAAACCTGTATTTTTCATGGCTGTATAGTATGTCGCCCCTGATTCCAGTTCAAAGGAACACTGATTGATTTTTTCTTCTACAATCTTATGATCCACCAATTGACCAGCCAGCTCCATGCCTTTTTCCAGATCCAGACCGCTTTTTAAGGTAAGGGATAACACAGAGGTAAAACGGCGCTTTGCCGTAGACAGAGCAATTTTATTATTCTTCTTGATCCACCAAATGAACTTTTCTGCTGCTGGGACTTTTTTTCCTTTTTTCCCAAGAAGCCATACGATGAAAACAGCCATTGCCAGCACACCGCCTAATAAAAGAGCCGCTCCGCTGAAGATTCCACCAAGCCTTGCAGCAGCAAGAGAAGCCGGCGGCATCTCTGCCCCCAGCTGCCGGTATACGCCTTCAAATATAGGCATGACCTTGGTAAATAAAACCAGCAATACAACAAGAAGCATGGTAATCATGATGATGGGATATGTAAGGGCATGTTTTATGTTTTTGTAGAGCACATCTTCTTTATCGTAATACTCGGCAAGGGATTCCATAATCTTATCCAGATTACCGGTTTCTTCGCCAACCCTGACCATACGGATTACATAAGGCGGATAGACTCCTGCCTGTTCCAGCACTTTTGAAAATGGAATGCCAAGCTCCGCTTCCTCTGCCATGGAAAGCAGGATCTTTTTCTCTTCTCCCCATACCGCATCCTCCGCCATAACAGACAATCCCTCGTCAAGAGGGATTGCAGCATGAAGAAGAAGGGATATTTGAAGGCAGAAAGCGGAAATTTCTCTGGAAGAATAAATGTTTCTCGCACTCTTTGCCATATACCGTTTCTCCTTTTTCTATATGGTTTCTTTAGTAAGTGTATTTTCCTTTATAATTGGAGCTATTGGTTATATATTGCTTTATCGCAGGATCGTTCCCGCCAGAGGAGGCAAAGGTAGGATCCATGAGCTTCCAGTCGTAACCGTCAAAGTAAATGACATTGTCCACCCAGCCCTGTCCCTCGATATAGACATTCACCCATGCATGGTAAAGACTTCCGGTATACCCTACGACTAGCTTGGTAGGAATATTCTGAGAGCGCAGCATGGAAGTCATAACAGCCGCATAATCAAAACAGATTCCCTTTTTCTTAGCCAAAGCCTGGTCAACATCAGGAAGGTATCCGGTCTGAACGGAATTAGCCAAGGCTGTATCGTAGGTAAAGCTTTTCACCACGTAGTTATAGACATTGGTCACAACTCCCAGAGAATCCGGTGCTGATGCTGCAAGTTCAGCTCCTTTTGATACCACTGCACTTCCAGCTGTAAAATTCACATACTGGTTTGGATATAGAAATGGTTCAAATTCATTGGAAAGACTGACCTGTAGCTGATTGCTGTATTTAATAGCGTACTGAGTCCCCTGTACCTGCTCCAGAACCCGCAGGGTATAGGTTCCATTACCCTCGGTTAAAGGAAATACCTCATAGGCGGATCTGGCATTTAGGTCATAGGTATAAGTCTCACCACCGCTTTTAATGACCTGTACCTTAATCTTTGCTGCACTGCCCGTATACTGGACCATAACATATCCATGGCTTGTATTGGATGCATCAACCGTTACCGAATTGCCGCTAAACGTAACCGTTCCAGATGCTGTAGGAACCTTCACGTTGCCACCAGCAGGCTTGGAAGCCAAAGGAACTGCTTCATCTTTAATACTGACAACTGTTTTCCATTCAATGCTTTCCTTTGTATTTTCTGATGCAGAGATAGACCCTTCCGGCCCAAAGCCAGCAATGTAGACCATAACGGCTGCAAATGCCGCTGCAAATACCGCACCACTTTTTTTCATCTTTATCATCTCCCCAGTGTTATCCCAGACGTTGTCTCACGATTTCATAGGCAAGGACCCCAGCCGCAACTGAGGCATTTAAAGAGTCAATATCCCCTTTCATGGGGATAGAAGCTATCATATCGCAGTTCTCTTTAACCAGCCTGCTGACACCGCTTCCTTCACTTCCTATCACAAGTCCGATCGGACCCTTTAAGTTCATACGGTACATGGTCTCTCCCTCCATATCGGCACAGACAAACCACATACCCTTTTCTTTTAATTCTTCCATGGTGGCTGTTAAGTTTGTAACCTTTGCCACTGGTGTATAGTTAAGTGCACCTGCTGAGGTCTTTGCAACCGTTGCTGTCAGACCTACCGCCCGGCGCTTTGGAATGATAACACCATGAGCTCCGGCTAAATTAGCAGTACGGATAATGGCACCCAGATTATGAGGATCTTCAATTCCGTCCAATAAGAATAAGAACGGCGGTTCTCCCTTTTCCTCTGCTGCCTTTAACATATCCTCCACTTCTGCATATTCATAAGCTGCTGCATGAGCGATTACGCCCTGGTGATGCCCTTCTTCTGACATCTGGTCCAGCCGTTCCCGCTCTACGAAATTAATGATGGTATCTTTCTTTTTTGCTTCCCGGATAATGGACTGGATGGGGCCATCCTGAACTCCCTTTTGCACGTACAGCTTATCAATTGTCTTCCCGGAGCGAAACGCCTCCAATACTGCGTTTCTTCCCTCTATGGTAAATTCCTCTATCATTCCAGTTCTCCTATTCGTTCAAGTCCTTTGCCCACTACGGCAATGAGCCGTTCTAAATCGCCGTTTAAATACAGATAGCCGCATAGCGCTTCAAATCCAGTCGCTGTCCGGTAGTCTGCCATGGTGGCATGCTTGGCCGTTGTGACTGACTTGGCATTACGCCCTCTTTTATAAACAGCAATCTCATCTTGTGTTAAATCTTCCGCCTCTATCAGCCGTCTTATGATCTCTGCCTGGGTCCCGGCATTGACCAGCTTGGCACTCTTTTTATGCATATTGTTAACCTGTGTGCTTCCATGATTCATTACCTTTGTTCGGATCATGACCTCATAGACAGCATCACCGATATATGCGAGAGCCAGAGGGGAATAGCTTTTGATATCTACTTTCTTTAGATGCAGTGATTCTTTAAAGAAATCAGAAAATCCGTTCAGGGTCATTATACTCTCTTCCATTTTACACCTTCCCTGGTGTCCTCCAGAACAATGCCCTGCTCCAGTAATTTTCCACGAATCTCATCTGCAAGAGCGAAGTCCTTGTCTTTTCTTGCCTGCTGCCTTGCTTCTATCATGGCTTCAATTTCTTCGTCAAGAATTTCTTCTTTCTTCTCTGCAATAATGCCGAGAACACCGCACAGCTTATCAATGGTTTCCTTTAAGTAGGTCACATATTCTCTTGAGCTGTTTTCATCGGTAGTGGAATTGCTTAGTTTCACCAGTTCGAAAATGGCTGAAATCGCATCTGCCGTGTTGAAATCATCATCCATGGCAGCTTCATATTTGACGATCAGCTCTTCTACCGGCTTTTTCTCTTCTCCCTCACGAAGGGAATCTGTCTTTGCTACAGCTTCCAGATCCTTAAGCTTATCTACAGCTGTCAGAATGCGGTCCAAACCGTTTTTGGATGATTCCATTAAATCAGCGCTGAAATTAAGAGGACTTCTGTAGTGAGCACTGAGCATAAAGAAACGAAGTACCTGTAAATCATACTTTTCACCAATTTCTCTTACGGTAAAGAAGTTTCCAAGAGACTTTGACATCTTCTTGTTATCAACATTTAAAAAGGCATTGTGCATCCAGTATTTTGCAAATTCTTTTCCGTTAGCCGCTTCACTCTGCGCAATCTCGTTCTCATGATGAGGGAAAATCAAATCTTCCCCACCTGCATGAATATCGATCTGGTCTCCAAGATACTTTTTAGACATCACAGAGCATTCAATATGCCAGCCAGGTCTTCCCTCGCTCCAGGGTGACTCCCAATAAGGCTCCCCTTCTTTTTTCGGCTTCCAGAGAACAAAGTCAGAGGATTCTTCTTTTCCGTCTTCTCCGGTCACTTTAATTTCACGGAATCCTGACTGTAAATCTTCCAGGTTCTTATGGGACAGCTTTCCGTACTCCTTAAAAGACTTTGTACGGAAATAAACAGTACCGTCTGCCGCCTGATATGCATGGCCTTTTTCAACCAGACCTTTTATCATGTCAAGCATTCCACAGATTTCTTCTGTTGCCAGAGGATTTTTAGTCGCCGGCTTCACATTCAAAGCTTCCATATCTTTTTTGCACTCTTCAATGTAACGCTTGGATATGACATCTGAATCCACACCTTCCTCGATTGCCTTTTTGATGATTTTATCATCTACATCGGTAAAGTTGGATACATAATTAACCTCATAACCTTTATATTCAAAATATCTTCGTACGGTGTCAAAGACTATGATAGGCCTTGCGTTACCAATGTGTATAAAATTGTATACGGTAGGACCGCACACATACATCTTGACCTTTAACGGCTCCAATGGTACGAATTCTTCTTTTTGTCTGGATAATGTATTAAAAACCTTCATAAATATCTCCCTCCTGTTAATTGGTCTCTATCTTCCGCAGCAGCCTCCGGAACAGCCTCCGCAGCCGGAACCCATGATTTTATCATCATAACAGTAATCTTCCACAGAAGTAAGAAGGGTAATGGCCTGAGCTGAAATTCCCTCGCCGTTTCCGGTAAATCCAAGTCCTTCTTCCGTAGTGGCTTTTACATTCACCTTTCCTACCGGCAGATTCAGCGCATCTGCAATGTTCTCCATCATCTGAGGGCGATAGGTAAGAAGCTTCGGTTTCTGTGCGATAATGGTGGCATCAATATTTTCAATAATATAGCCTCCCTCTTCCAAAAGCTTACCTGCCTGTTTTAAAAGCTCAATACTGGATACACCCTTATATGCAGGATCCTGATCCGGGAAATGCTCACCGATATCTCCCATGGCTGCCGCTCCAAAAAGAGCATCAATAACAGCATGAACCAGTACATCCGCGTCAGAATGACCTAAAAGTCCTTTCTCATATGGAATCGTTACTCCTCCAATGATAAGATCTCTTCCTTCTACTAATTTATGAACATCATATCCCTGTCCAATTCTCATAATATTTCCTTTCTTCTATATATATACATTCGCTGCTAAACAATCACCCGCAATTTTTTACTGATACACCGAATCTGCACATCCTTTTGACAAAAGCAGCTTTCCCCATCGGTATGAACTGCCATCGGCTGCTCCATGTGAATCGAGATTTCCTCACAAGTATAAAAACGGATCCCTGTATTTGGTATCTTTCTTCCTAATAAAGAGCAGGCCAGTACAGGAATAAGCTTACGCTTCTTTCTGTTATTCATAATACAGATCGTAAGCTTTCCATCCTCAAAACTTGCACCGGGGGCAAACTTGAATCCACCGCCCTCGTAAGGATGAATGTGGGCTGATATAAAATACACGTGATTAAATTCTACTTTTTGAACACCATTTATAAGAACATGACCCTTAGACGGCTTCGCCAGGGCAAGCTGCTTGATTCCGATTAAAAGATAAGCCAGCCTTCCTATATGAAGCTTGTGAAGCAGTCCTTTTGATTTTGAAAATAATATATTATGGCAAACAGCTGCATCCATACCGATTCCTGCACTTACAATGAATCGCCGGTGCGCCACTTCACCGTCCCCATAGGTTATAACCCCATAATCCATTAATTTGTAATATTTTGGATGAAGAATCCTGTCAAGACAACGGACCGGGTTCCTGGGCAGTTTTAAACTCCTTGCCAGATCATTACCCGATCCCGCAGGAATATACCCTAAGGTTATGGAACCACAAAAACAGAGTCCATCCAGAATCTCGTTCACTGTACCATCTCCGCCTACGGCAACAATCACATTGGATTCTTTACAGCCGTTTGTCAGTTTACTGGCATAAATCCTTGCATCTCCCGGCTTTTCCGTCAAATAAACTTCATACTCCACACCGGAAGCTTCTAAGGCTCCCTTCAGCTTATTCCAGGTATTTTGTCCACGTCCGCAGCGTGAGTTAGGGTTTACAATAAAATAGTACATGGGATCCCTCCACTTTTTGCTATTTGTTAGTATACCATAAAACAGAAGAATTGAATATAAAAAAAAGGAAAAAGGTCAGCGAACCTTGTCAAAGCAAGGAGATACGAATATTTTTCATTTTCTGTTTTTTCTTACTAACTTTATATTGCTCTTCTTTTTGACTTTTGATGAAAAAAATATAAATAATATGATACTACTTTTTTACAAAACAAAAAAACACATTGAACCCGACTTAACGTCAGACTTTCAATGTGTCGTTAATAGCGGAAGGGAGATTCGAACTCTCGACACCACGGGTATGAACCGTGTGCTCTGGCCAACTGAGCTATTCCGCCATATGAAATTGTTTGATAAACGCTTTGTTTATCAGTGGGACCTACAGGGCTCGAACCTGTGACCCTCTGCTTGTAAGGCAGATGCTCTCCCAGCTGAGCTAAGATCCCAGTGCTTGTCAGGAGCTTTGTTTTTCTCTCGTTCCCGACTGCTTCATTAGTATAATATGAATTGTATTAATTGTCAACACTTTTTTGTCAATTATTTTCTTTTTTTTCCATTTCTCTTAAAACCCTGATTCCTGCGAGGTTTTCTGCCCTTTTTCTTCTCCTGAAATAGACAAAGAACCACAAAAGCCGTCTTGGAGTACTCCTAAAACGGCTTTTATAATCCAATTATTCTTTTTTCAAAAATACCGCTTTGCTGTTGTTTTTATTCTCCCGCACTTCTAACATGGAAACGCTGTGGACAAATTTTGAAAATGTGGAATACCCGTAATCCTTTACCTTAAAGTCAGCAAACTTCCGGTGCATACCATTGCCCAAAGCCGCAAGCTCCATTCCGTTTTTACCAGAACCCTTTACAAGCTTCACTGCAAATTCTTCCAGCTCCTGGCGTTTGGTACGATTGTCCTTCATTCGAACCGTCACCACATTGTTGGATTTTCTCAGCTCAAAGGAATCCATCTCTTCCAAAAATTTAGACAGAGAACTGTAGCCATAATTTCTCACGTCGAAATCGGAATACTTCTTTACCAAACGGTTCCCAATTTCTCCAAGTCCGGTCGCCTTATTCTTATCATCATTTTCCAAAATGATGGAGGTAATATCCTGCTCAATAACTTCTTTTCCAATGGCTCCGCCGCCGGTTCCCTCTTCATCCTGATCCAAAAGAACTTCCAGATTCGTAAAAACCGTACAGGCAGCACGGAAGGATTTGGGTGTCTTTTCTTCTCCCATACCAATGACTTCTTTTCCTGATTCCCGAAGCCTGCTTGCCAGACGGGTAAAATCACTGTCACTGGAAACGATACAGAATCCATCCACATTGTCCGTATAAAGTAAGTCCATGGCATCAATAATAAGTGCGGAGTCTGTGGCATTCTTTCCAACGGTATTGGAAAACTGCTGAATCGGGGTAATAGAATTTTCCAAAAGCTCCAGCTTCCACTTTCCCATCTGGGCGCTTGTCCAATCTCCATAAATTCGTTTGTAGGTAATGACCCCGTATCGTGTCATCTCATCCAGAATGCATGTAATGTACTTTGCTGAAATATTATCTGAATCAATTAAAACTGCAAATTTTTTGTCACTCAAAACCCTGTTCTCCCGTCTTAATTTGTTTTCCCATATCCTGTCTTTGCTGTCATTTTTCTCTCGTCCTATTAATTATATTTCATTTTACCATTTATTACAATAACATGACAGTGGTTAAAATGGGAGAATTTTAGTCAAGTATTATCCTTTTATATGTTCATAATAAAAAAGAAGGTATTAAGACATCAATGAAAGGAGTGTTACTATGAATACGATTTCTTCTTCTGGATGTGACACATCAAAAAGACCCCCTGCAACACCATCGGAATCTGTTCACCTTGCAATTGCCACCGTTCCCATGCAGCCTTGGGAACAGCCTTATGACCCAGCAGCAGCTTTAAAACACGGAACTATTTTCCCTAGTCTTAATCTTCCATTTTACGTTACGGGAGGTGATTTGTAATGGCAGACCGAAACAATCTTCTGCAGCAGATCAACGAAATCAGTTTTACGGTCAATGATTTAAATTTATATCTGGACACTCATCCTCTGGATGAAAATGCGCTTGATGCTTTTAAAGAGGCCATGGAACAAAGAAAACAGCTTTTACAGACCTTTGCTGAAAACTTTGAACCTCTTACCATGAATTGCGTGTGCCCTGACACCAACAACAAAAGCCAGACAAAAACAAAATACCCGGATCAGAGACATTTTACCTGGTCGGATGGCCCGCTGCCGTGGGAAGGAGGAATGATATAATGTGGACCTATGAAAAAAGATTACAGTTTCCAGTAAACATCAAAAATACCTGCCCTAAAACAGCATCTCTTATCATCAGCCAGTTTGGCGGACCAGATGGAGAATTAGCTGCCTCTATGCGTTATCTTTCCCAAAGATATTCCATGCCATGCAAGGAAGTGGGAGGACTGTTAACCGATATCGGTACTGAGGAATTAGGACACTTGGAAATTATCTGTTCTATTATTTATCAGCTTACAAAGAATCTATCTGTGGAGCAGGCAAAGACAGCAGGCTTTGATGCCTACTATGTTGACCATACAACAGCTCTCTGGCCCACTGCCGCTGCCGGAGTGCCGTTTAATGCATGTGAATTCCAGTCTAAGGGCGATGCCATCACTGATTTGATCGAGGATCTGGCAGCCGAACAAAAAGCCAGAACCACTTATGATAACCTGATCCGTATCATCCCAGACCCTGATGTAAGAGAACCCCTTAAATTCTTAAGAGCAAGGGAAGTCGTTCATTTCCAGAGATTCGGAGAAGCACTGGAAAATATCAAAGGGGATCTTGATGCAAAGAACTTCTATTATTTTAACCCTGAATTTGATAAGCAGTTTGTAAAGAAACCAGTGGATTAAACCTAAGAAAAACCGGAAATGCAATGAGTGCAATTCCGGCTTTTCTTCTATATTAATGGTTTATTTATTTTTGTTCTTCGTAGCTGTACTTTAACAGCTCATATATTTCATCGGTAACCGGATCATCTTTATAATATCCGTCTAAAAGTGTTATGATCTTTTTAGCAAACTCCGACGGAACCGGAAGATCTTTTACCGCCGTATGAAAATCCTCTTTCATCTGACTTACCATCTCCCGCTTTTGTGGAATCGCAAGACCAAATATCTTATAGAGCATTCCCATGGCTGCACAGGCCTCATTTGGTGAGGTCAGTGGTGCATTTTCAAATCTGGTTTTAATTTCTACCGCCTGTTTGTTGATGTAAAATATCATAAAATCACAATTCCTTATACATTTTTTACCTGTGCAATATCAATGAGTGTCAATTCTTTAGCCTTGTTTTCCATACTGGTCACTAAGGCCTGTGCCGTATCCAATGAGGTCAGGACCGTAACGCCGGTCTCAATGGCATTTCTGCGGATAATGAAACCGTCCTTGCTTCTGTCAGCGCCCTGAGGCGGTGTATCAATGACAAGGTCAATTTCATGTCCCAGAATTAAATCCATGAGATTTGGAGATTCCTGTTCCAGCTTACGTACCATTAGTGCTTTTACCCCGTTGTCATTTAACACCTTAGCAGTGCCTGAGGTGGAGAAAATCTTATAGCCCTGAGCCTGAAATCTTCTGGCGATTTCGATGATTTCCTCTTTATCAGAATCTTTTACGGTAATGATCATGTTCTTGTACTTTGGAAGCTTAATGCCTGCACCTGCAAAGGCTTTGTATAGCGCTTCGTTAAAGGTCTTTGCAATTCCAAGACATTCACCTGTGGATTTCATCTCAGGTCCCAGGCTGATATCAGCGCCACGGATCTTTTCAAAGGAGAATACCGGCATTTTTACTGCGATGTAATCGGCTTCGGGCTGGAGACCTGGCTCATAGCCAAGTTCCTTAATGGAATGTCCGCAGATTACCTGAGTTGCAAGCGGTACAATTGGAATTCCAGTTACCTTACTGATGTACGGTACGGTACGGGAGGAACGTGGATTTACCTCAATGACGTAAACGTCGCTTCCGCAGACAATGAACTGAATGTTGATCATTCCTTTTACATGAAGGGCTCTTGCAAGCCTTCTGGTGTATTCTACCAGCTTTTCCTTTACTTCATGGTCAATGCTCTGGGCCGGATATACCGAGATACTGTCTCCGGAATGGACACCAGCACGCTCAATATGCTCCATGATTCCTGGTATCAGAATATCTTCCCCGTCGCAGACTGCGTCAACTTCAATCTCTTTTCCCATGATATATTTATCGACCAGAATCGGGTGTTCCTGAGCGATCTGGTTGATGATTCCGATAAATTCGTCTACATCCTGATCAGAGATTGCAATCTGCATTCCCTGGCCGCCTAATACATAGGAAGGTCTTACAAGGACCGGATAACCCAGCTTGTTCGCGGCTTCCTTTGCTTCTTCCGCTGTAAATACGGTATGTCCAGCTGGTCTTGGGATCTCACACTCTTCCAGTATCTTATCAAACAGCTCTCTGTCCTCTGCTGCGTCTACATCTTCTGCTGCCGTTCCAAGAATGGGAACGCCCATCTTCATAAGAGCTTCTGTCAGTTTAATGGCAGTCTGTCCGCCGAACTGTACCACTGCTCCGTCTGGCTTTTCCACATCAACAATGCTTTCCACGTCTTCCGGAGTCAGAGGCTCAAAATAAAGCTTATCTGCAATGTCAAAGTCCGTACTTACGGTTTCCGGATTGTTGTTTACGATGATTGTCTCATATCCTTCTTTGCTGAAGCTCCAGGTGCTGTGTACGGAACAGTAATCGAATTCAATTCCCTGGCCGATACGAATCGGGCCGGAACCAAGGACAAGAACCTTTTTTCTTCCGGAAGTCTGAATGGCTTCATTCTCACTTCCAAAGCAGGAGTAGTAATAAGGGGTTTCAGCCGCAAACTCAGCTGCACAGGTATCTACCATCTTAAAGGCCGCTGTGATTCCATTTTCTTTTCTTCTGTCATGAATTTCTTCCACAGAAACTCCTGTCAGTCTTGATATCACCGTATCCGGGAACTCCAGACGCTTTGCTTCTTTTAACAGCTCTGTGGTAAGAGGGCCTTTTTTCAGAGCCTCTTCCATCTCTATCAGAATGGCAAGCTTATCAATGAACCAGACATCAATTTTTGTAATGTCATGTATGCTCTCATAGGAGAAGCCTCTTCTCAGTGCTTCTGCAATGACCCAGATTCTTCTGTCATCTACAAGATGAAGGGTCTCTGTCAGTTCTTCATCGGTAAGACCTGTAAAATCATAAGACATAAGGCTGTCCACATGCTGCTCCAAGGAACGAATGGCCTTCATTAAGCCGCCTTCGAAGTTGGTACAGATACTCATGACCTCGCCGGTTGCCTTCATCTGAGTCCCCAGGGTTCTCTTTGCGCTTAAGAATTTGTCAAAAGGAAGTCTTGGCATCTTAACCACGCAGTAGTCAAGCATTGGCTCAAAGCTTGCGTAGGTTTTTTTCGTTACTGCATTCTTGATCTCGTCCAGAGTATAGCCTAATGCGATCTTTGCTGCTACCTTTGCAATGGGGTATCCAGTTGCCTTGGAAGCAAGAGCAGAGGAACGGCTCACACGAGGATTTACCTCAATCACGCAGTATTCAAAGCTGTCCGGGTGGAGGGCATACTGTACGTTACAGCCGCCTGTAATCCCCAGCTCGCTGATGATCTTTAAGGCAGAGGTACGAAGCATCTGGTATTCCTTATCTCCCAGGGTCTGGGAAGGAGCTACAACGATGCTGTCACCAGTATGAACGCCGACCGGATCAAGGTTTTCCATATTACATACGGTAATCACGTTTCCAGCGCCGTCACGCATTACTTCATATTCCACTTCTTTCCAGCCAGAGATACAGCGTTCTACAAGAACCTGACCAACTCGGCTCAAACGAAGTCCATTTTCTAAAATCTCACGGCACTGAGCCGGATTCTCGGCAATACCGCCGCCGGAACCGCCCAGAGTGTAGGCTGGTCGTAGTACGATGGGATATCCGATCTCTTTGGCAATTCTCAAACCGTCTTCTACGTTCTCAACGATATCAGAAGGAGCTACCGGTTCCCCGATCTTCTCCATGGTCTCTTTAAACATCTCACGATCTTCTGCCTTCTTAATGGTAAGGGCAGTCGTTCCAATGAGACGAACGTTGTGCTTTTTTAAAAATCCGCTGTCTTCTAACTCCATAGCAAGATTTAAACCAGCCTGTCCGCCAAGGGTTGGCAGAACGCTGTCTGGCTGTTCCTTTAAAATAAGCTGCTCCACCACTTCTACAGTAAGGGGTTCAATGTATACCTTGTCTGCAATGTCCTTATCCGTCATGATGGTTGCAGGGTTTGAGTTTAATAAAACTACTTCTACCCCTTCTTCTTTTAAGGAACGGCAGGCCTGTGTTCCTGCATAATCAAATTCTGCCGCCTGACCGATGATGATCGGACCGGATCCGAGAACGAGTACTTTTTTAATATCCTGAATCTTCGGCATTATTATCTCTCCTCCATCATCTTTAAGAACCGGTCAAATAAGTAGCTGGAATCCTGAGGTCCAGGACAGGCTTCCGGGTGATACTGAACTGTAAATATGTTTTTGTTGGTGTATTTCAGTCCTTCATTGGTTCCGTCATTGACATTGACAAAGGCTGGAACTGCTACCGATGGATCCATGGTATCCACATCTACCACATAGCCGTGGTTCTGGGAAGAAATATATACACGTCCTGTTTCCAGATCCTTGACCGGGTGGTTTCCGCCTCTGTGTCCGTACTTCAATTTATGTGTGTCCGCTCCAGTTGCAAGAGCCATAAGCTGATGTCCCAGGCAGATGGCAAAAATCGGAACATTGGAATCATAAAGCTTTTTGATCTCAGCAATGATTTCCGTACACTCTTTTGGATCGCCAGGGCCGTTAGACAGCATAATGCCGTCCGGGTTTGCGGCGAGTATCTCTTCTGCCTTTGTAAGGGCTGGATATACGGTTACTTCGCAGCCTCTCTCATGCAAGGAGTGAGCAATATTCTTTTTGGCACCAAGATCTAAAAGTGCAACTTTCTTTCCGTTTCCGGGAAGTACAAAGGTTTCCTTACAGGTAGCAGCTTTCACTACACCGGTAACCTCATAATTTTTCATACGCGAAATGACGTCATCGAGATTAAAACCTTCATTGGTTGTAATCATGCCGTTCATCGTACCTTTTTCTCTTAAGATTTTTGTTAGGGCTCTCGTATCGATACCACTGATACCTGGAATGTCGTTTTCTTTTAAGAAATGCTGAATGGTATCCTCGCTTCTAAAGTTGCTGGGGATTCTAGATAATTCTCTGACAATGTAGCCATCCGGCCACGGTTTTAATGATTCCATATCTTCCTGACAAATGCCGTAATTACCAATCAACGGATAAGTCATCACAACCGCTTGCCCCGCATAGGAAGGGTCGGTGAGGACTTCCAAATAACCTGTCATGGAAGTATTAAATACAATTTCGCTAATAATTTCCCGTGTTGAACCAATGCTCGTCCCTGTAAATACAGTACCGTCTTCCAGTATTAAAAAAGCTTTCATACGCAAAGTCCCAATCCTTTCTTAATGGTATGTTTTGAGCTTTCTGATATCAGCCCAAATTGAATAGATTATACATTATCTCGTGACATTTTTCAACTGTTTTTTTCGTATTTCTTTCATTAAATTTTATTCATATTTTTTGAATATTTGATGTTTTTCTATGTAACTAATGAATAATTATGCACTTCTAACCATGGAATATTATTCAAAAGTATACTTTAGGGCTTATTCGGGGAAAATAGTATTGAGGTGATAAATATGATAGATAACAGCGATCTGCCCATTGGTTTTACCATGGAATTGGCTCAGCACTCAGATATTTTAAACCGTTTTGCCGGACTTCCTGAAGCTCAGAGGAACTCGATAATTGACGGTGCAAGAAGCGTTGACAGCCGGGATGAGATGCGCAATTATGTGGAATCTATTTTTAAAGAGCCAAAAAATTCATTTTTCTAAAAAGCCACCCGCAGAATGGATTTTCCCCAATCTGCGGGGACTTTTGTAATGATTCCATTTCTACTGTAATATATTTATAACAATTATTGTTATAAGGGGCATTCTATGAATCCATATACGATTTACAGAGCGCAGGAAAACAATTCAACCGGTTCCCTTCAGGTGAATGTTGTCTCTGCAGAAAACAACTTTCCCATTCCAGATGCAGAAATTACCATTTCTTATACAGGAGATCCCACTAGTACTCTGGAGCAGGTAGTCACAGATGCTTCCGGTCAGACCGAACTCGTAAGTCTTGCTGCTCCTCCTGTGGACTTAAGCCTTTCTCCAAGCCTTGAACAGCCTTACTCCGAATACACGCTGATGATCCGTGCCCAAGGCTTTGAGCCGGTAGCCATCTCAGGTACCCAGATTCTTGCAGATACCATTGCTTTACAGCCTGCCCGGATGACTCCCATTCAAGATCAAGTATCTCCCGATGTCCCCATCGTTATCCCGGACCATACCCTGTACGGCGAATATCCTCCAAAAATTGCGGAATCAGAAGTGAAAAGTGTAGCGGAAACCGGTGAGATCGTTCTTAGCAGAGTGGTAGTTCCCCAGACAATCATTGTACATGACGGCGTTCCCACAGACCCCACCGCTCCTAACTATTATGTTCCTTACGGCGATTACATTAAAAATGTGGCTTCCAGTGAGATCTATGCAACATGGCCCAGAGAAACCATAATCGCTAATGTTCTGGCAATTATGAGTTTTACCCTAAACCGTGTGTACACGGAATGGTACCGGAACCAGGGATATGATTTTACCATAACCTCTTCCACCGCCTTTGATCATAAATGGATTCATGAGCGGAACATATATGAAAGCATCTCTCAGGTCGTTGATGAAATTTTCAACAGCTATCTGTCACGTCCTGGAATCAGGCAGCCTATCCTTACTCAGTACTGCGACGGGCAGCGGGTACGGTGTCCCAACTGGATGTCACAATGGGGCAGCTGTACGTTAGGAGAGCAGGGCTATACCGCGATTCAGATTCTTCGGAATTATTATGGAAGCGATATGTACATCAACACGGCAGAGCAGGTTTCCGGTGTTCCTTCTTCCTTCCCAGGTTTTAACTTAACCATAGGTGCCACCGGCGAAAAGGTTCAGCAGGTCCAGGATCAGCTTGCTGTCATAGCAGGTGTTTATACAGCAATTCCAAGAATTACGGCTGACGGGGTTTTTGGGGAACAGACGGCTGAGGCAGTTCGCCAGTTCCAGAGAATTTTTAATCTTCCTGTAACTGGAATCATAGATTTTGCCACCTGGTACCGGATTTCTCATATCTATGTAGGTATTACCAGGATTGCGGAATATTCTTAAAATTTTAAGGTCTGCATCAAAAGGGAAGGCATCTGAAATGCATTCGATTTATAATCAATGCATTTCAGACGCCTTCCCTTTCTATGTTGTAACGCTTTATAATCAGCCTTCTCCTCCTAAAAGATCTGCCGCTACATATCCAAGAAGTGCAAGGGAAATTCCGCCCATTAATTCATAGACCTTTACGCCCTGCCATGGGATATCCCATAAAATGACAAAGGGGGATGAAAACACAAGTCCGATGATAACCCGGTACATCTGGCATTCATGACGGATTAAGAGACCCTCCACGATTTTAGCAAAGAAGAACACCCCTAAAGCCATGCCGGTGAAATAAGGCAGTAATACCAGGATATAATAGAACAATCCCTGAAAATCCATGGCAGATAAAGCTCTGATACAGGCATTGTTCGTCTGTAAAATGGGTTCATAAAAACCCAGCATCATCATAATCATAGAACCACTGACACCTGGAACTATCATGGTGCCTGCCGCCAGAAGTCCCACAAGAAACAAGATCACCACCCAGTATTTACCGGAAGTAAGGTAAGAAGCCCCTGAAAGTGTGCTCATTCCCCCACTGTTTCTTCCAGATGCGATTACAGTCTCTGCAACAACAGTAATTAATATGACCACTCCGCAGGTTATTACTGCGGTCAAAATCCCCTTTTTCCTGTCCTTATGTTCCCTGGAAAAGGACTTTCGAAACAAGGTAGGAAGTCCACCTCCTATGAGCCCCAAAAATGCCAGCTTAGTCTGTAGGGGATATGTATGAAAAAGATATTCAAAAGCCAGAGATAGAAACACAATCCCCGCCACTGCCCCGATGCCGTATGGAAGCAACGTCCGTATACTCTTTACGGGCTCCTTAAACAGCTGGGTAACCGCATGAAGAATCGTGTCGTATACTCCCATGGTTATGGCAAGCATTCCGCCGCTGATTCCCGGAAGTATGTTAGCCACGCCTATGATAACGCCTTTTAACAGCTCACTGATATATTTCAAGCAATTCCTCCTGAAATTCTGTCGTTATCATATCCTATGCCTGTTTCACCACTTCTAATACATCTTTTACCCCGGAAAGCCTGTAATCTGCCAGACTCTGGTCAAAACCATACCTCTCGTCAATCATGGCTGCAATCTTCATTCCCGCTCTGTGAGCTGCTGTAATTCCAATGGTGGAATCCTCCACAGCCAGGCACTCTTCTGGCTTCACACCAAGACAGCTTGCCGTGTAGAGATAGATTTCCGGGTCCGGCTTGCTTTTTTTAAACTGATTGCCACTGACCACGGTTTCAAAAAGATTACGTATCCCATTTTCATTCAGCACCCGTTCCACCAGCTCTAAGTGAGTAGAGGATGCAAGGGCCAGCTTGAATCCCTCATCTTTTAGTGTGTTCAGGACTTCAGTGGCTTCCTTTCGATAAAGCTCTCTGTAATCGATTTCCTCATAAATGTCCTTTTTTCGAAACTCACTTCGAAGCTCTTCCCAGGTTTGTCCATTATTCACTGCCCGTTCCACCACTTCCCAGGAGTCCTTTTTTGTGGCACCCACCATGGGATAAAGCTGTTCCATTGTTACAGCAGGATTCTTTGCCCTTGCGAATGCAAGCTGGTAGTTTAAATACACGCCTTCGCTGTCAATCAAAACCCCATCCATATCAAATATAACTGCCTGAATCATGTTGTCTCTCCTTGTCTTTCTTTCTGATTCAGACAATACGGGAACCAGGAGGGTTTGTCAAGCTGAAATGCAAAAAAAGCCGCAGGGGCGGAGCCTTTCTTATAAAGCCTTCGTCCCGGCGACCCATTTTCATAATACAGCCGGCCTTTTAACCATAAATGTATTGTATCCGTACCGTCTTAAGGCCTGCTCCATTTGTACTGCGTTGTCAACATTATGGAATGCTCCCACCCGAACCTTATATAGTCCATCTTCTAAAACGATGAAAGCCGGAAATCCCTGGGCTTTTAAATCATTCATTTGCGTTTCCGCAAGAGAACGCACCCGGTACGCTCCAGTCTGAACCTGGTAATATTCTGTTTGAGATTCTGTCTGCTCCTGAATGGTCGCTACGATGCTGTTCCCAATGGACTGTGCGATCTCAGTAAAGTTCTGGTCAAACAGATAATTATCCGCCTCGTTGTCTATAAATCCAGCCTCTATCAGAACCGCCGGAATATTTGTTCTTCTAAGAACAACCAACCCCGGGCGTTCAATGACTCCTAAATCACTAAATCCGGTCTTACTTAAGGCTTCCATGATGTTGCTTGCCAGCATAGCCTGAGGGCCTTTATTTTCAAATAAAAGGACTTCAGCCCCGGAACCAGAACCAGGAACAGGCATTGCATTGCGGTGTAAGGAAACAAAAAAGTTTGCTTCTGCATCGTTTCCCATCATGGTTTTCTCAAGAGGTGTATTGTAGGTATCGTCAGTTCTTGTATATCTGACATCAAGTCCGCTGTCTGCAAGAACTTTACCTACTGCCAACGCAAGCTTTAAGTTATCATCCTTTTCCTGCCGTCCGTTATAGGTTGCACCCGGATCCGCACCGCCGTGGCCGGCATCTATCACTACGATCTGTCTCTCAGCCAAAAGAAAAACTCCTTTCACATACCTCTATTCTATAACGTATGTGAGAGAAGCTTCTCAAGTACCACATTTTTTATAAATTTTAATCTTTTTCTGCTAATTCCGCCATCACATCCACGCCTCTTGGTCCTACCGGAGTGGAAAATACGATCTGAGTGTTGGTTTTTCCGTATTTTTGAAGCTGGCCGATGAAAACATCCAGTTCCATGGTACTTTGGAATGCCACCTTTATCAGCATGGAATAATCTCCTGTCACGCAATTGCATTCAAGCACATTTGGTATGGACTCCATATAGGAATAAAACTGAAGCTTGTCAATTGGTGATACATCCAGGTTTACGAATGCAGTGATGTGGTAACCAAGCTTCATCGGATCTACGGAAGCATGGTACCCTGTAATAATTTTTTCCCGCTCCAGCTTCTCGATTCTGGAGGAAACTGCAGGTGAGGATAAAAAAGTATTTTCTGCTATGTTCTTTAAGGATGCCCGGGCATTCTTCTGCAGGGTCTGCACTATTTTCTTATCGATATCGTCCATATCTTCCTCCTTGAAATAAAAAAAGCGCCAGTACTTCCTGAGTACTGAACGCTTTTGTTCTTATAAATTAAGCCGTTATCTTATAAATCTTTCATACACTTAATAATATCTAATTATCAAATACTTGTCAACATTTATTTTCTTAAGGAGGGCATTTTTTTAAGCCGTTCCATGGCTTCTACTGTATTTTCATAAGTACCGAATGCAGTGAGACGGAAATATCCTTCGCCGCTTGGTCCAAACCCACTTCCCGGAGTTCCTACCACACTGGCTTCTTCTAAAAGCAGATCGAAAAATTCCCAGGAGGTCATTCCTTCCGGCACTCTCAGCCAGATGTAAGGAGCATTGACTCCGCCGTAGACTTCACAGCCAACTTCCTTTAACCCGTCATAGATGACTCTGGCATTTCTCATATAGTATGCCACCTGTTCCTTTAGCTGTGCCTTACCTGCTTCGGAATACACGGCTTCACCAGCCTTCTGGATGATGTAAGGAGCTCCGTTAAATTTGGTTCCATGACGTCTTGCCCAAAGAGCGTGAAGAGCCACTCCGCCACGGATCAATTCCTTTGGAATTACGGTAAATCCAAGACGCACTCCGGTAAATCCGGCGTTCTTAGAAAAAGAACGGAACTCAATGGCACAAGTTTTCGCACCCTCAATCTCATAAATGGAGTGAGGAACGTTATCTTCAGCAATGTACGCTTCATAAGCAGCGTCATAAAGAATCACTGCACCTGTTTCATTGGCATAGTCCACCCATACCTTTAACTGGTCTCTGGTTAAGGTAGTACCTGTTGGATTGTTTGGAACGCATAAGTATATAAGGTCTGCCGCCTCTTTTGGAAGCTCAGGAACGAAGCCGTTTTCTGCTGTACAAGGCATATAGACCACCTTGCTCCATTTTCCGGTTACCTCATCATAGGTTCCGGTTCTTCCTGCCATTACATTGGAGTCTACGTATACAGGATACACAGGATCACAGACTGCAATGATACAGCTTTCATCAAAGATTTCCTGAATATTGCCGCAGTCGCTTTTGGCACCGTCAGAAACAAAGATCTCGTCTGCCTCGATTTGACAGCCTCTTTTAATATAATCTTCTTTTGCAATGGTTTCCCTTAAAAAGCTATACCCAAGATCCGGTGCATAGCCGTGAAATGTCTCTGCATTCCCCATCTCCTCTACTGCCCCGTGAAGAGCGTCAACGATAGACGGAGCCAGAGGCATGGTCACATCGCCGATTCCAAGACGGATTACTTTTTTATCAGGATTTGCTTCGATGTAAGCTTTCACTTTTTTTGCAATTGTGGAAAACAGATAGCTTCCCGGAAACTTTAAATAATTTTCATTTACCTTAACCATAGGTTCCTCCTGCTTTATCTTATAGATTGTTAATGTCAAACTCTCCCTCAAACACTTCTATCGCAGGCCCTGTCATAAACACATGACCGCTGCCATCTCTGTCCCAGTGAATGGTCAGATTGCCGCCCTTTAATTCTACCTCAACCGTGTTTAAAGTCCGTCCGCTCAGTGCTGAAGCTACTGCACTGGCAGTTGCACCAGTTCCACAAGCCCAGGTCTCACCGCTGCCTCTTTCCCATACTCTCATACGGATATAGTCCTTGCTTATTACCTCAATGTACTCAGAATTGGTCCGCTCCGGGAAACGCTCATGGGTTTCAAAGGCTGGACCTATGGATTCAAGGTCCAGATCATCGATGCCTTCCATATAGTAGATTGCATGGGGATTTCCCACTGAAATACCGATAAATTCATACTCCTTACCGTCAATTACAATGGGCTCTGGCACTGTACTGGTCAGCTCCGGAATTCCCATATCAACAGTAATCTTAACTGCTTTGCCATTTTCTTCCGTGATCTTTAAATGCTTGATCCCTGCCTTTGTCTCTACATCAAATTCTGTTTTATCCACCAGCTTGTGATCAAAGACGTACTTACCCACACAGCGGATTCCATTCCCGCACATTTCGCTTTCTGAGCCATCTGCATTATACATCTGCATCCGGCAGTCTGCTGTCTTAGAGGGGCAGATAAGTATCAGTCCATCGGAGCCGATTCCAAAATGGCGGTCACTTACCTTTTTAGAAAGCTCAGCCGGATTTTCTACCGTTTCCTCAAAACAATTGATGTATACGTAATCATTACCAATTCCCTGCATTTTTGTAAATTTCATAACTGTTTCCTCAACTTCTATTGATTAATCAAACTCACGATCATCTGAGCCGTTTCAACCATATTGGTTCCGCTGTCCATACTGCACTTTTGAATGTAACGGTGGGCTTCTGATTCAGACATATGGTTTCGCTCCATTAATAGCTCTTTTGCCTGCTGAATCGTCTCGATCTCTTCTCTGCTTCGTTCCTTGGGTTGGCTCTTTAATTTCTTCCGCTTTCTTGCAATGGTCTCCATCATCATACCAAGAGTGCTTACAAGATCCTGAACCTTTAAAGGAAGCCCGAGGCAGACCACATCATCCGGCGCCCTTCCACTCCACTGGCTTGGGGATGCCACCAAAAGCATCTCAACTCCCGGAGGCAGGCATTCGTAAATTTCCTGATAAACCATATCTGCAAATCTGCTGCCGCATACCACGACTCCGCTTCCAAGTTCATCTGCGCTGTTGACTGCCTGCGCGCCAGAGGTGCAGACCGCGGAGACGAAAAAGCCGTTTTTCATTAGTATATTCTTTATATTTTTCGCATCCTCCGCCTTGGAAAATGCCACAATTACATTGGTCAAGCACTCTCACCTCCAGATAACCGTATCAGGGATACAATAGTTAATACTTATACAGGTATTCTTCTACTTCCCAGTCAGTTACCTGGGCACGGAACATGTGCCACTCAGCTTCCTTTGCTTCCAGATATTTGGTGAAAATATGCTCACCTAACACTTTTTTCATAAATTCATCTTTCCGGAACGCTTCAATGGCTTCTCCCAGAGTTTCCGGAAGCTGCTCAATACCCCTGCTTAAAATCTCTTCCTCGGGCATGGCAAATACATTGCTGTCCACGCTCTCCGGCGGTGTCATTCCTTTTTCAATGCCATCAAGTCCGGCTGCCAGGCAGGCTGCCAGTGCCAGATAAGGATTGACTGCAGAATCCGGGCAGCGAAGCTCAATTCTTGTGCTGGAACCTCTGGAGGAAGGTATGCGGATTAGTGGGCTTCTGTTTGCCTTTGCGGACCATGCAATGTAGACCGGTGCATCATAGCCCGGAACAAGGCGCTTATAGGAATTGACTAAAGGATTGGTCAAAATGGTCATTCCCTTCATGTGGTGGAGAATGCCTGCGATAAATGAATACGCTGTTTTGCTTAATCCCTGCTCATCTTCATCGTCCTTAAACATATTGTTGCCGTTTAAATCGGAAAGTGACATATTAATATGCATTCCGGAACCATTGACTCCTGCCTTTGGCTTTGGCATAAACGTAGCATGAAGACCATGACGCTTTGCGATGGACTTAACAGCCAGTCTGAATGTCATAATGTTATCGGCTGTTACAATGCCTTCTGCATATTGAAAATCAATCTCATGCTGACCCGGTGAGATTTCATGATGAGAAGCTTCAATCATAAAGCCCATCTCTTCCAGTGAAATCACCATATCACGGCGAACATTCTCCGCCTGGTCAATGGGTGCCACATCAAAATAGCTGGCAGTCTCGTGAGTATGGGTCGTCGGACGCCCCTCTTCATCGGTATGGAAAAGAAAGAATTCACACTCCGGGCCGGCCTGAAATACAAATCCCATATCATGTGCTTTCTTAAGCACCTTTTTTAACACGAATCTGGGATCGCCTTCAAATGGGGCCTGATCCGGGTTGTATACATCACAAATCAGCCTCGCTACCTTGCCCTGCTGCGGCCGCCATGGGAATATCTCAAAGGTATCCAGATCCGGATAGAGATACATATCAGACTCTTCGCTTCGGATAAAGCCCTCAATAGAAGAACCATCAAACATACAGCGGTTGTCTAAGGCTTTTGGAAGCATGTTCTTTGTAATTGCCACATTCTTCATCATACCGAAAATATCCGTAAACTGAAGGCGGATAAACTCCACATCCTCTTCTTCCACAATACGGAATATATCTTCCTTGCTATATTTGCTCATTATACATCTCCCTTTCTTAATCCTTGAATAGAGAGTCCTAAAAAGGGACTCTCTGTCACAGTGCGTTTCCATACCTGCATAATTGCCTTATGGGAAACGAAATATCCTAATAGGAAGTATTTCCAAAAAAAGGGTGGGCAAACACAGCCTTTTCATGGACCGTCTTCGCACCACCTCATATGTGTAAAATATAACAGCTGTCAAAAAATTTGTCAACGTGTTTTTAATCTTTGGTTTTATACTTTAAGGCACGGACTGCATTTAAAATAGCCAGTACAGAAACGCCTACATCACCAAATACAGCCGCCCACATGGTTGCAATTCCCATGGCTGACAGAATAAGAATTACAACCTTCACTCCGATGGCAAAGGCAATGTTCTGCTTCACAATTTTCATGGTTTTTCTGGCAATCAGTATGATATCTGTAAGCTTTGACGGCTCATCGGTCATGATGACAATATCAGCCGCTTCCACCGCAGCGTCAGAGCCGATTCCGCCCATGGCAATTCCAACGTCAGCTCTTGCAAGAACAGGAGCATCGTTGATTCCATCACCCACAAATGCCAGCATGGTTCCTTCCGGCTGATTCTTAAGGAGTTCTTCTACCTTATGAACTTTATCCCCTGGCAGCAGCCCTCCATGAACCTCGTCAAGCCCCAGGGCTTTTCCAACTGCCTGACCAACCTCTGGTTTGTCACCAGTCAGCATGACCAGCTTTTTCACACCTGCTCTTTTCAGACCCTTTAAGGCTATGGGCACATCTTCCCGGACTGTATCAGATATGGTAATGGAACCTAAGTATGTGGTTCCTTCAGAAACGTATAGAGTGGTTCCTATGACAGATTGATTCTCAGGAACAGAAATAGAAAGCTGTTCCATAAGCCTCATATTACCAACGGAAATTTCCCTTGTTTCTCCATCTAAAAACAGCTCAGACCGAATACCAAAGCCTGCCGTCTCTTCTACATGTCCAATCATGGTCTTGTCAAGAGACTCTCCATATGCCTCTTTTACAGAAAGGGCAATCGGATGATTGGAATGATATTCTCCGTAAGCTGCCAGCTTTAAAAGCTCCTCCTTAGAGCCCGTTACTACTTCTATGTCAGTCACCTTAAATTTTCCCGTGGTAAGGGTACCTGTCTTGTCAAAGACTACGGTACTTAAGGAAGCCATAGACTCCAGATAATTGCTTCCTTTTAAAAGAATCCCGTGACTGGAAGCCGCTCCCAAACCTCCAAAAAAGCTTAATGGAACTGAAATCACAAGAGCACAGGGACAGGAAACAACGAGAAAGCTTAAGGCACGGTAAATCCAGGTGCTCCAGTTTCCGTCAAATAACAACGGAGGGATTACGGCAAGAAGAAGGGCAAGAACCACGACCGCAGGCGTATAGACCCTTGCAAACCGGGTGATAAATGTCTCTGCCTTTGCTTTTCTGGAGCTTGCATTCTCCACTAATTCCAAAATTTTTGCTACCGTGGAATCATCAAACAGCTTAGTGACCTGAATCTCTAAAACGCCATTTAAGTTAATGGAACCGCTGATAATATCATTACCCTCTTTGACTTCAGCAGGCATGGATTCTCCTGTAAGGGCTTTGGTATCAAGCTCGCTGGCACCTTTTATCACCACTCCATCAAGAGGTACTTTTTCTCCAGGCTTTACAACAATGGTATCTCCTACTTCCACTTCATAAGGATCAACCTTTTCTTCCTTCCCGTCTCTTAAAAGATTGGCATATTCCGGGTTAATATCCATCAGTTCTGTAATGGATTTTCTCGATTTATTGACTGCATAGTCATTGAAAAGCTCCCCGATCTGGTAAAACAGCATGACCCCTACAGCTTCTTCCATGGCGCCGATGGCTATGGCTCCAAAGGTGGCTATGGACATAAGAAAATTTTCATCAAAAAGCTGGCCGTTTTTCATGCTGCGGACAGCTCTCAAAGGCACATCATAGCCTGCTGCAAGATAGGAAATAATAAATGGAACCAGATACCAGGATGTCCTACCTTCAAAAAGCATCCCAATTGCAAAGAACAGAGCGCTTATGAGAAGTCTGATTACCATCTTTTTTTGTTTTTTAGTCATAAAAGCTCCTTTAGTCCTACCGTACTACCTTAAATTCTGCTTCTGGCTCAATCTTGTTTGCAAGTTTTCTGGCAGCTTCCAAAACCTCATCGGTCTTATCTTCCTGAACTTCCATGGTCAGTCTCTGAGTCATAAAGCTTAAAGAAGCACTTTCCACTCCGGATAATTTCTTAACCCCTTCTTCAATCTTAGCTGCACAATTAGCACAGCATAACCCTTCTAATTTAACAATCTTTTTCATATTATCACTCTCTCCTTATTTTTTATTCTTTTTATTCCCTACTCGCTGATATGCTCCATTCCCTGAGCCAGAATGGTCTCGATATGACCGTCAGCCAGAGAATAAAATACAGTCTTTCCTTCTCTGCGGAACTTCACCAGACGCATCTGCTTTAATACTCTTAACTGATGGGAAATGGCTGACTGTCCCATCTGTAACAGATTTGCCAGGTCGCAGACGCACATCTCCGATTGGCTGAGTACATATAGAATCTTAATTCGTGTAGCATCACCAAATACTTTATAGAATTCAGCCAGATCAAGAAGCTCCTGTTCTTTCGGCATAACATTCAAAACCTGGTTCACTACACTCTCATGGACACAGATAAAATCACACTGATCGAATTCAGTTTCTGCTCTGCTTTTTTTAAGATCCAGCTCCATAACATACCTCCTTGTAGTTAATATTATTATATGAATAACTGTTCATATGTTTATATTATCACATCTCATCTATTTGTCAAGACATTACGTTCACTGACTTGACACTGGTTTTTAAGGGTGGTACACTAAAGTTCCTTTTCCATTCTATAATCACATCTAAACATCAGGAAAAGAGAATATTTATACCACGGTAGAGTCCCTGGAAATTTACAATTTCCAGAGAGAAGCGCTATGGTCCATGGACCGGCTGTGCTCACCGCTTGGCAAGATATTAGAACGCTCCCACCAGTTATGACAGCTTTCCACTGTCCGCTGCTGGAAGGATGATGTTCCCAAATATTACTACCAGGAGGAATTAACATGATTCAAGTGGAACACATGAACAAGACTTTTAAAGTCGCAAGAAGAAGCGCCGGCTTTTCCCAGGCCATAAAGGCACTTTTTCACCGAGAGACGGAAACCATCCGCGCTCTTTCTGACATCTCCTTTTCCATTGGAGACGGA
This sequence comes from Lacrimispora xylanolytica, assembly GCF_026723765.1. Classification (NCBI taxonomy): domain Bacteria; kingdom Bacillati; phylum Bacillota; class Clostridia; order Lachnospirales; family Lachnospiraceae; genus Lacrimispora; species Lacrimispora xylanolytica. Next base: position 3,084,577 of record NZ_CP113524.1, read on the forward strand.
GAAATGGTAGGCTATATCGGCCCGAACGGAGCCGGAAAAAGCTCTACCATCAAAATCTTAAGCGGAATCCTCACCCCGGATGACGGTACCTGTATCATAAATGGCCGCATTCCCTGGAAGGAACGAAAAGAGCATGTAAAGGATATTGGCGTGGTGTTTGGCCAGCGGACCCAGTTATGGTGGGACGTCCCAATCATTGACTCTTATGAGCTTCTGCGAGACATCTACGAAATCCCAACACAAACCTATGAAGAAAATTTAGAAGAACTGACGGAGCTTCTATCTCTTAAGGAGCTTTTAAAAACTCCTGCCAGACAGCTATCTCTGGGCCAAAGAATGCGCTGTGAAATTGCCGCATCTTTATTACATAGTCCAAAGACCTTGTTCTTAGATGAGCCTACCATCGGCCTTGATGCCGTTTCCAAGCTGGCGGTACGGGATTTTATTCGAAAACAGAACAAAAAGCACAACACCACCGTCCTAATTACCACCCATGATATGCAGGACATTGAAGCCCTGGCGGACCGGGTCTTATTAATTGGAAAAGGTACGCTTCTTTTTGATGGGTCCCTTCCAGATTTAATGACTCACCAGCCAAGAGAAGATGCAACTCTGGACGAAATCATCGCTGCCCTTTACCGGGACTATGATATTTAGGAGGCGGAACATGAAAAAATACGCTTCGTTTTTCCGTATCCGTTTCATCCATGGTCTTCAATACCGGACTGCGGCTGTTTCTGGTATGATCACTCAGTTCATCTGGGGCATCATGGAAATTTTATTATTCCGCGCCTTCTACCAGGCATCTCCGGAAAGCTTCCCCATGACCTTTCAGGCACTCTCCAATTATGTGTGGCTCCAGCAGGCGTTTTTGGCACTCTATTTGATCTGGTTCTGGGAATCCCAGCTGTTTGATTCCATTACAAACGGGGATGTGGCTTATGAGCTATGCCGGCCAGTCCGTCTCTATAATATGTGGTTTGTCCGGGGCATGGCTGTTCGTTTATCCAAGGCAGTGCTTCGATGTATTCCAGTCTTATTATTTGCCTGGCTTCTCCCAGCCCCCTATGGACTAACATTGCCACCGGACTTTAGAACATGGTTTTTTACCCTCCTCTCCATGACACTGGCATTTCTCCTTGTGATCGCCTTTGGAATGATCGTTTATATGTCCGTTTTTTATACCATCTCTTCCCAGGGTATTAAGCTCCTGGCCTCTTCCGTCTCAGAATTTCTGGGGGGAGCGGTGATTCCTTTGCCCTTTCTGCCAGATGGTATCCGGGAAATTGTAAATATCCTTCCCTTTGCTTCTGCACAAAATGTTCCTTTCCGTATCTTCGGGGGAGATTTGACTGGCAGGGAGATGTATATAAGCCTTCTCTTACAGTGTTTCTGGTTTATCACCTTTTTACTCATCGGACGAGCCATGGAGCAAAGGGCTTTGAAACGTGTTGTGATTCAGGGAGGCTGAAAGGAGGGATTATATGAAATCAATTGATTTGTACAAAAAATATTGTATCATCCACTTAAAGTGCATCATGCAGCATAAGGTCTCTTTTCTTTTAAACACCATGGGATTATTCCTGATGTCCTTTAACCTGTTTTTAGGAGTCTACTTCATGATGGACCGTTTTCAACAGGTAAAAGGCTTCTCTTATGAGGAAGTGCTGCTCTGCTTTTCCATCACACTTATGGCCTTTACCATTGCAGAGCTTTTCTTTCGGAGTCTGGATACCTTTGATTCCATTATAAGAAGCGGCGAGTTTGACCGGATTCTTCTTCGTCCGAGAAACTGCCTTTTCACTGTGTTATGCAGCAAGATTGAATTTACCCGTATCGGGCGGCTTTTACAGACCCTTCTTATGTTCGCATACGGAATTTCATTCAGTGATATAGACTGGAATCCCTTCCGCATCATGGTCATAGCGCTTATGATTCTGGGTGGAGTTGTGGTGTTTGCTTCTATTTACCTTATATTTGCCTCCATCTGCTTTTTTACTCTGGAAGGACTGGAATTTATGAATGTATTTACAGACGGTGCCAGAGAGTACGGAAAATATCCCATTGGAGTTTATGGAAAGACCGTTGTTACGATCTGTACTTACATCGTGCCCTTTTCCTTATTTCAGTACTATCCATTTCTTTATTTAACAGGTAAAGCAGAGCATGCATGGTATGGACTTCTTCCAATTGCCGGGTGTCTCTTTCTGATTCCTGCCATACTGCTTTGGAGATTTGGAGTATCCAGATATCAATCCTCCGGTTCTTGACAAGGAAATAACAAAAGGTATATAATGGGTGAAATATAGTTAGTTTAAACTAATCGTCTTGTTCACTCAAATAAGGAGGAGCATTATGTCTACAGAGCTTGGCGGAGTTATGGAAACACTTTTTATTACTCTTTACGTTAGGGCAAAGGATGCCACCAGCAATAATCCCGTCCTCAATGACAGGAAGGCAGTGGAAATCGTAAAGAAAATCGATTACGATTTCAGGAAATTCCAACATGGCATCATGTCCTATTACGGTGTACTGGCACGGGCAAAGATCATGGATGAAAGGGCAAAGGCATTTATTAAAAAGCATCCTGACTGTGTGGTCGTCTCCGTGGGCTGCGGCCTGGATACCAGATTTTCACGTGTGGATAATGGGAAAATACAGTGGTACAATCTGGACTTTCCAGAGGTCATTGCTAAACGGGAGCAATACGTTGTACCCAACGAACGAGAGACAAACATCCCTAAATCAGCTTTGGATTCCTCCTGGCCAGAGGATGTTAAAACGGATGGAAAAAAGCTTTTGATTCTTTCCGAAGGCATGATGATGTATCTAAAGGAAGAGGAAGTCAAAAAGCTTCTACATATTCTTACCAATGGATTTGACCAGTTTGAAGCCCAGTTTGATCTGCTGTATAAAGGTATGGCCAACAAAGGCAAATTCCATGACACTGTTAAAAAGACAAAGGCGGAGTTTAATTGGGGCGTGAAAGACGGCAGCGAGGTGGTGAAACTCTGCCCAGCTCTCAAGCAGACTGGACTTATTAATTTTACCGATGAGCTAAAGCACCTCCTCCCAGGCTTTATGAAGATATTCACTCCCATTCTATACCTAACAAATGACAGGCTTGGAATTTATCAATATAAAAAGGTACAATAACTGAATATGGATCGATTGCCAGATGCAAGGAACCATTTATAATTCAATGTAGTATTACAGCGGACAGAAAAAGCAAACTACAAAAAAACGTCTTGATCGGAAACTTCAATGAGATTTCCATTCAAGACGTTTTTTATAGATTAAAAATTAAGAAACATTCTTTTACGACTTGCCTTTCGTCGTTCCATCGGACTCAAAGTGATAGGAGGTTCCATCAACCACCATATCGGTATCGTGAACCATAACACCATTCTGGTCTAAGTAATACCACGCTCCGTCCAGAGAAAGCCAGCCAGTCTGCTTATTGAAATTCTTCATGTAATACCGGTTTCCGTCTATGATCTTCCAGCCGTCTGCCGGAATGAGGCCATGATAGTCCTTAAATGAAAACTCAATGGTCACATCTCCCTCAATTCCAGCCACTCTTCCCTGGTCGGTACACTGCCATATGGTTCGGTTCGTACAGTCATTGACGGTGCCATACCTTGCGTACCAGACATCGTATGGAATCCTGCTCATATCAATGTGGTAATTGAGCCATTTGTTATTGGCATATACAATGGGACGATATCCTGCATCCTCTATGATTTTACAGAAGGCATTGATGTTATCTGTAATCTGTTGTCTGGTCATGCGGTTGTCTAAAAGATACTGAGATTCCACGTCATAGGCCACCGGATAGGAAATGGGATAATCCTTAATTTCTCGGAGCACATATCTCGCTTCTTCCTCAGCGGTGGCAACATCAAGAGCCTGTGTGTAAAAGAAGATACCTGTCTTGATCCCGCTTTTTGCTGCATTCTTCATATTAACGGAATAGTAAGGATCTTTATCATTTAAATAGCCAAGGCGAATCATGGCAAAAGAAACACCGGACTCCTTCACCTTATCCCAGTTGATTCCACCGCCTTCTTCATTCTGGCGGTTCTGGTATTTAGAGACCGTGATTCCTTTTTCCAATGCCCCGGTAATTGGCTTTCCCGATGCATCTACATACTGACCATTTTCCTGGCTCCAGGCTTCCCCGGAAAAACCATTCATTGGCGTAGCTATTATGATAGAGGTAACTAAACCAGCAATAATGCCTGCTGTGACCCTCATTCTTATGTTCATGTTATCATTTCCCCCAAATATAACTTATTAATTCTATTAATCCGGCTCTTTCCGAAACACATTGATATCATGAATCAATGTTCTCACACTGTAAAAAAACAGATCAAAAGCCCCAAATTCATATAAGCTAAGAAACAGCATTCCAATCGGCACTGCTAAAATCATTCCTGCAATTCCGCTTATTTTAAATCCCAAGTATAAAAACAGCAGCGTCATAAGAGGGTCAAGTCCCATGGTATCTCCCACAATCTTTGGCTGTATAATCTGTCTCAACACAAGAGTCAGCACATAAATAGCTACCAGGCCAAGCCCAAAGGCATAATCACCGGATACGATCCGCACCAAAGCCCATGGGATTAAAATAGTACCCGTACCCAGAATAGGCAGAAAATCCAGAAATGCAATCAGCACTGCCAGTAAAAGCGCGTAGTCTACACCAAGCACTAGAAATCCCACGGCCAGTACTGCACCGATGATAAACATTATCTTAAACTGGGCGAGAAAATAACCGCTTACCAGATGCTTGACATCCTTTTTAAAATAGCTGTAATATCTGGTTCCTCCTCTTGGGACATAACGGTGGATGATATCCATAATTTTATCCCTGTCTACAATGAAGAGATAGGAAGAAAAAATGGTCACCACAGTATAAACAAGAGCCGCCGGTATACTTTTTACCAAGCTGCCGGCTACCATGACCGTAGGAGAAGCTATCTTTTGAACTGCAACATTCATATATTGTTCGATATGAGCAATAAACTGATTCACGGAATCCTGCATTCCCTGAGGCAGGAACTTTAAAATTCCCTGTACGTTAATCAGAATCTTCTGGATCTCTACCCACGCCGCCTCGTAATACTGGGGAATGTGCTCCACAAAACCAATGGTCTCATAAATAAGCTTGGAAATCAGGAAATAAAGGGCCACGATAATGAGTGTAAGCACACCTACCACAATCAAAACGGAGCTGTGCTTTCTAACGATCTTTAAACGCTTTTCCAAAAAGCGCACCAAAGGATTGGCTATCACCGCAATGACCCAGCCAATCACAAAAGGCAGAAAAAATTTCATCACCCTTGGTCCCCATACGCAGACCAGGTACAGGAACAGAATGGGGATGATAATATTAAGTATCAATTTCAAATATTTCTTCACAGAATCCATTTCCATCACCTGTCTCTATTATACTATCCCAGGGAACTTCTGGCAAATAAATTAATTCGAAAGAAAAGCCTCTAAAAAATCAAATAATTGCTTCATCTCCTCTTCTGTACCAATGGTAATACGCAGATAATTGTCAAGTCTTGGCAAATTAAAATAACGAACAAAGATGTGGGCTTCACGAAGAGCCTTATAGATATCTTCCGCCTTTATCTCCTTGTGAGCTGCAAAAATAAAATTTGCTTTGGAATCCGGGAAGGAAAATCCAAGGTCTTTTAACCGTTTCTTTGCTTCTTCTCTCGTTTTTATAATTTTATCAAGACATTCTTTAAAATAATTATCATCCTTTACTGCCTCTCGCCCGAGGATGAGGGAAGGCATGTTCATGGTATAGGAATTATAGGAATACTTCACATCATGGATCGAACGGATTAAGTCCGGATGTCCTATGGCATATCCAATTCTCATACCTGCTAAGGAGCGGGATTTGCTGAAGGTCTGTACCACCAGAAGATTTTCATACTTTCTGGTGAGCTTCACTGCGCTTTCACCACCAAAATCAATGTATGCTTCATCGATAATTACCACAGAATTCTGGTTATGTGCAATGATTGCCTCTACTTCATCAAGGGGCAGTAAAACACCGGTGGGCGCATTGGGATTCGAAAATATTATGCCTCCATTTGCTTTATAATAATCTTCTTTCCTTATAGTAAAATCCTCTTGAAGCACTGGGGTCTTATAAGGAATTCCAAAAAGCTCCGCCCAAACTTTATAAAAGGAGTAGCTTACATCAGGAAAAAGGATGGGAAGTTCTGAGTTAAAAAATGTCATAAATGCCATGGCAATTACATCATCAGAGCCTACGCCAACAAAAACCTCATCATTGCCCACTCCATAATATTCTGAAAGCACATGGACAAGGTCCGAAGCTTTGGGATCTGGATATTTCCGGAACTGGTCGTAATCCAACTCTTTTAATGCCTTCTCTACAGAGGGCGACGGAGGATATGGATTCTCATTGGTATTTAATTTGATCAGATCCGCTCCCTTTGGCTGTTCTCCCGGCACGTAAGGTTCCACATTTCTTATATTTGCTTCCCAGGTTCTCATGCATCTCCCTCCTTATTTCCTCCAAGTCCATACGCCTTTGCAATGGCCTCAAACGCCGGCAGGGAACGAAGAATCTGGTCATACGAGACACAGTATGCGATGCGGACGTATCCTGGGCAGGCAAAAGAGCTGCCTGGGACGAGAAGCACCAGGTGTTCTTTGCAAAACTGACAGAATTCCTTATCATCCACAGGCGCTTTCATAAATAAATAAAAGGCTCCCTGAGGCTTGATGCAGGTAAATCCATATTCTTTCAAACGGCCGTAGAGGAGTTCCCTGTTTTGATTGTATGCATCTACATTGACCTGTTCGTCCACACAGCGCATAATGACCCTCTGCATGAGTGAGGGAGCATTGACACAGCCAAGCACCCGGTTAGCTATGGCTGCCGCCGCTGCCACAGCTTGAAAGTCATCGACTTCATCCGGAATGACCAGGTAACCAATTCTCTCTCCCGGAAGGGACAGGGATTTACTGTAGGAGTAGCAGACCATTGTGTTATGGTAAAATGGAGTCACATATGGTACCTCTGCCCCATCATAAGCCAGTTCTCTGTATGGCTCGTCAGAAATAAGAACGATAGACTTCCCGTATTCCTTTTCCTTCCCCCTCATGATCTCTGATAACTTCTCTAACGTCTCGGAGGAATAAATCACACCCGTAGGATTATTGGGGGTATTGATAATGACCGCCTTTGTTTTCTCCGTGATCCGCCGTTCAAATTCAGTTAAATCTGGCTGAAAGGTCTCCGTATCAGGAGGCACCACAGACAGTACCCCATCGTAATTTCTTACATAGGAGCCATATTCCATGAAATACGGGGCAAATACAATCACCTCATCGCCTGGATTCAGTATGGTCTTTAATATCACGTTCATGCCGCTGGCTGCGCCAACGGTCATCAATATATTTTCCAATCGAAAATGAGTCCCAAACCGTCTGTTTAAAGACTGGGCAATGGCATCCCGCACATCCTCGTATCCCGCATTGCTCATATAGCCATGGACCATGGTCGTCTCTTCTTCGGTGACGATGTCAAGAATGGCTTTATTCACCGCTGAAGGTGCCGGTACATTGGGATTTCCCAGACTAAAATCGTATACGTTCTCCCGTCCGTATAAAGCTGCCAGTTTCTTTCCTTCCTCAAACATGGCACGGATTGCGGAATTGTTTTCTACAAGAGGTCTCATTTTCTCTGATATCATAATTGTTACCTTCCTTTATCCTGAAATGGTTATATGGAATTATATCACAAGTCCTTAAAAGGGTCTATGTATTTTAACACTTTAATTCACTAAATTATATGATCTTCCAGGGCGTTTCTTGCCTGCTTAAAGCTATTGGCAAACTCCTTTTCCCTTATTCCGATCATGGCGAAGGTTCCCCTTACCGGAAGAAAGTTCCGTCTTTCGTCTCCTGACATCTCGTGATTTAAGTTCTTAATGATTCCGCTCAGCTTCGCCTCCATATCACTTTCCCGGATGTTTTTACACAGTACAACAACCTCATATCCACCATTTAAGCAAAGAAGATCTTCCTGACGGAAAAAGCCTTTCAAACGACTGACCTGCTTTAAAAACAAGGTCTTTCCATCTTTTCCTGCCTGCCCGTTTATGACCTTTGGGCGGCTCATTTCAAAGACAGCCAGAGAGCACGTCTGAAATCTGTCACGTTCCAGATATATTTTTAGACTTTCCTGAAATCTCCTGCGGTCCAGAAATCCGCTTACCTCCGATGGCAGCCAGATTTCCTGAGAATTAAGCTTAAGAACATTTTCTTTGCTTTCGTTCCAGATCTGAGGGTTTGCCACCATTTCTTCCAAGTTCACCATGACGCCGTATAACGTGCTATTATCCCTGGCAGAGATTCTGAAATTGGATAGAGCCGTCATATAACCTGTCTTTATTTTAATCCGGTACTTAAAATCCCATAAGGTTTTTCCAGGGCTTAATTCCTCTGACATCTTAAGGAGCATTTCCCTGTCATTGGGATGAATCATCTCAAGTAAGCTTCCCTTAAAACAGGATGCCAGTTCTTCTCTTTCAAAGCCGGTTAATTCATGAAAACGGGAGCTTGTGTATTGAAACGTCATATCATTGTTCTTGATGCATCTGAAGTATCCGCCTGGTATACCAGAGCTTAGGAAATCAAGCTCGTCCTCCTTTTTTTCCAAAACTTCAACCGTATGCTTGATCTGCTGCTCTGCAAGCACTGTATTTGTTATATCCATACAAGCGCTTACCACTGCCAGACGCCCATCCTCTGCCTGAACCGTACGTCCCTTTGTCATGATCCACAGATAGCTTCCGTCCTGTTTTCTGATCCTGTGCCGGAGATCGTACTCCATGCCCGGGGTATCGCAGCAAAGAATCACTTCCCGAATAAGAATCCTGTCATCCGGGTGAATGATATCCACCATCATTCCTCCAATATCCCTTGTAAAGCGTTCATAGGAATCGTAACCCAGCATACTTAGCATCTCGTTATTGGCAAAATAAAGCGGCAGTTCCTTTTCGCAATAAATTCCAACCAGACCTCCCGGAGCCGCCTGAGCGAAGATAACGCTTGCCGCCCATTGATTTTCCTGAGCCATGTTATCAAAGGAGAGATTACGTCCGGCAAGCTTCATTACTTCACTGAGCATCTTTTGAGAATCCTCAAGTTTTTTTCTCTGTTCCATCTGCTCCGTGGCATCCTGCACGGTTCCATAATAAAGTCTCCGGTCATCCTGCTCTCGTAAGAAGAATACCCTAAGATGCACCCACATAAGCTCTCCGCTTAACCGGTAACGCCGGAAAATCCCTTCTGCCCCGTGTACCGGATTCTTATACGCATTCTCAAAAATCCTAAGGACCCAGTCAATGTCATCCTTATAAACCTTGTGAAGCATAAATCGTCTTCGTTCTCCCGCATCCACGGGATTATCTCCAGTGATACGGTAATACTCTTCATTAACCCTTAAAACCTCACAGCGGTCCTCATAAACCTCATACAGGGCAATGGCTCCCAGCATATTATTTAACATAGCCTCACTGGTGATATCTTCGTTAAACAGATCCTCCAGCTTTAATTCCTTCATCTGACGGGCCTGAATGCCTCTGTAATCCAGATTGTTGTCATTTCTTAAAAGCGCCTCCACCTCTGTTACGGTCATGGGCTTATAGTAATAATATCCTTGTCCATAAATGCAGCCAATGTTAATGAGGAAATCAGCCTGTTCCTTCTCCTCAATTCCTTCTGCAACCACCTTAAACTGCATGACCCTGGCCATTCTTACAATGGTCTCAAGAATACCCATTCCTCGCTTAATACTGCTTTCGTTCATATCCAGGAACTTGGTATCGATCTTGATTACGTCCACGTTCACATCTTTTAGCATGTTAAGGGAGGAATAACCGCTGCCAAAGTCATCCATGAATACAGGAAATCCTGCCCTCCTTAAGTCTTCAACTACCTTTCGGATCAAATCGTAATCCTCGGCGTAGGCACTTTCCGTTATCTCAATTTCAAGGTATTTGGGGTCAATTTCATATTCTTCTATCAGCCCCTTAAATGTCTCAACTACGTTAATGCCGTAAAGATCCATACGGGACATGTTAACGGAAATAGGAATCGGTTTAATTCCTGCCTTTATCCACTTACTAAGCTGTTTGCAGACCATCTCCCAGATATAGACATCAAGATGGGTGATAAAGCCGTTCTGCTCCAGTAAAGGAATGAATTCTCCGGGAGATATCATTCCTCGGGTAGGATGCTCCCACCGTACCAGAGATTCCATACCGATGATTTTTCCGGTCAGCATATTACACTGAGGCTGCGCATAAAAAATAAACTCTTTGTTCTCCAGGGCTCTTTGTATCTCGGACAGCAGGACCTGGTCATTTTCCATCTTACGTTTCATACCAGGATCATACCAGCCCACCCGTTTTGCATAATTGCCCTTAACGGAATTCAGAGCGATAATTGCCCGGTCGTACATGGTGCTTACCGTCAAATGACGATCCTCGATGCAGTATATTCCAAAAGCCGGCAGAAAACCGGCGTTTCCGCCGAATTGTCTGGCATAGCCGTTAATCTCCTGCTCCAGCTGATGCAAAAGCTCTGAATCCTGGGGCTGAATAATGACGAAATCATCGCCTCCCATATAGCCTGCGATGGTATCCCGGGTGGCCTCCATCATCCTTAAATACTCGCTGATCTTAATTAAGAATCGGTCCCCCTCATCTTCCCCATACCATTCATTATAGAGCTTGAAATGCTCAATATCGATGGCAATCATGAAAAAAGGTTCCTGGGGCCGCTGCTCCAAAAATAGTCTGGCTTTTTCAAAGAATGGACCATATCTTAAAAGTCCTGTCAGAGAATCTGTTTCATCTCTTCTCTCCTGCTGCTGTTTCTGCTCCTCTTCCTTCTTCTTTAAGCTGTCTATGTCCTTCACATAACACATGACCAGAGATTCATCCCGTAATTCGTCAAGAAATAATACAACGGTCAGGCTGACCCAATGGTAGCTTCCATCCAAAAGCTGTCTGCGAAACTCTGCTTTTATAATTCTTTCACTTTCATTCAGACGATCCAGTAAGGTGGGACGATCCCAGAATTTTAAAAACTCTTCCCTGTCACTGGGGTGAATCATGGTTCTTAGCACCTCTGTATACATAGGAACCAGCTGCCCCTCTTCGGCAGGGAGCTTAAATTTATTTTTCTCACAGAAGATGATCTTATATGAATTTGAATTCAGATTCAGTTCAAATAATTCTTCATATGCTGTGTTATTCGTAAGACTATAAAACAGGTTTCTATTCTGTTCCCCAACAGGGCGGAACATAACCAACCTGCTTCCCTCATATCCCGGCCAGTCAATCAGGCCAGAGGATAGATTCAGCCACAGCTTGGAGGCAGCATCATAAAATATCACTTGTCCGGTATCATTTACAGCTCCCGGACAGACCTTACAGGGAACAGAATTCTTTCCCAATTCTTCATAACAGTACATACCTGCTTTCAGATCGGGATAATACGATTTTGCCATATCATTCATGTAAATGATCCTGTATTCCTGGTCAATGATGTAGATACCGGCCTCTCCGTTATCAGCCGACATTTGATTCATACATTCCCGCCTCTCCTGCATCTCATTAACTACGCACCTACTAAATTATTGTATATTATAGTATGAAAATGATGGTTACGTCAACAGAATCCACAAGGGATTGATGAGTATTTTTATGCAATATTTTCGTGTTTTATACACCTTTATACACACTTATAAGAAAAATACAAATAAAACTATACGAAAATCTACTAAAGCATCCAGCAGATAATGTATATCATGCGAAGGAAAATAAAAAGATTTTTTCTGATTGGGAGCACACAAAAACCAGCCATGGGTTTTTACAGAGTTTTCTCCGATTTTCCCATGGCTGGTTTAATTTTTCCTATCCTATTAAATGAGCTGCTTTACTGGAGAGCCTTAAGCTGCTCTGCCATCTCATGGGATAGTGTAAATCTGCCCACATATCCCACTTCACCGGTCATTAATACATTTTCATCTTCCTCAATTTCCACTTCAAGAACACCGCCTGGCATATGAACATACATCTTCCTCTCCGTAAGTCCCATGCGGTACGCTGCTCCGGCGGCGGCGCAGCCACTGGTCCCGGAAGCAAGGGTATATCCAGCCCCGCGCTCATAAATTTCAATTTCTATATTGGTACGGTCTAAGACCTTTAACAGCTGGGTATTGATCTTTTCCGGGAAACACTCGGCGGATTCGGAATGCTTTCCAATCCGGCATACCAGTTCCTTGGAAATATCATTTAACCAGATCACACAATGTGGATTCCCTATGTTTACACAAGTGACGCGGTAGGGAATGCTGCCAAACATCATAGTCTCATTCAGAACTTCTCTTCTCGGTCCTGTAACAGGAATCTCATCGCTGTAAAAGCTTAATTTCCCCATGGAAACCTTTATCCTGGTTCCTTCTTCATTTAAGTACTGTATAGTCTGCTGTCCGCTTAATGTATTGATCGTAAAACGATTTTTTTGTACGTATCCAGCATCTTTTAAGTATTTACCAAAAATTCTGACTCCGTTTCCACTGATTTCTGCTTCGCTTCCATCGGGATTTAAAATCTTTACCTCCAGCTTGTCATTGCCAAGGATAGGACCCACCAAAAGACCGTCTGATCCAACTCCAAAATTTCGGTTGCAGATCAAGCGGATATTTTCCTCTGTCAACTCCAGCTCGTTTTTATTAGGATCAAAAATCAGATAATCGTTCCCCAGTCCATGGTATTTTTCTAACGTTATATTCATGATAAAACTCCTTTCCCGTGTTTCGCGATCTCGTTGCATAAATCAGCATATGTGATTCCGGCTGCCAAAGCTTCCTGAGGAAGGAGACTAAATGGCGTCATGCCAGGCAGAGTATTTGCTTCCAGACAATATAGACTTCCATCCTCTTTCATTAAAAAATCAACTCTGGAATAATAACCCAGGTAAAGAGTCTCATGAACCAAAAGCGCAAGCTGCTTCATCTCTTCTGCCTTTTCCTCCGTTATCTGGGCCGGGCAGATCTCTTCTGTCTTACCAGGCTGATATTTATTTTCATAATCATAAAACCCTTCGTTAGGAATGATCTCTATGACTGGCAATGCCTCTTTGCCCATAATTCCTACTGAAAATTCTCTTCCTGTTATCTTTGCTTCTGCCATGATCCGCTCCTCATACTGAAAAGCAACATGGAGCGCGTCTTCCCACTGGCTTAAATTCTCTACCATGACAACGCCCACACTGGATCCACAGCCACAAGGCTTTACCACACAGGGAAGTGTATATGGCTCTATTCTTTTTCCTTTTGTATACACCTTCCAATCGGGAGTAAGTATCCCAGCTTCCCGCATCATAAGCTTTGCTATATGCTTATCCATGGCATTTAAAGACCCTTCATATCCGGTACCTGTATAGGAAATACCATAGGCATCAAGAACTGCCTGTATCTGACCATTCTCTCCGGCTCCTCCATGAAGGGCCAGAAAAACAATATCTGCAAGACTGCAGGCTTCTATCACCCGGTTTCCCATAAAGCCACGTCTATGAAAAGCATCTGTCAATTGCTCCAGATCAGGGGCATCCTTCCCAATCTCATAATAATGGTTCCCGCCATCGTTCAGGCTTTGAAACCGTATCTCTTCTCCATCGGCAATTCCTAAGTAAGAATCTAGGAGACAAACATCATGGCCTTTCTCCATCAGGGCATTGGTTATCATGGCTCCTGAAGATAATGATACGTCCCGTTCCGGGCTGTAACCACCTGCCAGCACTACAATTTTCAATATAATCTACCTTCTTCTTGTTGTGATCATTGGTTTTATATTCTAATTATATACAGCACTATTCATCATTTCTACTAAAATAATGCTTTTTATATTGCAGATTGTGTTGTAAAATAAAAGAAACGAAGGGAGGCGGTTTTTATCCATGGACAATTACAAAAAACGGGGATATTTAAACAGTGACTTTAAGCTGTTCCATCTCATCGATACGAAGAAACAGGACTTTGAATACCACTACCATGATTTTGATAAAATCATTATCTTCATACAGGGAAATGTGACCTATCGAATTGAAGCCTGTACCTATAAGCTGGAGCCTTACGACGTTTTGCTGGTAAGCCACAACGACATTCACAAGCCGGATATTGACCCCACGGTTCCCTATGAGAGAATTATCGTATACTTATCTCCTGGTTTTTTACAGGCCTACAAATCAGAAAGCTATGATCTAAGTGCCTGCTTTCAGAAATCCAAAGAACTTCATTCTCATGTTTTACGGCTTCATTCCATGGATAAAAGCAGTTTATATCGTTCCGTGACAGAATTAGAGTACGCTTGTACCCATGATGGCTATGCCAGAGACCTATATTGTCAGGTGGTCTTTCTGGAGTTTATGATCCAGCTTAACAGAGCCTCCTTAACCAACCTGGTAAAGTACCTCCCTCCCGCTACGGCAGATAAGAGAATCTTAACCATAATGGATTACATTAACAGCCACTTAATAGATGATATGACCGTAGATTCCATTGCAGAATCCTGTTTTATCAGCCGATATCATTTGATGCACTTGTTTAAGGAGGAGACGGGATACACTCTGTTTGATTATATTGCAGAAAAGCGGCTTCTACTGGCCAGAGATCTGTTAAAAACAGGAGTTTCTGTAACAGAGGCCTGTTTTAACAGCGGCTTTAAGAATTACTCCACCTTTTCCAGAGCCTACAAAAAACAGTTTCACGCCTCGCCTTCTGAAACCATAAAAGAACAGTCCTTTTTTTGAGGAATTGTTACAGATAAAAATAGCCCCGAATGGCTTGACCACTCGAGGCTATTTTTATATTTATATTTTATTAACATATATTCTGCTTATCCATGTCTTCCATCGTTTCTCCAGGAGCAAAACACATACAATACGCCAGTAAATCCAAAGTAAAACCAGGTTGCCGGATTGCTGAACCAGGTGGTGAAAAAGGACAGTATCATATACATGGCAAACTGAGCATAAAACAGATAACCAATGGGATTGCGCACTCTTTTCGCCATACGCATAAGGAAAAATGCTGCGATTCCAAGAATACATCCAAGGAGCAGAACTCCAAAGATTCCAAAATCATAAAAGGAATCATAAAAAAGTGTCACGGTCGTCAATTCTTCCTTGGTCACATAGATGGGGAAATCCACAAGTGCGGGGACAAGGAACTTAAGTCCGGTGAGCGCCCATAAAGGAAACAGCATGCGAAGGCCGAAGGTGTGAGAAGGCAGCCATTCCACCATGCAGTTAAAGTTATCATAATTGTTTGCAATGTACATATAAGGCTGAGTAATAAAAATAGGCATTCCACTGTTCTTCATCTGGAATATCCCATTTAAATAAGATACATCATGCCCTCTTGCAATGGTCAGTACCACATAAATAGGAATCATTCCAAGCATCAGTCCGGCTGCATAAGCAATTTTCAGTCTGTGCTCCATAGCAATATAGGTGAGGACCGCAAGCCCCACTGCCAGGATCAGCTGAAACCGGGATACGCATAAAACAGGAATTGCACAGGCAATGATATCCATAATTACCGCGATCACAAGCCGGATTCCATTTCTCCCCTGTTCAATGCAGAAATAGAGCACGGACAAGGCCGGAGTGAGAACACATAGGACGGTAAAATAATGGATGCCAGTGATATGAAACGTGGAATAGGCATGAGGCACTCCCTTTACAAAGAACGGGATAAATCCCAGTAATACTGCTTCTGCAATGAATGCGAAAAGGGATAACACAGTAACCAGTACCATAGAATAAAACAATGGCTTTTCATAGCCTTTAAAACTAAACCAGCTGGGACGATGGCCACCTGATACGCCCTGCATTCGTGCAAAAAATTCAAAGGATACCCAGAAGCCCAGAAACGCTACCAAAAAGCAAAGCCAGGTAATAATACTCCAGTCGCTGGAAAGCTCAGAAAGCTTCAAACAAGCAATGCCCTGACCGCCGACCCAAAACAGGGAAAACAGTCCTCTCAGATGAACAATATTCTCGGTTCTCCGATAATCATACCAATACAGAAAAAGAGCAGTCAGTACTAAAACCAGGCCTGACAACCAATAAAATCCTGCCCTTGCAAACAAATAAGACGCTGCATAACCGATTAGATATACACTCATTACGTAATCCCCTTTGGTAAAAAATAACAAAGCTTTCTTTCTATGGAAAGGGCAGCCAACGCCCTGGCGACAGCTGCCCATCCATTTATAAATCTATTAAGAACGGCTGATAAATTCTTTCATAAAATCTTCTACTTCCTTTGCAGTCGCAAAGGACATCGCCTGATTCGCCACTTCCTGTAATTCCTTTGTGCTGTAACCGGTAATCAGTTTTCTCGCATTTAAAATAGCAGAAGCACTCATACTGAATTCATTTAGACCAAAGGCAAGAAGCAGAGGAATCATAGTGGGATCACTGGCTGCTTCTCCGCACATGCCTACCATGATGCCCTCTTTCCGGCCGCACTCAATGACATGGCGAATGCTTCTTAATACTGCCGGATTTAATGGAGAGTAGAGATAGGATACCTTATCATTCCCACGGTCTACGGACATGGTATACTGAGTAAGGTCATTGGTTCCTATACTGAAGAAATCAACCTCTTTTGCAAATACATCTGCCATGAGAGAAGCTGCCGCTGTTTCCACCATGATACCAATCTCGATATCTTTCTTGTAAGCAATCCCCTTCTCATCCAGTTCCTTTTTCATCTCTTCTACAAGCGCCTTTGCTTCCCGGATTTCTTCCAGGCAGGTAACCATCGGCACCATAATGCGGATATTTCCGAATGCGCTGGCTCTTAAGAGGGCACGGAGCTGAGGCTTATAAACATCTTCCTTCCGGTCCAGACAGAAACGAATGGCACGGTAGCCTAAAAATGGATTTTCATCCTTACTAAGGCCCATGTACGGAATCTCTTTGTCCCCACCGATATCCAGAGTACGAATAATAACCGGCTTACCGTTTAAGGCAGATGCCACTCTCTTATATGCCTCAAACTGTTCATCCTCTGTAGGCATAGCGGTACGATCCATGAATAAGAACTCAGTACGGAAAAGGCCCACGCCCTCTCCATCATACTGAAGCACCTTTTCCACGTCTTCCGGCTTTCCAATATTGGCAACCAGCTCTACGGTCACGCCGTCCTTTGTGATGGTAGGCTTTCCGATGTACTGCTCCAGCTCTTTCTTCTCTTTTAAGAAAGCTTCTCTTTTAGCCGCATATTCTGCCTTAACGGATTCATCCGGATTTATGAATACGGTTCCATCGGAACCATCTAATACCAGATCTGCGCCCTCAGTCACTTTCCCCAAAAAGCCTTCCAATGCCACAACAGCAGGAATCTCCAAAGCTCTTGCTAAAATGGCGCTGTGAGAAGTCTTACCTCCAAGCTCTGTTACAATACCAGTAACATTGGCCGGATTGATTCCAGCCGTCATAGAAGGTGTTAAATCCTTTGCAACAATAACACTTCCCATAGGAAGTGCAGCGATATCGACAGAGCTGACACCCAGAAGAATCTTCTGAATGCGTGTCTTAATGTCACGCATATCCGTTGCTCTCTGCTGCATAAGCTCGTCTCCCATAGATGCAAACATATCTGCATATGTGTTGCATACAGCCTCCACCGCATATTCACTTACAACATTCTCCCCAGATATTGTACTTTCAATCTCTCCTACCAGCATCGGATCGGAAAGGAGCAGAATATGTCCATTTAAAATTTCAGCTTCCTTTTCCCCTACTCTTGTTGCCAGATCCTTTGCCAAAGCTTCTGTCTGTTCCATAGCCAGCTTGACCGCTGACTGAAAACGGCTTTTTTCTGCTTCTGCATCCTCTACTGGAGTTTTACTAATAATAAGTTCTGTTTCTTCTACGATAACGGCTTTCCCAATGCCGATTCCCGCAGATGCGCTTGTTCCTTTCAACATTACACTTCCTCCTTATTAATTAATGTAGCTTGATCTATTCGCCAAGGCCCTCTAAAACGGCCTTGACCATGGCAGCCAGAGCTTCCTCTTCATCTTCCCCCTCGCAGACAAAGGTTATCTCATCCCCGCTTTTTACACAGGCGCCCAACACACTAAGCACGCTTTTTGCATTGGCAGTCGTATTCTTAAAACGAAAACTGACTGTTGAGTTAAAGTTCATGGCTTCCCTACAAAGAATTCCTGCCGGCCTCAAGTGCAGACCAGTAGGATTCTTAATAGCAACTTTAGCACTGACCATACTGAATTCCTCCCTTTAATTATCACACTGCTCCCTGGAAAGAGGAACAGCCTATCTATTGCGGCCCGGCCGCTTCTGTCGTTGCTGCTGTGGTAGTGGTAGTGGTGGTCGTTGTCGTAGGCGTTGTGGCTGCTGTGGTACTTTCAACAGTACTGTTTGCCGGCTCCTTATGAGTAAGCACTACAACAAACGGTGTATAACCAACCATCTCAAATCCACCTGGAATCTGGAATTTTAAAACTCCCTGATTCTGCCCAGAGTGGAAATTCGTCACATCAAGAATGGCATTAAGCTTCTTGATATCAAGAGAATCCAAATCCTCCTTAAGGCCCCTTAGAGTTACATCAGAGGTTTCCTTATCAAAGGTATAATTATAATCTGCATCCATTCCCTTTTTATCCAGTGTATCCAGATCCAGGCTGAATGCCCTGGTGATGAGCGGCTCCACTTTTAATTTCACTGTGACGTTCTTATATGCATTTCCAACCACAGAAGTATTGGGTGGAAGATATTGGCTTAAATCAAGTTCAATGACTTTATCCCCTGTAGCACCGTCAACATTCAGCTTATCTGAGGTGATAGACAGTGTGCTTAAGGAGGCAAGCACTGATTTTGTTCCTACGACCGGTACGCTCTTTATACTGCTCTCCACACCGGTATATCGGTATCCATTGGCTACATTTCCAGATACCTCAAAATTCAAGGCAATGTTCTTGGCCTTGAGCACAGATATATGACATTCAATCTCGTGAGGACTGACGGTAACTTTATTTCCCAAATCCAGTATGTTGCCGTTGGCATCATAAAAAACAGGAGCCGTGGTTACATTTAAATCCGCGTTGGCATTCTCCACGTTCACTTCCACTCCCATTCGGCTGATCTGCCCAATCAAAGATTCCGGTCCCTCTACAGTCACAAAGCTGGGTGTCGGATTGCTGATTCCAAGGGCATACCCTTCTTCCGGAGTTCCCTTTGTATTGACCTGAAGATCAAATTGCTTGCGCTGTAAGGCCTCTGTTTTAATCCGGATTACCATGGGCTTTGCAGTGATTGCATCACTTTTTACCAGGTTTTCCTTGTCTTTATTGATTTCTACCGTGATAGGAACGGCACCTGTAACATTGTAATCATTTAAATCCACATAAGCATGAAAGTCCGAAGCTTTCACAAGAGAACGATCCCTTGTTCTTACCTGGTAGCTGACGGTAACTACATCCTTACCTAAAATCTCATAGGTCAAGTCTCTGGATGCCAGAGTTTCAGCATTACGCACCTCCACGGTAACAAGCTGGGAATCGTCGATAATGGGATTTGAGATATTGACAATCGCCATCCATACGGCAAAAGCAAGTACCAGGGATGCGACTTTCAGTCCAAGATTATTTAGTAGCTTTTCCTTCATTCTTCCGCCTTCCCTTCAATAATCTGAATCTGCTTCCTTCCTCCTCTGACTGCTTTACACCTGCTAATACAGAACGCAGTCCATCTGCGTCAAGAATCCGCTTCAAGCCGCCCTCAAGGGCCACTGTCACACGACCGGTCTCCTCAGAAACTACGATGGTAACACTGTCACTGACCTCACTGACGCCAAGAGCTGCCCTGTGTCTTGTTCCCAGGTCCTTACTTATGGTCATGTTGTCAGATAAAGGAAGGTAACAGGTGGCAGCCGCTACCCGGTTCCCCCGGATTACCACCGCTCCATCGTGAAGGGGTGTATTATGCTCAAAGATATTAATGAGAAGCTGGCTGCTGACAATAGCGCCCACTTCAATTCCTGTCCGTTCGATCTCCTTTAAGGAATCCCCGCGTTCAATGACCATAAGAGCGCCTGTCTTAACCTTAGCCATCTCAAAGGTAGCCTTCACTACCTCATTGATGGTCTTTTCGGTAAATGCAGAATTGTCTCTTCCGTCATCAAAGGTCAGGATGCCTGTAAATGGATTCTTGCTGCCTAACTGCTCCAGAGCCTTACGAAGCTCCGGCTGAAAGATAACAATTGCCATCGTAACGGCAGGAGTTGCAATTTTATTTAAAATCCAAAAAATATTATCCAACCGGAACACATAGGCAAAGACATAGAAAAGAAGAATTACTACGATTCCCTTTAGCAGTGTCCATGCTCTCGTATTCATAATCCAGGTCAGGACCTCATACAGCAGCACAGCTATAATCACAATCTCAACCAGGTTTGTCTTTGAAATTCTGGGAATAAATGATACCCAGGAATACATCCCTTCTAGAAAATTTGCCATCCAAACCACCTCCCTTTTATTCCTTCACTACCTTTGCGGTCTTTGGAGTTTTGTGGCGTTTATTTTCTGAACTTTTACATCCGGCGTGCTGACAGTCAGCTTGGGAACCGCCTTGACGTAATAATAATAATCATCATCTTCAAATTGTACGTATTCTGTGCGGGAATAATCCACCGCAAATACAAAAAATGTATAAATAACTGAAATTAATATGGAGGCAAGCATTCCCAGCAGCAGACCGATAACAGAAACCGATACATCAAGTGCAATATCTCCAATAAATATAACACCAAGCTGAGTAATGGTTCCGGCGATGATCGCTATCATCCAGGAATAATCCACGGAAAGATTCTTTACAATCACTACAACCACCAGAGCAAGGGCAAAGGCCCCTACCATGAGAAGCATCTGCTTATTCCCCAAAAGACTGTTCATGATCTGCATGAACTTCTGAACCTCATCCACTGACATATCATTGGTCAAAACACCTGCATTCTGCTTCACATATAAAAGTGTATAGTAGATAAATACACCACAGCTCACAGGAATGACCGAAATCACACTACCGGAAAGCCCTACAATCAAGGGAATGGCATACGGAATCTTAAGCAGGAAAAATATCGGCGTTAAGACCAGAAGATAGCTGTCTCCCGGCTGAAATCCATAATAAAGAAGTCCCACTACTACAATAAAGATAGCCATTACCAAAGTGATTTCAATGGATATTCCCGACAGATGAATGAGCATAAAGCCCGATGCCAGAAATGAGATCGCTCCATAAGGCAAAAAAGAGCATAACAAAGCCAGAACCAGTGGTACAAAAGGCTCTGTAAGCTTTGATGAAAAACCGATATTACCGTTCATCAGAAAAAATGCCATGCAGCTGAATATAAATTTGATTAAAGGATTTACATAGATATCGAACCTGGCATAAAATCCTTTCAGCCGCTCTTTTAACACAAGAAGGCCCATCATGATGTCCGCCCTCCTTTAGTTCGTTTTAAAGGTCTGGTATTTCCTTCATATCGCTTGTCCAGCCGTTTTAACTTAGAAAGATACACTTTTCCTCCCCGGACGGCATATTCATACCGTTTCCTGTAAATAAGAAAGCTGATTCCCAAGTAGATGGCCAGGCCAATGCCATAAATAATACCAATCCTTATGCCGGCGCCGGTCAGCCGAGTCACATCCATGGTGCTGAGCCACCGCTCCATATAATACAGTCCCCATAAAAAAAGGCATAAAACAAAGCTCAGAGTGTAGTTAAAAAAGGACTGAAACAGCCTGCTTCCGATGTAATCACCTTTAAAATAGCGGTTCACAGGAAATATCCTCTTAGCTTCATGCTTTTCAAACATGGCAAGACTTGTCATTATTTTTATTTTCTCTTCACTAAGCATATGGTTTCCTCACTATACCATAAGATATCAACTTATTATAGCATAGAACTTTTGACATTGCGAGCCAAATAAGGAATTTTTATTTATTTTGTAATGAATCGGATATTTCCATACAGGGATAAAATCATTTGGGTAAAAACAAGCGCAGCGAGTCCGCTGCGCTGTTTTATTCATATCTTAATGCGTCGATTGGATCTGCATTTGCAGCCTTAGAAGCCGGATATATTCCAAAAAACACTCCTACCAGTGCGGAGAAACTTACCGCGACTAATATGACGGATGGCTTTACGACAACGTGCATCCCAAGAAGAGCTCCTCCTAAATATACCAGTCCTGCGCCCACTGCGATTCCAAGAATTCCTCCAAATGCGGAAAGAATGGCTGACTCCGTAAGAAACTGAATGAGAACGTCTTGTGTCTTTGCCCCCAGGGCTTTCCGAATGCCGATTTCTCTCGTTCTCTCTGTAACAGATACCAGCATGATGTTCATGATACCGATACCGCCAACTAACAGAGAGATGGCCGCAATGCCGCCTACCGCAGCTGATAATCCACCCATGATCGTATCCACGCTCTTCATCTCACTGGCGATGGAATTAAAGTATATGTCCTCTTTGTCCCGGTTTTTCGTCCTTGCCAGATAGGAGGTGATTTTATCAGAAAGGGCATCCATATCCACGCCTTCTTTTGCATACAGGCGAAGGGAATATAAATTATCATTGGGCCAGACAATTAGTGAGTACGGAAGATACCCTTCTTTTGTAGTACTGGCTCCCTTCAGCATTTTCTCTATCGTAGTCAGATCCAGCCGGTAAACTCCAACCACATTATAATAGCTGGTCTCACCGTTTATGGTAGTCCTGAAGGTCTTTCCCACTGCATTTTCAGTTCCAAATAAATCCTTGGCTCCGCTTGCCTCTAAAACAACATTGTTTTTTCTGGCCTTAATGTCACTTTCATTGATATTGCGTCCATAGATCATATTGATTTTCTTTACCGTGGAATAACTTTCTTTTATTCCTTCAAAATTATACTTGATTTTATTGCGTCCATGGACAGCTTCACCCGAAACAGTTGGTTCACTATCCAGATATATGATGTCGTCCTTAAAAGCCTCTTCGATTCGATCAAACTCATCCAGCTTAAAGTAATCCCCATCTCTCATATCGTCCCCATCCTTTGGCCATACATAAATATAAGCCATGTTGGTTCCTACATTCTTATAGAGATCTGATACCATATAGCGCATGGTATCTCCGATGGAGACAATGGCAATGACTGCGCCGATACCTATAATGATTCCAAGCATTGTCAGTAAGGAACGCATCTTGTTGGCCTTAATTGCATGAACGGCCATTGACATATTTTCAAACAACATGATGCTTCCTCCTTCTATTCAAATCGCAGTGCTTCAATGGGATCTGCTTTGGCTGCTTTGGATGCCGGATAAAGTCCAAAGAAAATACCCACCAGCGCGGAAAAGCCTACAGCAAGAATTACAACACCAGGATTCACCACGACTGTCATCTGCAAAAGGATTCCTCCCACTTTTACCAGGGATAATCCGAGAATGACTCCAATGATACCTCCGCAGGCAGACATGAGGGCTGATTCCGTTAAAAACTGGATCATAATATCCTTTGTTCTGGCTCCAAGAGCCTTTCGTATTCCAATCTCTCTGGTACGCTCTGTTACCGATACCATCATAATATTCATGATACCGATGCCGCCTACCAGCAGGGAAATGGCTGCAATTCCTCCAACCGCTGCTGACATGGCACCCAGCTGAGCATCCATGGTTCCCATCTGCTCCACTGCGGACTGAGCCATAATTTCAGATTCCGGACGGCCTTTCAGCTTAGCTACGTACTGTTTCATATCGATCATAAGCTGTCTCATGTTGGTACCGGGACGGGAATAGAGATTGACGGCCTGAAAGGTATCGTTGGATTTTGTCAAAACGGTATCCGGGATAAAACCAGACTGGGTCTGCCCCTTTCCCATCATCATGGCCACCATAGGAGACAGATCCTTGTGATAGACTCCAACCACTTTATATTCCTGTGTACTCTTTTTTATGGTCATTCGAAAGGTTCTTCCAACACAATCTGCTGTGCCAAATAATTTTATGGCTCCTTTGTCTTCCAGAACAACGTGATTGGCAGCCCCTTTTACATCCGCTTCATTTAGAAATCTGCCATAAATAATATTCGTAGGCTGCACATCGGTGTAATTGTAATCCACTCCCTGAAACTCGTAAGAGACTTTTCTGCGGCCATTGATCGCCTCGGTCCTCTCAGTCGCATTGGAATCAATATACTCAATCCGGTCACTGTAAATATCCTTGATCCGGTCCATCTCAGCTCTTGTAAACTGATCCGACATACGGAAAGTATCTACCTGCCAGGAAACCATAACAACAGCCCGGTTAAGGCCTACATCTTTATAAGCATCAGTAAACATATTTCTCATGCTGTCACCAACGGCTGCAATGGCAATGACTGCTCCAATTCCAATGATGATACCAAGCATGGTAAGAAAGGATCTCATCTTATTGGCCCGTATGGCGTGGAATGCCATACTCATATTTTCAATCAGCATGGCGCCCCTCTTTCTGCATTCTAACAGCTTCTTCCACGGTCAGGTTCTGAGGTTCATTTCGCGTATCGCTGACCATTTCCCCATCCCTGAATCGTATGACCCTCTCTGTAAATGCTGCAATATCCTCTTCATGAGTGACCACAACCACCGTTGCCCCTTCTTTGTGGAGCTGGGAAAACAGCTCCATGATTTCTATGGAAGAAGCCGTATCCAAGTTTCCCGTCGGCTCATCGGCAAGGATTAGGGGAGGCTCATTGGCAAGCGCTCTTGCAATTGCCACCCTCTGCCGCTGTCCGCCTGAAAGCTCATTAGGCATGTGCTCATGCCGGCTTCCAAGTCCTACCCTGTCTAAAAGCTCCATAGCCCTTTTCTCTCTCACCTTTTGAGAAACATGGGCATAGGTCATGGGAAGCTCCACATTCTTTAAGGATGAGGTACGTGATATTAAGTTAAACGACTGGAACACGAATCCAATCTTACGATTACGAACGGCTGATAGCTCGTCGGGGGAAAGATTGGCTGTATCAATGCCATCTAAATAGTAATGGCCCATGGTAGGACGGTCAAGGCAGCCTAATACATTCATAAGAGTAGACTTTCCAGATCCGGACTGTCCCATGATTGCTACGAACTCTCCCCGCTTAATCGTTAAATTTACCCTTTTTAGTCCTAATACTTTAATGGTTCCGGTATCATAAACCTTTACCATATCCACAAGCTTTATTAAGTCCTCTCCCATGTACTCTGTTCCATGAGGAGGAGTGTTCTTTTTCCATTTCCACATGCTGCCTCCCCCTTTACTGACCGGACGGAGCCACTACCACCGTCGTACCATCCTCTAAGAGTTCGGTTGGTGCATCAATTACCTGCATCCCTTCCTTAAGGGCACCTTCTTCTTCCGGAATGATCTCAGTCTGGATATCACTTTCCACTCCGTTCTTAACAGGTATCATCTTTACAACATTATTCTCCACGGTTGCAATTGCCATGGTTCCGTCCGGGTTCTGAATCACAGAAGCAAATGGAACGGTCCATACATTTTCCGCTTTATTCAGTTCAATCTTTGCCTTAGCGGTGATTCCGGCGATCAGACGGCTGTTCTGGTCAATGATTCGGATTGTGGTAGGAATCACTCGCTCTGTGGAACCATTGCCCTTTTCCTCTCCGGTTGGAGAGATAGAGCTTACTTCCCCTTTTACGGATTCAGTGCCTAAGATATCAGCGGTGATTTCTACCGGCTGTCCTATGGACACTTTACCAATGGAATACTCGCTGACATTGATCTTCATCTCCAGAACATCCAGATTGTTGATGATGAACATTGGCTTATCGTCGTCTGTTTTATCAGCGAACCGGCCTACCTTACAATTGACACGAACCACGGTTCCTGCAATAGGACTGGTGACCTTTGTATTGTTTAAGGCTTCCGTTTTCTGCTCCACCTCAAAGGCTGCTTTTTCTATTTGAAGTGTGTAAGATTCGTTGGCTATTGGCTTGCCGTTTTTTAAGGTGAATTTACTTAGCTGGCGTTTGGCGTCATTCATGGTATTAGAGGCTGTTTCCATCTCTACCTGGGACGCGCTTCCTGCCTGATACAGAGTCAGAGTTCTGTCATAATTGATTTTAGCGGTATCATAGTCCTGCTTTGCTTTCGCATAGCCATTCTCCGCCTCTGTCTGCTGATCCTGATATGTACTGACAGCCAGATCATACGCATTCTTTGCGATATCCAGCTCTTTTTTGGCATCCTTATCATCGAGAACCGCCAGTACCTGGCCTTTCTCAACCTTTTCCCCTTCCTTTACCGGAAGCTCCAGAATCTCAGCATGAAGATTAGACACAACTTCTACGCTGTCTGTTCCCTGAACAGGACCACTAATCGATAATTCCTCTACTACTTCCCCTTTTACCAAGGGAAACGTATGAACAATCATTGCCTGCTTTTTCCCACCAAAGATAGAAAACAGGAGAAACAGACCAAAAAATGCACCTGCTCCAATGGTGATGATCTTTCGTTTCTTACTCCATTTTTTTCTCACCTTTTTCTTTTTGTGGTTTCCCTCGCTGTCTTCCTTCAACAGGTTCTGCAGCTCATGTTCAAATACTTCATCTGGCATTGGCTCCTTTAAGGATTCCATTTCCAGAGTATCATCTTTATTTTCTTTGCCTTTTCGCTTAAAAACGTTCATTCTTTCTTCCCTCCTGCTTTATTCCATTTCCTTTGTTTCATTATAGCGGTTTAAGAGAGGTTTTTTAAGTATAAATTTCTTATAATTTTCTAAATTTTTATACTTTTTATGGATTAGCAAAAAAAACTGCTTTGATCCCCAGGTTTTTGGGACATCAAAACAGTCTTTTTTTCTTATATTTTAAATTTGTTTGCAAGTTCCTTCAAAAGTCCTGCCTGAGCGGAAAGCTCTTCACTGGCTGCTGAACTTTCCTGCGCTGTGGCAGAATTTGACTGAACCACTGAATTTACCTGCTCTAATCCCATAAGGGCATGGCTTAAGGACTCCGCCTGTTCCGAGGAAGCCTGGGATACCTCCTTGATTCTGGCTACGGTATCGCCAACTCCCAGAAGTACTTCTCCAAGAATTCGGCTTGTCTCTTCGGCTATTTTTGTACCATGATCCACAGATAGTATGGAGCTGTCAATTAATTGTGCTGTATTTTTAGCTGCCTGAGCTGATTTATTTGCCAGGTTCCGCACCTCATCTGCAACCACTGCAAAGCCTTTTCCTGCCTCTCCTGCCCTCGCTGCCTCTACCGCAGCATTCAGTGCAAGTATGTTCGTCTGGAAAGCAATGTCCTCAATGGTCTTTATTATTTTACCAATTTCAGACGACTTTTCATTGATATCTTCAATGGCAGTCAGAAGCATCTTCATATGTAGACTGCTTTCATCTGCCGCTTCCCCTGCTGCAATGGCCCGTGTTTCTGCCTGAGCGGAGTTTTCAGCCGTCTTTGTAATATTTACAGAAATCTTCTCCATGGTCAAGGACAATTCATCCATAACACCTGCCTGCTCCATGGTTCCCTGAGCCAGAGCCTGGGAGCCGTTAGCCACCTCACCGGAACCACTTGATACCTGCTGGGATACTAAAGCAATCTCTCCGATGGTGGATCTCAGTACATCTGAGGTTCTCATAAGAGACTCCTTTACCGCTGAAAATTCTCCCTCATAGCTATGAGCCAGGTTTAATACAAAATTTCCTCTTCCAAATTCATCAAGGGTATGGGATATCTCGTCAATGTATGCAATGTACGTCACCAGGCGTTTTGTCAGATTCTTTAACGACTCCGCAAGCTGCCCCACCTCGTCTTTGCTGTTTACGGATATTTCCACGGAAAGATTGCCTGCTGCAAGCTGGTCTGTAACCTTAGTCAGATTCTTTAAAGGTCTGGCGACGCTTCTTGCCACAATATACATGGTAACTATCAAAACAACACCAATAAGAAGAAAGAGAACTGTCATGCTTACGCCTGCCGCGGAAGCCACCCGGGTAAAATCCGCCTGGTCCACAGTAACGATTGCTTTCCAGTCCGCACTGTCGATCATTCGTGTAATGCCACAGGCCACATTCCCTTTATTATGATATGTAATGACACGTTTGCCCGGATTTTCATAGTCTGCCATCATTTCCCCAGGGAGTCCGATTTCTTTGATATTTTTTAAGACCTCATTCTCGTCAGGGCTTACCAGTATGATACCAGACGTACTGATGAGGCGTACCTGGCCGCTTTCATGAGATAACTTATAACTTTGTATCTGCTTGGTAAGGTTTGTGAGCTTTACATCAAGAGCCGCAACTCCTAACATTTTGTTACCAGAAGTATCATAAACAGGTGCCGAGAAGGTGATTACCTGTTCTCCGGTATCCAGATCCACATATGGCTCCGTAATTATGTATCCTTTTTTCAGCTGGTCATCTGTTTTAAATACATAATCCCTTTCATTTAAACGGAAGTCCGGATCTGCTACCCAGTCTCCTCCGTCAAAGGCGATATTGGTATCTGCATCTGCATAATATGCGGATAAAATCTCATCGTCAGACTCCATCGTCTTCTTCAGCATGCCATAGGTCGACGGCCAGTACTGAGAGCTTTTTAACTCTTCTCTGGAACTGGTGGTCATAAGAAGATTCATACCGCTGTAATCTTTTGCCATCTGCTGGGCTACGGAAATATACCTTTTAAAATAGCTGTCTGCCTCTACCGTCATCTTGTCTGCAGAAAGCGCTGCTATGCTGCTCTCCGAAGAAATAACTGTCTTTCTGGTAAAGGATATCATTAAAATACCCGTACATATCATGAAGAAGATAACAACCCCTCCAATGATTAATAGGATTCTTGTTTCAATTTTTTTCATACGACTTTCCTCTCTGCGATCATAGCATAAATCAATGTCTAGTATTATGTCATCTGAAAAAGAAAAAGTCAACTTGGTTATAGACAATTTTTTCCATTAAGATACAATTTATGACAATTCGTTGCACTTGTCCTAATTTTCTTAAAAGTTTGATTTGTTTTCAAAAGTTCTTATGGGGGTTAAAGATGAAAAATAGAGATAATATCCTGATTTAATTTTTTTGATTTGATTTGTATGAGCAATTCCTCTACAGCAGAAATGGTTGCTGTCATGCAAAGAAAGACCGCTGCCTTTTCCACTCCAAGGAACATAAATAGCAGAGGAAAGCAAAAAAGCAGAAATCCTGTTGCCTTATTTCCATAGGTGTGAAGAAACACAAAGGTTTTGTATTTAAGTAAAGAAACAATACCCGAGGCAATCCGGATGCCTCCGATTGCTCCTATCCACAGTATAATAGTTAAAGTTAGATCAAGGTACGGAAACATCATATAAAGTACGATAAGGATCATGATAAAATCACCCAGGCTGTCAAGGGCCGCACCAAACTTACTGGAAGCTCCAAATCTTCTGGCAAAATACCCGTCAAGCATATCACTCAGCCCGCACATAAAATAAATTGCAAAAAAACCGGTCGAGAGAGGCCGGGTCAAGAGAAGGAGGAGAGATAACAGGATTCTCATTGCAGATAAGGTATTCGGAATATATTTCATCTTTGTTTCCTTTTTGCCTCCTGCTGCCAGGAGGAATCTATACTTCCCTTTCTATTATACGTTCATATAACAGAAATAGGAAGTAAAGTTTCTCTCTGACTGGCACTTAAATCATCCAGTAATTATCGTTACATACCACACTTCTATAAGTCTCGAATTTAGACCATTTATTTACAAATGCTACTCTGTTATCCTTTTCCAGCAAATTATACTCCTTAAAGAAACGGTCCACATCTTTTTTGGAGGTCACTAAAAGGGCAAAACCTCTTTCATCCAGAACGGGAAGACCGGAATATTCATATTCCGTCAGGCTTATGATGTCCTTTATAAAAGCACCGCGGATGAGAATTGCTGCAGAACGCTCAACATCAATGATATCAAAGTATTCCGGATAGTGAAAGCTATCACCCTTTATTGGAACGGCATCCCCCACATGGTAGGTCGTATCTGCGGAATTTGGCTTTGAGAGGAATGCATGCTCCAGATTAAAGTAAAATTCTTCAAATATGTAGCCCTCTGCCCAGATCGAATCCTTTTCAAAATACGGCTTTTTCGTTTGGCATTCCACATGCTCAACCACTCCGCAGGCAGATGTCATGTGGCTTAAACGGTCAATGAGAATCAGCTCACCAAGAGTCTTATGATTTTTAAATAAATCTGCCACAACATTCTCGGAACATTCGATTTCACAAAACAGGATTTCATTTTTAACTCCTCTGTCCGTTTTTATATGTTCACCGGTGTTGACATCAACCTTATATTCAATCTTTTTAATAATGGCGGGAAGCCGCTTCGTCCCAAGCTTAATGAGATAATTCTTGGCCGCACTTAAAGGCTCATCATCCATCCAAAGCAGAGAAGCCTTTATATTCTTTCCAATCGGAAGGGACTCATTGTCCGTGAGAACACAGCCTCTGCTCACATCCACTTCCCGGTCCAGCTGAATGGTAACCGCCTGCCCGTAAAATGCCTCCGAAACCTCCTTATCCCCAACAAGAATCCGCTCTACTCTGGCGCTTTCACTGCCTGGCAGTGAGTAAAGCTTTTGACCGGTTTTCACCTTGCCCGACTCGATCTGTCCCTGAAATCCTCTGAATTCATGATTCGGGCGGCATACTCTTTGCACCGGCAGATAGAAATCATCAAGATTTTCGCTCTCAGATATATCCACGGTTTCTAAATGCTCCATCAGAGTCTCACCCTGGTACCAGTCCATACGGTCTGATCTTTTTGTTACATTATCTCCTTCCGTTGCACTGACCGGTATGATCTTGATGTTTTTCAGGGACAGCTCTTTAGAAAGCGCAAGGATTTCCTTCTTTATCTCGTTGAATCTTTCTTCCTGGTAATCAGCTAAATCCATCTTATTGACCGCAAAGACAAAATGATGGATTCCCATTAAGGCACAAATCCGTGAATGGCGCCTTGTCTGTACCAGGACGCCTTGCTTGGCATCTACTAAAATTACTGCCAGATTGGCAAAGGAAG
The DNA here is from genome assembly GCF_026723765.1 of Lacrimispora xylanolytica. Classification (NCBI taxonomy): domain Bacteria; kingdom Bacillati; phylum Bacillota; class Clostridia; order Lachnospirales; family Lachnospiraceae; genus Lacrimispora; species Lacrimispora xylanolytica. Next base: position 3,115,766 of record NZ_CP113524.1, read on the forward strand.
CTCCTACTGCCATATTTCTCGTATATTCCTCATGGCCTGGAGTATCGGCTACGATAAAGCTCCTGCGTTCCGTCGTAAAATAACGATAAGCAACATCAATGGTAATTCCCTGCTCCCTTTCTGCCATCAAGCCATCTAATAAGAGGGAATAATCTATTTCTCCACCTCTGGAACCAACCTTACTATCAAGAAGCAGTGCCTTTTCCTGGTCTGCATAAAGCAGCTTGGAATCATATAAAATATGCCCGATCAGTGTTGATTTCCCATCATCTACACTGCCGCATGTAATAAATTTTAGCAATCCACTCATTTAGAAATACCCTTCTCTCTTCCTTTTTTCCATACTCGCCCCGCCACCGTCTTTGTCGATGACACGGCTGGTTCTTTCTGATTCTACGGAGCTTAATGTCTCTTCTATGATTTCATCTAAGGTAGAGGCCTGAGACAAGACGCCACCGGAAAGGGGATAACAGCCCAATGTCCGGAAACGGACCGGCTTTAACTGAGGAACCTCCCCCGGCTCTAACCGCATACGGTCATCATCTACCATGATAAGGTTTCCATCCCGTTCCACCACAGGCCTCTCGGCGGCAAAATAAAGGGGAACGATAGGGATTTCTTCCTGTTTTATGTACTGCCAGATGTCCGTTTCCGTCCAGTTGGATATAGGGAATACACGAATGCTTTCTCCCTTGTTTATTTCCGTATTATAAAGCTTCCACATCTCCGGCCTTTGATTTTTAGGATCCCAGGCGTGAGAGGCATTCCGAAAGGAGAAGATTCTCTCTTTGGCACGGCTTTTTTCCTCATCCCGTCTTCCGCCTCCAAAGGCGGCGGTGAATCCATATTTATTTAACGCCTGTTTAAGAGCCTGGGTTTTCATAATATCCGTATAGGAGGAACCATGATCAAAGGGATTTATGCCATTATTTACCCCTTCCTCGTTGATGTATTCAAGCATTTCAATTCCAAGCTCTTTGGCGGTCCTGTCCCTGAACTCTATCATTTCCTTAAACTTCCAGGTGGTATTTACATGCAGAAAGGGAAAGGGGGGCTTTTCGGGATAAAATGCTTTCATGGCAAGCCGAAGCATGACCGAACTGTCCTTACCTATGGAATAAAGCATTACCGGCTTCTCACATTCTGCCGCAACCTCCCTGATGATATAGATGGCCTCTGCTTCCAGCTCATCCAGATGTGATAATCTGCTCATTTTCATCTCTCCTAATATTTATTTGAATCCTTGCTGTTTACTTGGATTTCAGTTATAGTTCCGTCCTTTTTCCTGATGATCCAATGAAGGATATCTCCCTCTATGGATACATTCATGGTGCTTCCGTTTCCTCCGATATCTGCTCCCAGATAAAAATCAATGGCTGAAAATCTGCATTCCTTAACACAGGAGACACAGCCCCAGCAGTCTTTGGGGTATCTCATATGAGCCTTATGATCCTTTTCAACAATCAGACTTCCAGGGCAGACATCAATGCATTTCATACAGCCCACGCATTTGTTTTTATCAATCCTTATGCTCATACTCAGCCTCCTCTACGATATCTCTGTAAATCATCTGCAGATTCCCTTCTGTCAGTCTGGAGTTAACATACTTTTCATAAGCTTTGTCTGTTTCCTTATAGTCCAGATTTTCATTAAAGGAATGCCATCTCGTTTCTTTTCTGTGAAGCAGATGGGCAATGACCGACTTGCAGACAATGAGACGTTCTCTTAATTCATAAATCTCCATCAGTTCCCGCATATCGCAGGCGGTTAAGTCTTCCCAAAGTCCTAATATCCGATTGATTTTTTCCTCTGCAAGGCTTAAATTTGACTCGTTGTACTGGTAATAGGTAGAAATGCCTCCTGCATATTCATCCATTGCCTTTTGCATGGCCTCTTCCAGCTCCTGAACGGTAAATAATCCAGGCTTATCTTTAAGCTTCCCTTCATATTCTTCTATTTTAGAAGCAGCAAATGCCAAATCCCCGGACAGCTCTTTTTCCCCTTGTATCTTTTCAATGATATCAAGGGCTGCAATCTCTCCTTCTGCAAGAGCCCCGGTCACATATTTTTGAGGACAGCCACCGGAAACGTCTCCGGCTGCATACAGGCCCCTGATTGTTGTCTCCCGCTTTGTATTCACCCAGTAGCCGCTGGCCGTATGGCCTCCCACAATATAAGGTTCCGTTCCTGAAATCTCTACATCCTGTTCGCTGGGATTTTTGCCGCTCTCCAGCCACTTTAAGGTCTGACTGGGCGCCATATTAAGATACGCCTTTAACAGCTCCTCGTCCTTACCGGTGTCCATATTGCTGGTCTTAAGATAGCAGGGACCTCTGCCCTCTAAATTCTCCCTGATGGTACCGTATACCCGTTCGCTTGTGGTGATTCCATACTTATCCTCATAAACTTCCCCAGAGGAATTGATCTGTCTTGCACCAGCTCCCTGGGCAATGGTTCCTGTAGGCGCTATAGTGTCCTTGCACCGTAAGGCAATAAAACGCATTTCAAAGGAGGTCATCTCTGCCCCGGATAAAATTCCCATGGCGTATCCCGCTCCTGTATTAAAGGGGGGATACCACATTTTGTGACGGGAAAATCCAGGGTTATTCGGCCGGTAGAGGCCAGCCGCCCCTCCCGTTGCCATTAATACCTTACGGGCACGGATTTCATAAACAATATCCTCCAGAATATGAAAGCCAATGGCTCCCTTTACTTCATTCTCTTCCACAATCAGGTCTGTCACATTGACCCGGTTCAGCACGGTGACATTGGAAGCTTCCTTAACTGCCTTTGCCAGAAGAGGTTTAAAATTCTCTCCGTTAATTTTAATATTCCGATTGCCTCTTGCCGCATAATTGCCTTCCTCATCCTTTAAAATGACAAGACCAAGCTCTTCCATGGCAGCTGTCACGGAATTGAAGCGCTCTGCCGCAGTCAAAAGCAAATCCTTTCGTACAATGCCCTTGGCATCCTCTGTAGCATAATTTACGTAATCCTCGGGTGTTCTGCCCTTTACAATATAGGCATTGATGGCATTGACCCCTGCCGCAAGACACCCGCTTCGTTTTATATTAGCCTTTTCTGCAATGACTACGGAAAGGTTTGAATTTTGACTGATTGTAACTGCCCCATAACACCCGGCAGTTCCTCCGCCTATAATCAGTACATCCGTATGAATTACTTTATGGTCCAGCTTCTTACTCATGTTATCTCCTATCTTTACCTGATCCGGGAACTTAAAAGGTGACCATTTCCTTTCCGATCAGTTCTTTATTTTCCAGTAAATAAGACTTTTCATCGTCATAGGCATACATGCGGTATACGATAACGTGCATCCGCTCTCCGATGGCTACAGGCCTTCGTTCCAGGGAACGGTGCGTGGTCAGCAAAATATCCCCCACTCTCAGCTTAACCTCAAGGCAATTCCCCCGAAAGGAGATATCTTCAATGGTTCCTTCCTCTGAATGATTGATGATATCCTTAAATTTCGTGTTGTCACTTTTAAAGCTCTCTACGAATTCAGGCCTGATAATCGCCCCTTTATAACTTCCCTTTTCAAAGCCCTTTAACTGATGATACCCATCTATTTTAGAGGACTCACCGATGAATTCCGCCACAAATGGTGTTTCAGGGTTTTTATAAATATCAAGGGGAGAACCCGCCTGTTCGATCCGGCCTTTGTTGGTAATGATGATTTCATCCGCCGCCTCAACTGCCTCATCCTGGTCATGGGTAACAAAGATACTGGTGATGCCCACCTTATGTATCATGTCTCGAAGCCAGCTTCTAAGCTCTCCTCTGATTTTGGCATCGATGGCTGCAAATGGCTCATCAAGGAGGAGAAGGCTGGGGTTTGGTGCAAGAGCTCTTGCGAAAGCCACACGCTGTCTCTGGCCTCCGGAAAGCTGATTGGGATATCTTTTTTCCAGCCCCTGAAGCCCCGTAAGCTCCATAAGCTCTGAAATCCGTTCCTTTATTTCTTTCTTTGGAAGCTTTTTAATCTCCAGGCCAAAAGCCAGATTTTCATAAACTGTCATATAGCGGAATAAGGCGTAGTTCTGAAAAACAAAGCCGATTCCTCTCTCCGCAGGAGAAATGTCATTGACTCTTCTCCCATCAATGATGATATCACCCGAATCAGGAGTCTCCAGTCCTGCGATCATGCGCAGTATGGTGGTCTTTCCGCTTCCGCTTGGGCCTAACAGTGCAGCCAGCCTTCCCTTTTGAATCCCGATATTAATATCCTCTGACGCTTTGTAGCTTCCATAGGTTTTATGTATATGTTTCAGTTCAACGTACATCTCTTCCTCCTTTCCTGTTCTAAACTCTTTTTTCCTTCTTTCCTGCCTGATACTCCAAAACGTTTCTCACTGCGATTACAGCTACCGCCATAATGACAAGCAGGGAAGAAACTGCAAATGCCGCCGTAATGGAATCACTGGAACCTGACAGGTATAAAGCATCTATTTCAAGAGGCAGAGTAAAGGTCTTTCCTCTTGCCTTTGAAAGCGCGTTGACCGCACCAAACTCTCCAAGTGCTCTTGCCGTACATAAAATCACGCCATAGACCAAAGCCCATTTGATATGGGGAAATGTGATCTTTCGGAAGATATAAAATCCGCTGGCTCCCATAAGGGCAGCCGCTTCCTCCTCATCCGTTCCCTGTGCATGAAGGACTGGTATGATTTCTCTTGATACAAAGGGGAACGTAACAAATATGGTGGCAAGAATGACTCCCGGCAGAGCAAAGACAATCTTGATATCCGTCCCCAGCCATTCGTTTAGCTGTGTAATAGGGGAATTGGCCCAACCAAGACGTCCAAAGGTCATTAGAAACGCCAGACCTGCAATCACAGGAGAAATGGAAAACGGGATATCAATGAGAGCCGCCAGTACCTGCTTTCCTTTAAAGGAAAATTTAGTGATTACCCAGGCGGCTCCTATGCCAAAAAAGGTATTTACCGAAACGGCTATTACGGCAGCCAAAAGAGTGACTTTAAGAGCCGATCTGGTAAACTCTGCCTGCAAAGAACGTACATAGAACGGAATCCCAAGACTGAAAGAATTGACAATAACAGAAACTAAGGGTAATACCAGCATAACTGCCATAAAAAGAACACTGATTCCAATCAAAAGCCATTTGACTCCCTGACTCTCTCTTCTCTTATCCTTTTTCATTCTATACCTCCTAAATGAAATTCGTACGCCTTGACTGGCAAATCTGAATCATATTGATGACAAGCAATATGAGGAAGGAAATAATAAGCATAACCAGCGCAATTGCAGTAGCTCCCGCATAATCCACATAATTAAGCTTCTGCATGATTACATATGAAATCACCTGGGTTTTTTCTCTGGCGCTGTTTCCAGAGATATAAATGACGCTTCCATACTCTCCCATGCCTCTTGCAAATGCCAGGCCAAAGCCGGTCCAAAGGGCAGGACGAAGCTCCGGCAATATTACCTTTAGAAATGTTTTTATCTTTCCTGCTCCCAGTATGTAGGCCGCCTCCTCATATTGCGGATCCAGCTTCTCAAGCACCGGCTGAATGGCACGGACGACAAAAGGCAGGCCAATAAATACAAGGGCAATTAAAAGTCCGGCTTTTGTATAGGAAACCTTGAATCCCAGCTGGGCAAGGGGCTTTCCAAGAATTCCTGTATCCGAGTAAAGTTTGGAAAGGGTAATGCCTGCCACTGCGGTTGGAAGGGCAAAGGGCAGCTCAATAAGACCATCCATGATTCGCTTTCCGGGGAAGTCATACCTTACCAGAACCCAGGCAAGGATGATTCCAAAGAAGCAATTCACTACTGCAGCAAGGAACGAACAAAGGATACTTGTTTGAAATGAATTTATTACGTTATCTTTGGTAATCAACGTTATAAATTCATAAGGGGTAAGCTTTAAGGAAAAGACCATAACTGATAAAAGGGGAAGTAATATAAGGAAAGAAAGCATGAACAGCGTAATCCCCATGGTCAGACCGAATCCGGGGATCACCCGGTCTTTCTTTATGTACTTTTTCACCATATTAAACTCCTGTCAGAATTTCTAATTTTCATAGATTTCATCAAAAATACCACCATCAGCAAAAAATTTCTCATATGCTGCATCCCAGCCTCCAAAATCATCAATGGTACATAATTTCATATTCAAATCGAATTTACTGGAAAATTCTTTTAATACCGACTGATTGGATGGTCTGTAGCCATATTCACCGATGATTTTCTGGGCTTCATCGGTATAAAGATAATCCAGATATTCCTTGGCTGCTTCCTGAGTATTATTTTTATTCGCATTTTCGTCTACAATGGCTACATTGGGCTGAGCCAAGATGCTCATACTTGGTGATACGATTTCAAATTCATTTGGATATTCTTCTGTTGCCATGATTGCTTCATTTTCCCAGGCAATCAGCACATCTCCCTGGCCGTTTTCCACAAAGGTGGTAGTGGCTCCTCTTGCCCCCGGGTCCATAACAGTAACATTGGAATAAAGCTTAGACATAAAATTCTTCATTTCAGACTCATCGCCGTTAAACTGTTTTCCGGCATAATACCAGGCACCTAGAAAGTTCCAGCATGCCCCTCCACTGCTTTTGGGATCCGGAGTGATAACAGATACTCCTTCCCGAATGAGATCATCCCAGTCTTTGATTCCTTTTTCATTTCCTTTTCTCACCAGAAAGACAATGGTTGAAGTATAGGGAGCAGAATTATCCTTAAACTCCTTGATCCAGCCAGGTTCAATCAGTCCTGCTTTTTCAATCAGGGTAATATCATGGGCCAGGGCCAGGGTCACCACATCGGCTCCGGCTCCCTCAATGACGGATCTGGCCTGACTGCCTGAACCTCCATGAGATTGTATTACCTCAATCTCCTTACCTGTTTTGTTTTTATAATAGGCCTCAAATTTTTCATTGTAGGCCATATAAAATTCTCTGGTGGGGTCGTAGGAAGCGTTGGTGATAGTCAATTTGCCATCGGCTGCTGCAGTCGTTGTCTTAGCGCACCCTGACAGCAATAGAGCCGTGCCATAGAGCAGAAATGTAAGCCTTACGTTTTTTGTCTTTTTCATAATCCCTCCTTATTCATATAAAAATGTGGTTTTCAAATCAGCTTCATGAATCAACCAGAATGATGATGATTGGCTCATAGAAAAGATATATGATTAGCCCTAAACATATATACATATTAATTATATATGTTTATTGGGTATAAAAATATGCCTCATAAGGCATTTTTTCATTACTCTATTCATTATTTATGATTATTATGTATTTCTATAAGCAATTATAGAATCTGATTGTTACTATTATGCGGATTCTATGCATATAAGTCAAGACATTTAACAAAAAAAATAATATTTTTTTATCTAATATCTTATTTTTACTCCATTTTTATTATTTTTCTTTATTTTATGTTGTGCATTCCACACATCCCCATGTTCCTGGAATATGATATAGCAAAAATAATAACAGGTTTTTTTATGAACGAGCATTATCCTTTTGTAAATCCTCCGCTTCCCTACGCCTATGATGCGCTGGAGCCATTTATCGATACAAAAACCATGTGCCTGCATCATGACAGACATTTACAGACCTATGTGAACAATTTAAACGAGACGTTAAAGGGCTGGTGTGACCTTCATGACTGGTCACTGGAAAAGCTGATTTGTAACGCAGACTGCCTGCCGGAAGTGATTCGGCAATCCATTAAAAATAATGGAGGCGGCGTTTACAACCACATATTTTACTTTAATGGAATGTCAGATCTGGAATCACGGAGCAATGCCGGGATGCTTTTTTCTGCAATCCTGGAAGACTTTGGTTCTATTGACTCCTTTTTTCAGGAATTTAAGAACAAAGCTCTGTCAGTATTCGGCTCCGGTTATGCCTGGCTTGTCTTAGAACGGGGCAGCGGACTTAAGCTTGTAACTTCTGCCAACCAGGATACCCCTATTGTTAAAAATCTCTGCCCTATTGCGACCATTGATGTATGGGAGCATGCCTATTATCTGAAACATTATAACCAGAGAGCCGCCTATATTGATGACTGGTTTCAGGTGGTGGACTGGTGCTATGCCAATGAGCTGTATATGAAATACAAATCCAGTTCCTCATAGGATATTAGTAATAGTATATCTTGGCTTATCCCATTAAAAAAGAGGAGCCTTACAAGGAATGGCTCCTCTTATCCATGCAGCCAGGCTTACTCTTCGCTGTCTACATCCATAAGTATCTCTAAAATTTTAATTGCTTTCTCATAGCTGATCTGTTTTACATTATGCATCTTATTCATGACCATCTGAGTGACATTATCTTTAGACCCGGTGATATCATTTTGGGTCGACATTACATGAACTGATTTATCATTCAAATCAATGGTCTCATTGATAAAGTAGCATGCATCATTGGTCAGCTTTACATAGTCTTCTGTTGCTTCTGCAACATGATAGCACTTTTCTTTATTTTCTTCATATATCATAATTTTATCTCCAGAACACAATATCATATCGACCTCCGTAAATATTATACAAGTAATAATTACTATTATTAATATATCACAAATTTTTTAAAAATCAAAGTTTTTTTTCAAAAAATGATGTTTTTTAGATACATAATTCTGCCATAGAAGTAATGTTTTTCCCCAAATATATCCATAAATATATTAGCAATAAAATAGAAATAACACAATAAAAACATATATATATTTGTAAAAAAACAGGTCTCTATTGTTTTCATCCTGGAATTGATTATCGGTCAGAAAATCCAGAAACAAGTGTATCATTCACTCATTTCTGGATTTTATCTATTATCCATATGGAATATCTTGCATCACTTAATTGTTACGTTCTCTAAGCCGGTTCATGGTATTGAGGGTGAACTGAATGATGGGACCATAAAGCAGCATGGAGATTAAAGTGCCCAGTCCTATACTTCCACCTAACAATGCCCCGATGACGATCAAAAAGCCATCCATGGCGATTCTCACAAACCGGACCTCTTTTTTTAGCTTATCCGAAACAAACATCATCCAGGCGTCTACTCCGCCCTCTCCCAGACCTGCAGAAACGTAGACTCCGATTCCAACACTTACCAGAAGTATACCTATGATCAATGCCAATACCTTTAGCAGGGTGTTATCATCTAGCTGGCTCACCAAGGGCATAAAAAAATTGGCGGAAGCCCCAACTAAAACTCCATTGACAACAGAACCAATACCAACTCTTTTTCTATCAATAAAAAACAGTATCACGATGATAGTTACAACGAAAATCTGGGATGCCGTCCCCAAGGGAACGCCAAAAAGCTTCCCCATCCCTTCATTAAACAATGATAGTGCATCTAGTCCAAAATTTGACTTTGCTTCAAAGGCGATTCCACAGCCCATAATGATTGATCCCGCAACAACCAGCAGGAAATCCCACATTCGTTTTGTCATCTTGCTCTCCTCTTTACGTATTCTTTCCAGCAATCCTAATATGATTCAATGACGTATTTTATATCATACTATAAAGAGGAAAGAAAGAAAAGAAGAATTAACGCAAATAAGAAGCGGCTTTAGAATGATAAATTATTCTTTAGCATGATACTTAATTCATCATTATTATTTAATAACTCCTCATACCTTCCGCTATCGGTGACAGTTCCATGTTTTAATATAATGACCTGATCTACTTTACTGAGTATTTCTTGCCTGTGAGTAATGATAACTACTGTTTTGTCTTTTAACCTGGTATGCAGTAACCCGTTGATCTGGTGTTCTGAATAAACATCAGTATTGGAAGTGACTTCATCAAATAAAATAATAGGTCTGTCATGAATAAGGGCTCTGGCAAGGGCTATCTTCTGCTTCTGCCCGCCAGAAAGCATTGAGCCATTTTGTCCCACCATATAATCGAGAGATACCTCTTTTAGAAAATCATCTAACCCGCTGTCTCTACACGCAATTTCCACTTCTTCATCGCTGACTGTTTTATAAAGGCATATATTATTTTTGATGGTATCGTTAAAAAGATAAATCTGCTGGCTTACTATGGATACCATGCTTCTATATTCCTGCAATGATATTTTAAAAATATCTGTTCCATTCAATAGGATTTTGCCGTCCGCCGGATCGTATAGCCTGGTAAGCAGATTTATAATGGTTGATTTTCCTGAACCATTTCTGCCGATTAAGGCAGTTTTACTTCCCTTTGGAAATTTCATATTAACGTCTTTTAGAAGAGGCTTTTCTGTTTCATAGGAAAATGTTATATTTTCTAATTCCAAATCCCCATATGCTGCTTCTGCCAATGACCCATGATCACTCTCTTCCTTCAAATCCATAAACTCATAGAACCTTTTTGTAGACGGTATAATTCCTGAAAGTAAATACCCGATGTTTAATATAGCCGTTATAGGCCCTGTTACGTAAGAGCTGTATGTAATAAAGGCGAAAACACTTCCAACCGTCAACTGCAGATCAAACACCAGGTTAGCCCCTACGACATAGATTACCGTCGATAACAAATGAACCATGATAGAATCCGTTATGATATTCCATCGGCTGAGCATATTCAATTGTCTTTGTTTCTCTATAATGCGTCTCTGGCGAACGGAAAATTCATCATACTTTTCATTGTAAATGTTAAATAACTTAACTTCATTAATCCCGCCTACGGTATCACCAAACCAATTCGCATAAATCTGGTTGCTTATTATAAATTCCTCCACAATCGATTTTTGCTTTTTAGCAAAATTCTTCATAACAATAAATTTAACAGGTATAAATATAAGTACCAGAATGGTCATTCTATCATCTATGATGAAAAGACCAACGATACCTCCCAACATATTAAATGCTTGTGTAACAACAAAAAAGACACTTTCATCTGCAATCATGACCATTTTATTGATATCTGCATAAATATTATTTAATAACTCCGCGTAGTTGGTCCGATTAAAACAGCCTGCTTCCATTTTCATCAAATGAGAAAATGACTGTTCCGAAAGGGAATACTGTAATTTAGCGGATATATGAATCCTTTTTCTTTCTTTTATGATATCAATCACAGAAATTACTCCGTAGATTGCCATTAACATAATAGATAATTGAATCAATAAACTTTTATTTCCACCAATAAAACCAGCATCCATAATCTGCCTGTTGATTAATGGGATGCATAAACTGAGTCCGGTAGAAATCAACAGGCAGCCGATAATCACTGCTATGGTTTTATTATACTTCTTTAAAAGATGAAGCAATTTTCTTACTGCCTCGCGGTTACTCATTGTTTTTAACCAATCAACCTTTCTTCTATTTCCTTTACAAATCCATTGAATGTACAAAAATCCGGATTCATCAATGTCTTTTCGTCAAAAACAATATTCTTTTCTCCTTCAATCTCATAGATCAAATCGATAAAATTCCTTGCAAATAAACCTACACCAGGGCTGAAAAAGTTTGTATCGTATTGGCTTTCTGTTAAGTGCACTGAAAATTTTTCAGCTAGTTTGTTTAACACACTCTCTTTAATCCCGTTCATATAATAGACCTCCATCTAATTTGACAAATAGTTGATTATTTCATCAATTGCACTCGTAAAAGCTTCCTCATTATTCAGATTAAATACATCCTTTTTATCTAAGCTTTGTATTTTTTCCTCTACCTTGTTATGATTGATATAAACTAATCGTTCTTTATCAAATGTTTCACCTCCATATATATCATGAAAAATATTTGATAAATGAAAGCTTTGTACAGGATACTCATATCTGAATTTCAGATAATTTTTAGTAAAATCCCAGAATGATTCATCATAATCATTATAGGATAAGGAAAGCAGTGTAACATCCACAATGATAGAATTTGATACCAAATAATTGATAATACCAAATCCATTGGGATGATCCGCATCATATTGCATGGCTCCTCCCGGGACACCAATGATGATTATTTCCGGCTCCTCTGTGTTTTCAATTTGTTTTATATAGGAATTGAAACGGTATATTTTTTCAATATCCGGTATATTATCAAACATAAACTCTGGAAAATTATGCATACCAAAAAAGCTGCTGTATTCCTTACTTCCTATTTGAGAAACACAATACCCTCTATTTAAAAATTCCTTCCTCGCCTTAAGCTGTAATTCAAACTTATTTGTATATTCTGCTATTCCACAAACAAGAAGTATGGGCGCATTAATTTTATGTAAACGATTTTCCTTTAATTCAGGATATATTTCATGAGAAATGCAGTAGTTTTTATAAGTAGTCCCCTTTTCCTTACATTTTTGAATCAATGGTTCCTCCACTTCACTTTCCATTTCACATAAACAAATGATGTTTTTCGCTTGTTCTATGGAGTATATCATTTTCTCATACACAGCTTCAGAAAATTCTGTAAAAATAATATCAGTTGCCGATTTTATACTCTCATTAATATTTGCCGTTACCTCAATCCCCAGTGGATTCTCCTTTATTAATTCCCCAACATCCCTGTCTTCGATTCCTTGTCCTGCCAATGCCACCGGAATAATCGTTTCATAATCGTTTAACATATCTCTATATTTTATTATTTCCACATACTCCTTTTTTATTGGATAAATAACAGCTATTTTACCATTCTCTTTCATTAAATGTCCTCCTCGAAATGATAGCCACTTTTTGCTAATACGCAAATATTCTTAAAGGTATCTATAATCGTATCTTGTAAATTACCGCAATGGTCTAACCTGTTCTTTGCACAAAGCTCTCCTCCATTATCCGCTTGAACAAAACATAACTTGCAATGAGCAATCGCCCAACAGCTCTTACATTTTTCTTCCGTTATCTTTCCAACATTTAAAAGCTTTTTGCATTGATCTAATGATAAGCCTTCCTCTATATTACCAATCACAGAACATGGAGAGGTCTCATCAATCCTCTCACAAGGATAAAAATTCCCGTCTATATTCATAAACAGTTTTTTCCTGCCAGGAACGCAAGGACCTGATGGGTGAAAAACCTTAGGTATCCCCGTAAAATCTTGCAGCTGCTTTGCGGTCCTAATCACTTCATTAAAACTATTTAACTGTATCCTTGTTGGAAGAGCTTTTACTCTCTTCATCTTATGTAAAAAGCACTTATATTTTTCAAATTCCATATGCTGCCTGAACTTGTCAGCCTGTTTATCAAACGCTTTTTCATCACTTAAATAATTTGTACTGTAAAAGGTAGTATTTACTTTGCTGAACTCAAACAGAGGGTCTTCTGTAAAAAACAAATCGATATCGATTACCCCATCATCTTGGGCACTTACGGAATTAAACGAGACATTTTGATTAAAATACTCTAGATACTTTTCTTTAAAATAACACAGTTTTTCGTATATGAGTTCAAAACTACCTGTACCATTGGCAGTAACACGGGATTTATCATGAATATTTTTAGGTCCATCTAAACTTATTGTTAACAAAATCTCATTATCTGAAAAGAATTTCATTATTTCATCTGTGAGCAACACACCATTTGTTGTCAAATTAAATACTACTTTTTTTGATATAAATTTTTCCCTTGCATATTTAACACATCTTTTTATTAATTCAAACTCCAATAATGGCTCACCTCCATAAAAAGCAACATTTACTACATCACAATTCATGGAATGATTGTAAAGGAAGTCTATTCCCTTTTTTGCCAATTCAAAACTCATTCTTTTATTAGAGTGCTTCCTGTTATTATAGTAATTTCCTGTATAGGGGCAATAATCACATCTTAGATTACAATTTTGAGTCACTTGTAAGTTAATACTCTCTATGTTCGCATCCAGTACATCTTCCAAAAGTTCAGTCATAGGATGTTGAAGCTTTTCAATACTGAACTTTTTAAAAAGACCTTGTTTCAAACTCTCTTTATAAAATTCTTTGAATTCAATATCATCTACGCTTTCTGCTTTTTCAAAAAAATTTGTCGTTTCTTTGCTGAATTTATATAAATATTCAAAGCAATTTTTACTTATTCTTTTAATCTTATTTGCATATGTATCAAACATAAAAAAATCTTGGTTGCTTATTTGGAACAGTTGATACATAGGTTTTATCTGCTCATTCATGATTCTGCCCCCTCTTATAATCGATCATAATATATCCACATTTATTTTATAGAATCCTCGGAAGTTTCAAATTGCATACTATTTTAGATTTATACGTTCACTTTTTACCTATTAGGGGTAAATAGATAACATACTCATATGATAAGCAGGGAGCTAACCTTATGATCAGCCCCCACTTTTTTGGTGATAATGAAAACATCTTTAATTTTCTCATAAGCCAAAGCCTAGAGGATAAAGATATAATGTACTACCTGGTATGATGTACCGTATTCGTAAGCAACGCTACAGCTACATGGGCATGAACAATTTCCCATTACATAACCTCTGGTTCCGGTTGAAGCTTTTTTCATAAGCGGTTTTTTCATATTTACACCTCCTATCTTCATTTATATTTATAAGTAATACTAATACTTTGAACACTCTATATGTATTAGCTGCTTATACGCATTCACCTATTTCCTTTTTGGTCTTTTCGGTTGATGATAGATGCCCATACAATGGGGCGGCCAGCTATAGAGATTTTCAGTAATCTCTTTTCGGGCGATCTTCTCCACTACGTTTAAAACCTTCTTTTCCAATGTTTCCTTTTTCTTCATATTGTTCTTACCTCCTGTTTTATCATTTTTGCCAGGCATAATAAAAATGCACATAAGATAATAGCTATTGACATATAACCTATATACACACTTTCAATCCTTAGGAATATAAATGATACAATGACCATGGCTTCTAACAAGACCACTAATCTGGCTGCTTTTTTAGACTCCTGCAGCTCATGAACATCCATATCCATATTAGGATGATTCACCGTTCCAATTACCTCAATTAAAATAACAGAGCAGAGCAATAGTCCATACATTATGATTGGTTTTTCAGAAAGCATTTTTGTAATTTCTATCACAGCAATGAACGTTACAGCCGTGCCAAGGTAGCACTTCCAGAACTTATCTGCATGATATCCTCCTGTCCGTTTTCTCAGCGACAAGAAGAAACATAAAAAACAAACGGTAGGAAGAATTTGACCATAAGCCATACCTAAAAGCAACAATGTAATAACAGTTATGTAACGCTCTATTATGGTGATGACTGCATACTCATAATATTCTTCGTCAGTAGCATTTATAAGACATTCTTCTTTCAATCGTCCAACGATCCTGATTGCTATTTTTTCAACCATATCAAATGTACCTCCTAATTCTGCATTATAAAATAATTCATAGTTTAAACAAGTAGGTTTGCAGATACCGGACACTGGAAAGCAGAAAATGGACAAAAAGAGGGGCATCCTATTATACGACTTATAGAATGCCCCTCTTTTGCCCTAATGGTATTACAATGGAAAAGAGAAACTCTCTTTCCAATTCTTGTATCACATAAGAACCTCCATATTTTTCTATGGTCCTTACAATATTTATAATTCCTACCCCATGTTCCCCTTCCTCTGATATTTTTGTGGATTTTATTTCACCATCTTTATAATGAATGATATGATTAAATGTATTCTTTACTGCAATAATAATGTGATCACTCTCTTTTATAAATTTAAGTCTAATAATTCTCTTCCCACTACATTTATTGCATGCTTCAATTGCATTATTTAAAAGATTGGATAAAATAATCACGATATCTTCATCTCTGATGCCTACTTCTGCAAGGTTGTTTACCCGGAACACAAAAACAATTTTCTTTTCAGTCATTTCCTGATATTTGGTATTTAATACAGCGTTTATAATGACATGATTGGTGTTAATCAGATCAAGCTCTTTATTCAGATCACCATTAATATTTTTCACATACTTTTTCAATTCATCGTATTGCTTTTTCGCTAACAGCGATTCAATACACATAATTTGATTCTTAAATTCATGTGTTTTCCTTTTTTGACTTTCAAATTTTTCGGAGATAGAGCGATACATATTAACCTGGTTTTTCACCTGCATTTGATTGATCCTGTTATCATTGATCTTGATTTCCCTGTCAACAATATCATTGATCAAATAAAAAACAACCATATTCATGCCAGCTGTACCAACCGCATGAACAAATAAAACATTTGCCTGCCTTTTTGTCTCCACATAATTAAAAGAGGATAACAGGGATGAAATTATTATAATAGTAAATACTGGAAAAAATAAAAATCTTAGCCATTCTGTATCTTTCAGCATATCTGTATCCTTATGGCTGAATTTCTTTCTAATAATTAGAATACATAAAAATAGTATTACTTTTCCAAGCAAAGTTACCAGATAACCTTCTAATCCATGATATTCCATTATCTCATGATTACTGGAAAAAAATCGGCTATTTACAGAAAATGCAATAAAATCTGACATTAACATGAGCCCATCATATAAAATTGCCAATACGAAAGACTTATTATAACTTATGTTTGTATGCCAATACATGACTCCTGAAATTACAATGATATTTATGAGTTGCCTGACGATAAAATGATTGGCTAGCAGCTCTGCAAAGCAAAATCCACATAGACATAAAAAAAGCAATTGTATGCAGTTTAGACATTTTTTATCCTTGTACCTTTTCCTTCCAAAGGATTCATAAAAAACATTGCAGCAAAATACCTCGAAAATAATGATTAGTAAATTATCAAGATAAGAATTCATCTATATCTCTCCCTGATACGCAATAAATGAATCTTTCACTTGTTTATAACGTGCCTTTGGTATGATTAACTCAATCCCATTGCTCAATATGGTCTTATATCGAAATACTTCATTCATGTATTTTAAATTCACAAGAAAGCTTTGATGAATTCTTAAAAAATTGTACCCCCTTAGCTCCCGTTCCAAATCATTCAATGTTTCATACATCGTGTAAATTTTCAATTTTTGTTCCATAATGTGAAATTCCAGCTTATGTAATTTACTTTCTATGTATAAAAGCCGGTCTAAGGAAATTTCCCTTTTCGACTCATTAAAATCAAAAACCTTTTTTATAACTGTATAGTTCATCTTATCGATAACAGCTTCCATGCATTCACTTATGGTGCTTTTAAAATTATTACTATCCTTTAATAAATAACGTATGGCATCTACTTTATATCCTTCCAGCGTGTAGTCTACATAGGCTGTCACAAAAACAATAAATATCTCTTTACTTATGGTTCGTATTGCCTTAGCTGCTGTAACGCCATCCATCTTATTCATATTAACATCAAGGAATACAATGGTATACTTGACCATTTCAATTCCAAGCGCGATAAAATCTTCGCCAGAAGCAAAGGTATCTATTTGAAAAATCAATCCTTTGTTCCTCATATAATCTGATATAATCTCTTTTAATTCCTGTCTGAAATAATATTCATCATCACATATAGCAATTCGAAACATACGTTTACCCCCCTAAAGTTCACATATTTTTCTTTTGACCGACTAATCTTTATATATTCGAGCCTTCTTAATTGCAATATAAAGGCCCTAATTTCATAGATCCAAATCAGAGCCTTTTGATATAATATTATCATAACATTATTTAATTAGCAAACATTACCTATGACTATCTAACCATTAAAACGGGGGCTGGAAAACACCTCTTCTTAGTTCTTCTTTCTCAGCTTTAGTCCATCGCGGTAAGCATCACCTACCTTCTCACCAACGGACAAGTATGACTTATTCATCCAATCGAAAGTGATCGGATGGAATTTTTCAAATGATACCTTGCCATCGTCTCCAAGAATTCGTTCATCCAGACTTACATTGACGATTTCGCCAACCAGTCTCCAGGTATCCTCATCATAGCTCTTCACTCTGCATTCAACGGCAAAAGGAAGCTCATCGATAATCGGTGCATCTACGAATTCGGACTTTGTTGTATGAAATCCGGACTTTTCAAATTTATCTCCCACTTTATTCCCTGGTGTTATACCAAGGTAATCACAGGCAGCTTCATTTTCCACATCCGCCATACTTACAACAAAGGAACCTCTGGAAAGAATTCCCTTTAACGTATTTCTCTGGGAGGCTACGGTAATCGTAATTTCTGTCTCATTGGTGATTCCGCCCCATACCGCTAACATGGCGGTGGGCTTTTCAACCCCATCATAAGATGAAATTATTAAAACCGGCATCGGTGTGATGTATGGCTTTGCTCCGATATTTATTCTAGACATATTTATTCTCCTTAAATTTTGTAATAAATCACAGTTATCCAATGCATTATGCTCTTACTTCCTTATTGCTTCCAATTTAAACTTTCTTGTTACTAACCCATCATATAGATTTTCACCCTCCAAATCAGCGCTAAATATTAACTTGAATTATGGCTTATTTTAACCTATAATCGGATTTAAGCATGTCTATTTGAAGAAAGGAACGTTGTTATGTCTTGGAATTGCGATACCGAAATCGATCAAGCGTTAGAAAAATTAGGTCAGGACTTTCCGCACCTCAATTGGGACTTTAGCCCTGATCCGTCCTCAGGAAATAACGAACTGATTTCTCATTGGTTGGGAGAGAAATCCGAGGAAGTTATGGTGTGTGCATTTAAAGGAAAGAAAATTAAGGAGCGTTTTCATCGCCAGGACTTCTTTTTCATTCATTTTGCTTACCACGGAGATTATGATGCATTAAGCGCCAACTGTAACAATCGGATCACGGTAAAAGAAGGAGACTGCTACATCGGTCAGCCCTACAGCGGCTATGCGGCCCAACGGGATTCTGATCACGAATGTATTATTCTCGGAGTACTGATTCGTAAAGAAACCTTTTTCAGGGAATACTTAAGTGCGCTCGCAGCAGATAGCTCCATGCTCGATTTTTTTCTGAAACCACAGAAAAACAAATATGCAGAAGAGTTCATTCATCTGGAAATTCCAGATTCTTCGCCAATCTGGCTGCTGCTGAATGTCATGATTCTTGAATATGCTCATAAAACAGAGGACACACAGAAAATATTAAAGCCTATGGTCATGTCCCTTGCAATGTATCTTTCCTATGAGTACAAGCGCCAGCATCTACCTACTGGCACGACATTAATTGACCGTATCATGGAATATATCGAATTACACTCTGACTCTGTAACATTGAAAGAGATTGCATCCCATTTCGGATATCATCCCGTCTATATTTCCCGTCTTTTGCCGGAAAAGACAGGGAAGACCTTTTCTGCTCTGGTAACTGAATCACTTATGCGAAGAGCCAAGCTATTATTGGATCATACGGATCTTTCCATTGAAAAAATTGCTGATATGCTGGGATACAGCAATAGCAGCAATTTCTATAAGACCTTTAAACAGTATTATGGTACTTCTCCTCGCCAGCTTTAATGGTCAATGTTACGGCCTTTGTAGTTAAACACGTTCTTTCCTTCTGTTCTCTATAACATCAAAAAGAGCACTTTTCTATATTTCTTTAGAAAAGTGCCTTTAATAGTGCATTCTTATTAAATTTGATGTACTTTTGATGTACTTTAGTTCTCAAAATGTCTGTGAATCCCATAAACTCTGGATTTATTTATCCAAGCTCTTCATCGTCGGGAACAGTAACACATCCCTGATAGCATAAGAATCTGTAAGCAGCATAACAAAACGGTCGATACCAATACCAATACCGCCAGTTGGTGGCATACCAATCATCAGCGCATTAATAAAGTCATCATCCATAGAGTTCGCCTCATCATCACCAGCAGCAAGAAGTGCTTCCTGTGCCTTGAAACGCTCGATCTGATCCAAAGGATCGTTTAACTCGGAATAAGCATTAGCCATCTCACGCTTTGTGATGAACAGCTCGAAACGCTCGGTGTACTCTGGGTCTTCTGGCTTTTTCTTGGTCAGCGGGGAGATTTCCACCGGATGATCAATGATAAAGGTAGGCTGAACCAGGTGCTCTTCTACGAACTCTTCAAATAGAAGGCTTAAGATATCACCTTTCTTATGACGTGCTTCGTAGGATACGTGGTATTTGTCAGCCAGCGCCTTCGCTTCCTCGTCTGTATGAACCTCTGTAAAATCAATGTCCTTATACTTCTTAAGAGCATCAACCATGGAGATTCTTTCAAAAGGCTTCGATAAGTCGATTTCCACACCATCGTAAGTAACAACAGCAGTACCAAGTACCTTTAAGGCAACGGAACGGAAGAGATTCTCAACCAGATCCATCATGCCGTGGTAATCAGTATAGGCCTGATATAATTCCATCAGGGTAAATTCCGGATTGTGTCGGGTATCAACTCCCTCATTACGGAAAACACGTCCGATTTCATAGACACGCTCTAAACCGCCTACGATCAGACGCTTTAAATAAAGTTCAAGAGAAATACGGAGCTTTACATCCTCATCAAGTGCATTATAGTGGGTTTCAAATGGTCTTGCAGCAGCACCGCCGGCATTGGCTACCAGCATAGGTGTTTCCACTTCCATAAAGCCCTGGCCATCCAAATGGTCACGAATTGCTTTGATGATCTGGGATCTCTTTACAAAGGTATCTCTTACCTCCGGATTCATGATCAGATCCACATATCTCTGTCTGTAACGGATATCTGTATTGGTAAGTCCATGGAACTTTTCAGGAAGAATCTGAAGGCTCTTAGTCAGCAGATCTACGCTTTCTGCGTGGATAGAGACCTCGCCTGTTTTCGTGGTAAATGCAGTACCCTTAATTCCAACGATATCACCGATATCCAGCTTTTTGAATTCTTTATACTCTTCTTCTCCAATGCTGTCTCTGGCTACATAGGACTGGATATTGCCCTTTAAATCCTGAACATTACAAAAGGCAGCCTTTCCCATAACTCTCTTGGACATCAAACGCCCTGCAATCGTTACTTCCTTGCCTTCCCACTGATCGTAATGCTCCTTAATGTCGCTGCTGTGTACAGTGACATCATATTTTGTTACCTGAAACGGATCCTTTCCCGCTTCCTGAAGCTCTGCCAGCTTCTCACGGCGAACCTTTAATAAATGGTTTAAATCCTCTTCCACAACCTGATTCTGGTTTTGATTCTGCTGTTCTGCCACCTGTTTGCACTCCTTTGTGAACTATAAAATAAGGAAGTTCGATTCGCCTTGCAGCTCCTCGAACAGTTAATTTCCAAAGCTCAGCCTGCCTCTGATTTAAGTTCGCTAAGCATATATTACTTATGATACTCTCTGGATCTCCAGTACCTTATACTGAATCACACCAGACTGGGTTTCCACCTCTACAACGTCTCCCACCTTTTTGCCCATTAACGCCTGGCCAACCGGGGATTCGTTGGAAATCTTATTCTGAAGGCTGTTCGCTTCTGTTGAGCCTACAATCTTGAATTCCATCTCTTCGTCTTCATCAACATCGTAAACTTTTACCTTACAGCCAATGTTAATCTTATCAAGGTCTATTTCATCTTCCACAACGACTTCTGCATTTTTGAGTAATTTTTCCAGTTCTTCTATACGCAGCTCGATGTCTCTTTGTTCATCCTTAGCGGCATCATACTCAGCATTCTCGGATAAGTCGCCTTGTTCTCTGGCTTCCTTGATCTTCTGGGCAACTTCTTTTCTTTTAACTACCTTTAAGTTCTGAAGCTCATCTTCGTATCTTTTAAGACCTTCGTAGGTTAAAATATTTTTCTTATCTACCATGGTTTTCGATTCCTCCTGGTTTCTTACTCGCTCATTCGCATTCCAGATATTATAGCGTAAACATCTGAAAATGTCAAGATTCTGCTTGGTTTTACTGGTTACAATACTAAGATTCTTTCTTCCACAAATCGCCTTAATTCGTCCATGGTTTCTACCTGATTGATATCATTTCTCAATTTGGCAGAATGAGGAAGTCCTGCGGTATACCATGCCATATGCTTTCGCATCTCACGCATGGCTACATTTTCTCCTTTTTGCTCCATCTGCATACTGCCATGACGCAGGATCATTTGGCTGATCTCTCCTGCATTCGGCTCCGGGAGCAAGGTTCCTGTTTCCAGATAGTGAAGGGTTCTGGAAAAGATCCAGGGATTTCCTTTTGCGCCTCTGGCAATCATGATGCCGTCACATCCAGTCTCCTCTAAAAGTGCCTTGGCATCTTCCGGCTTAAAGACATCGCCGTTGCCAATGACCGGAAGGGAGATGGCTTCCTTTACTTTACGGATGATATCCCAGTCCGCGGTTCCGGAATAATACTGTTCCCTGGTCCGTCCATGAACAGCTACTGCCGCCACTCCGGAGCTCTCTGCCATTTTTGCAAACTCAACCGCATTAATATCATCCTCGGCAAAGCCTTTTCTAAACTTAACCGTTACAGGCTTTTTTACTGCTTTTACCATGGAAGATAAAATGCGCTCCGCCAGCTTTATGTCCTTCATAAGTGCAGAACCTTCTCCATTGTTGACGATTTTGGGAACCGGACAGCCCATATTTACATCTATAAAGGCAAAAGGACCAGATTCAATCTGGGCCGCCATATCTGCCATAATGGAAGGATCTGACCCAAAAAGCTGAACGCTCACCGGGCCTTCGCCGTCTGCAACTTCCATTAATTCTTTTGTGTTTCTGTTTTTATATAAAATCGCTTTGGCGCTGACCATCTCCGTTACTGCCATACCGCAGCCCTGCTCCCTGCATAAAAATCGAAATGGCAGGTCTGTAACTCCTGCCATCGGCGCAAGTATCAGGTTATTATCAAGCGTCACATTTCCAATTCTAAGTTTCACTTGTCCATTGCTCCATTTTCTAATTCTTCTCCAAGATAAAACACCCGGTAATACATCTCTAAGGCTTCCAGGAGTTCCCTTTTTTCCTTCCGGTACTGCTTTATCTTTAACACGCTTCCAATTTCATCAAACAGATAATCGCTCTCTTCTGCCGTCACTTTAAACTCCAGTGTGCCATCCTCCGTAAATTCCAGAAGGAGAATACCGCCTACGTCTTCCGTATAAAGCACGCACATCACTTTTAAATCCTGTTTGATGCTCTCCGGAAGGCTTTGGAATTGCTGGTTAAAATAGAATCTCTGCTCATAGGAATTGGCACCACACAGCACCACATTGTCTCCATCATGTTCCATCTTTATTCCTGCCACCGCACTTTCTATCTAAAATTCCCTGCATTTTTTCATAAAAAAAGCCAGCAGGGCGTTTCATTTGCTTTACTGGCTTTATATTGTAGCATAACGGATATAAAAAGACAAGGTTAAAAATCAGTGGTACAGCGTTTAATCAGCTTACAGGGAATCTTGCTGTCACGGGGGACTTCCTCAACATTTCCGTGTAGGATTTTCATCATATTGCTGATGGTAAGATTGCACAGCTCTTCTACCTTATTATCAACAGAGGATAGCTCAGGATCGCTGCAGATGGAAAGGGCGGAATTATTAAATCCGGTTATACAAAGATCCTCTGGTATCTTTAGCAGCTTTGAATTTGCATATTTAATCGCCCCGACTGCCAGACCATCGTCAGTCGCCACCACACTGTCAAAGTTTAAATCTCTCCGTTCCAGAAGAATATCCCGCACGGAATGGATCTTGTTCTTTACATAAAGCTTTAAATCGCCAAGCACGGGAAGTCCATGGCTTTTTAAAGCCGCCTCATATCCTTCCAGCTTCTGGGTCGCACTGTAGGAATGAGAATCGCAGAGAAATAGAATCCGTTTTCTTCCTCTTTCAATCATCTGACTGGTTACATCAAAAGTAGCTTTATAGTCATCTCCGTAGGCGCAGTAAACATTTTCATTATCCAGATAACCATTGATGAGAAAAACAGGAACCGTCTTAGCAGCGTCACGAACATACTGAATCAGGCTGTCACTGTCACCGGAACCTGCATAGACAGAGCCTACCATTATAAGTGCATCTATTCTTTTGGCTAAAAGAAGGCTTACATACTTTTCTTTTACAGATTGTTCATATCCAGTACAGCATAAGATGCAGTCATATCCATGCTCATGCATGCGGCTTTCTAAATGAGCCACTGCCGTGGCCATATAAGCATCTGAAACATCAGGACACATAATTCCAATGGTCTTCATGGAATCCAGTCCAAGACCTCTGGCAAACACATTGGGAGTATAGCCATTTTCATCCATTATAGCTCTTACTTTATTCTTCGTTTTCTCGCTTACTCGGGGGCTGTCATTCACCACCCGGGATACCGTAGCAATGGAAACTCCTGCAAGCTGTGCGATATCATAAATATTCATTGTAGTCCCTCTTAGTATCATAAATTTCAATGCGGGTAAGACAGCTTTTGCCGTTTTTGAAAGCCAGCGTAAGCGCTTACACTATTCTCGGTCAATTATACAGGATTATTTCATAGAAAGCAACTGTTATTCGGCATTAATATAGGAAATAATTGATATTTTATTTTAAAAAATCGGCTTATCTAAAAGAAAAAATCTTTCTTTCACTCTTTCCCTATTGACTATAAGATTAAAATGGTGTATGTTTTATGTAAGTACTTACATTGCATGTATTTATTATAAAACCCGTACTAAGAAAGGAAAGGAAGCTTATGCAGGATTTTATCAAAATTCATTCCGAAGATAACGTAGCCGTTGCCTTAAAGCCGCTTGCAGCTGGTACTTTCATTGAGACAGGCGATACGGCGGTGACCCTTCTGGAAGATATCCCTCAGGGTCACAAATTTGCCCTTACCGATATACCTGCCGGCTCATCCGTCATGAAATACGGCTGTGCCATCGGCGCAGCAAAGGAGAATATTGCGGCAGGGGCCTGGATTCACACACACAATTTAAAAACAGGGTTAGGGGATTTACTTACTTACAGTTACGACAAACAGGATATCAGTCTTGCAAAGACAGAGGACCGCACCTTTATGGGATACAGACGGCCTGACGGAAAAGTAGGCGTGCGAAACGAAATCTGGATTATCCCAACGGTTGGTTGTGTCAATAAGATTGCATCTGCCATTGAACGTGCATCTCAAAAATATATTACCGGATCCATTGACGAAGTAGCGGCATTCCCACACCCATACGGCTGTTCCCAGATGGGCGATGATCAGGAATACACCAGAACCATTTTAGCAGATTTAATCAACCATCCCAATGCAGGAGGCGTTCTTGTCCTTGGACTTGGCTGTGAAAACAGCAATGTTCAGGAGTTAAAGCGCTACATCGGGGAATATGATGAGCGCAGGGTCAAATTCCTGGTGGCTCAGGAATCTGAGGATGAGATGGAGGATTCCATGGCTCTCATCGAAGAATTAGCAGAGTATGCAGGTACGTTCCACAGAGAACCAATCAGCTGCAGCGAGCTGATCATCGGCATGAAGTGCGGCGGCTCTGACGGTTTATCTGGCATTACTGCCAATCCAACGGTAGGCGCTTTCTCAGATATGCTGGTATCCAAGGGCGGCACCACCATTCTTACTGAGGTTCCCGAGATGTTCGGAGCGGAAACACTCTTGATGAACCGTTGTAAAGATGAGGAAACCTTTGAAAAAACAGTAGAGCTCATCAACGACTTTAAAAACTACTTTACCAGCCACAACCAGACCATTTACGAAAATCCGTCACCTGGTAATAAAAAAGGCGGTATTTCTACCCTGGAGGACAAATCCTTAGGATGTGTCCAGAAATCAGGCAGTGCTCAAGTGGTGGATGTATTAAAATACGGAGAACCAGTACAGACAAAGGGCTTAAACTTATTAAGCGCTCCTGGCAATGACCTGGTTGCTTCTACGGCTCTTGCTGCTTCCGGAGCTCATATCGTTCTCTTTACCACAGGCCGTGGAACTCCATTTGCATGTCCGGTACCTACGATGAAGATTGCCACCAACACAGCCCTGAGCGAGAAGAAGAATAACTGGATCGATTTCAACTGCGGTGTTTTAGTAGAAGGCACCGATATGGATACCCTTAAGAACCAGTTTTTTGATTTTGTAATTGAAGTTGCTTCCGGCAAGAAGGTAAAATCCGAGGAAGCAGGCTTCCACGATATGGCCATCTTCAAACGGGGCGTGACTTTATAATACTTCATGGATACAGGAAAAGGAGATTAATTCAAATGGAAAAGTTATGTTATGCAACACTGGAAAAGCAGGGTTATGACGGTTATCTGTTAAAGGATGCGCCAGAGCGTGTTCTGCAGTTTGGCGAAGGAAACTTTTTAAGAGCTTTCGTGGACTATTTTATTGATATGCTCAACGAGAGAACTGGCTTTAATTCCAAAGTCGTTTTATGTCAGCCTATCGCCCCAGGTCTTGCAGATATGATTAACGAGCAGGAGGGACTTTATACCCTCTTCCTCCGTGGATTTGAAAACGGAAAGAAAGTAAATGACAAAAGAGTCATTTCCTGCGTCAGCAGATGTTTAAACCCTTATAAGGAATATGATGAGGTTCTTGCCTGTGCAGAAAACCCGGATCTTCGTTACATTGCCTGCAACACAACAGAAGCAGGAATCGCATACGATCCTTCCTGCCAGTTTACCGATGTACCTGCTGACAGCTATCCTGGAAAACTGACTCAGTTCTTATATAAAAGATTTGAGAAGTTTGGTAAGGAAGCCGGCAAAGGTTTCGTTATTCTCTCCTGTGAGCTGATTGACAACAACGGAAAAGAGCTGGAAAAATGCGTATTGCAGTATGCAAAGCAGTGGAACCTGGGAGAAGAATTTATCAGCTGGATCAAGGCTGAAAACATCTTCTGCTCTACTCTGGTTGACCGTATCGTAACCGGATATCCAAGAAATGAAGCTGCCTCCATCTGTGAGGAATTAGGCTATCAGGATAATCTGATCAATACAGGGGAAGTCTTTGGCTTCTGGGTCATTGAAGGACCTGAGTCTTTAAAGAAAGAGCTTCCTTTTGAAGAAGCCGGCCTTCCGGTTATTATCTGCGATGACCACAAGCCATACAAACAGAGAAAGGTACGTATCTTAAACGGTGCTCATACTTCCTTTGTATTAGGTGCTTACCTGGCTGGTCAGGATATTGTCCGTGACTGTATGGATGACGAAGTGATCTGCGGATTTATGAACAAGACCATCTATGATGAAATCATTCCTACTCTCACACTGCCGAAGGAAGAATTATTAAGCTTTGCTGCTTCCGTCACAGAGCGTTTTAAGAATCCATTCATCGATCATGCTCTGCTTGCCATTTCCTTAAACTCCACTTCCAAGTGGAAAGCAAGAGTTATGCCTTCCTTTAAAGGATATGTAGAGAAAACAGGAGAACTGCCAAAATGTATCACAGCTTCCTTTGCATTCTACATCGCCTTCTATCACGGCATGAACTTAACCGAGGATGGCCTGGTCGCTTCCCGTCCGGCAGGGGACGAATATACAGTAAAAGACGATAAGCCGGTCCTTCAGTTCTTCTATGATCACAAAGATGATGATGCAGAAACTCTGGCTCATGCCGTTTGCAGCAATACTGATTTCTGGGATGAGGATTTAAGCAAGATCCCTGGCTTTGAATCAGCTGTAACAGGTTACTTAAAAGCCATTGAAGAAAAAGGTGCTTATGCAGTCATGAAAGACTGTCAGTAAATAAACCTTAAAGGCCTGTGTATGTTTCATACATGGGCCTTATTTTTCTATCTTAAATCAATTTTTCATATAGTTTAAACCAATCAAGTCCAGATTCTTCTAATCCCAGGCTTACCGTATCAATATACTCAAAACCACACTTTTCATAAAGATGAATGGCTGGAACATTCTCTGTGTAAACATCAAGCCGTAAGGATTCAGTTCCCTCTTCTATTCCCAGTTCTTCTGCATACTTTAACAGTTTAAATCCAATTCCCTGATTGAAATAACCTGGATGAACGGTAAACGTATAAACAACTAAAACTTTATCATAGGATAAATCTTTTTTCCACCTGACGCTTAAATAAGCTTCTTCCGGTTTGTGTCTTAAGATCATGGAGCCAACGATAACGTCTTCTTTTATGGCAACGTATAGATTGCCCTCTTCGATTCCCCGTATGGCATCATTACGCGTGGGATAGACTCCTTTTTTCCAACCGCAATAATTAATCCCCTTTTCCATATGGTCATTGATTGTATCATATAGAATTTCCAGATCATCCGCATCACTCTTTATTCCTTTTCGAATGCTTATGCTCATTGTTTCCTCCTGTTGTACTTGATTTGCCTTATTATACCAAAGGATTCTATATGAGACAATATTTCTTAACAGGTATCTTGTATATTCCTTCCCATGCTAATATACTGTTTATAAAATAACTTAACGGCTCATAAAGGAGAATACGAAATGAATTTCTTTAAAAATGCCCCTGAGAAAGGGAAAGGTATCCAGGATCATTATTCTGCCATGGCTCCATTTCTAATCCGTATGAGCATCCTGTTTTCATTTTTACTGGGAGCCTCTTTAATCGGATATAGTTTTAAAGCGCTCCAATTACAGGAAACTAATATAGCCATTGTTTATCTGCTGGCTGTACTTTTAACGGCACGGTATACGGGAGGATACCTTTTTGGCTTCTGGGTCTCTCTCTTTGCAGCCTTTATCTTTAATTTTTTATTTATGGAGCCTTATTACACGTTTTCCGTTAATACACCAAATTATATTATAACCTTTACCATTATGGCAATCACTGCCTTTATTACCAGTACCTTAACGACCCATGCCAAGCAAAATGCCATTCAGGCCAGAGAACGGGAAGAGGAAGCGAAGGCTCTCTATTCCCTTACCAACCGTTTGACCGATGCAGCGGACATTCCTGAAATCGCAGACATTGCAGCAAGTGCAGTCTGTGAGATGTTAAACTGCAGGGTCGGCTGTGTCTGCTTTGATGAGTCCGGGAAACCGGATGAGGCCTTTACCCGGCAGTTTTCTCCAAAGAATGGGACGACGAAAGAGGTAACCTCACAGAAATCCTTTTTTGACTGGCTCATATCCGGAAGGGATTCCACCTTAGGCGTCATAAGAATTCCCATGGATGATGCAAAGCGCATGACTTCTACCCAGACACGGCTGCTTCAGGGTATGATTGAAAATACAGCACTTGCCATGGACCGTTTTCATGCCGCCGAGCAGCGGCGTAAAACAAATGAGGCCATCGTCCAGGAGCGTTACCGGGGCAATCTGCTTCAGGCTATCTCTCACGATCTTCGGACTCCTCTTACAGGCATTATGGGAACAGCAGAAATGCTTCTTACCATGACAGGGAAGGACGACAACCGGTATGAACTGATTAAGGAAATATACGGAGACGCGGACTGGCTCCATTCTCTGGTGGAAAACATCCTAAGTCTCACCCGCCTGCAGGAAGGAAAATTAGTTCTTCATAAGCAGGAGGAAGCCGGGGAGGAAGTCATAGGTGCTGCGGTACACCATGTCCTGCACCTTCATCCGGAGCACGACATATGGGTTACTGCCCCTGAGGAACTGCTTCTCATTCCCATGGACGCCAAATTAATCCGACAGGTTCTGATCAATCTTTTGGACAATGCCATCAAGCATACAAAGCCGGAACAGGAAATCCAGGTCTCCTTAAAAAAGGAGAACAGCGGTAATTATGCTGTTTTCTCTGTCTGTGACCATGGGGAAGGCATTGATGCATCAGACATTTCTAATATCTTTCAAATGTTTTATACCTCTGCTTCCAGGCGAAACGACGTTAAGCTGGGGGTTGGACTGGGGCTGACCTTATGCGAAGCCATTGTGAAAGCTCACGGTGGGGAAATTAAAGCAAGGAACAGGGAGAATGGACCGGGCGCAGAATTTATTTTCACCCTTCCTTTCAAGGAGAATTTTCATGAATCTAAATAACAGAAAAATCCTGATTGTTGAAGACGACAAGCAAATAAGAAATTTCATCAGCTATTCCCTTGATCAGGAAGGGTTTGCCTATGTCACATCAGGCACCGGTCAGGGGGCTCTCTCTATCCTTTTGTCGGATCAGATTGATATTATGCTCCTGGATCTTGGACTGCCGGATCTTGACGGCATGGAGGTGATTAAGAAGGTGAGGGAATGGTCAGAGCTCCCCATCATCGTGGTTTCTGCCAGAGATCAGGACAAGGAAAAGGCAGCGGCACTTGACTTAGGGGCAGACGATTATCTCACAAAGCCATTTTCCGCCACAGAGCTTCTTGCCCGAATCCGGGTGGCACTGCGGCACTTAAATCAGCACAATGGACCGGAAAGGGCCCAGAACCACCTTCAGGCAGGTGACCTACAAATTGATTTTGAAAAAAGGCTGGTCTATCTGGAAAATCAGGAAGTACATGTAACTCCTATGGAATACAGCCTCTTGACCCTGTTCTTTAAAAACATGGGAAAGGTACTGACCACAAAGCAGATACTGACTGAGATCTGGGGGATTCACTACGGCAATGACACCCAGGCCCTCCGGGCTCTTATGGCCGGCCTCAGGCGGAAAATCGAAAAAAATCCAGCCAAACCTCGTTATATTATAACGGAAATAGGGGTTGGGTACCGGCTGGTTGACGAGTAGACAGGCAGCAACAATCTAACCATCATCGATAAAAGAAAAACCGGGATAAGAAGTTCTTTATGACTTCTTATCCCGGTTTTTCTTTCTCACATCGTTCCAATACCGTTCTCACACCATTCTCACACCCCCTCTTCCATTCTCACACCCCACTCACAAAATAAGAGCTATGATAGAAATTACCAAATCGATCTGGCAAAGCAATGAAAAAGCAGACGGCTTTTTCCCAGGCTGTCAATCTACGAAAAAGGATAGGAAGATAGATCGCTATGAGTAAAACATTAAAGCAAGCATTTTCTCCCGATGTGTTATCCGATTTACAAAAACTGCCCGTAAAAGAGGTGTATTCTGCTTTAAACACCGGAGAAAAAGGGCTGTCAAAATCAGAGGTCGCCACGCGCATCCACCAGTTTGGAAAAAATGCGCTCCAGGAGAAGAAGGACCAGCCCCTTATCTTTAAATTTCTCTCTAACTTTACCCACTTTATGGCCATTCTCCTCTGGTGCGCAGGCTTAGTGGGCTTCATTGCCCAGCTGCCTGAACTTGGAATTGCAATCTGGATGGTAAATATCATAAACGGTGCGTTCAGTTTTTGGCAGGAATTCCGGGCTGGCAAAGCAACTGAGGCTTTAAAGAAGCTCCTTCCAGATTATGCCCGTGTGGTCCGGGACGGGGAAGAGCAAAAAATACTGGCAGAGGATCTGGTCCCTGGTGATCTCATCCTCCTTGGAGAAGGGGACCGCATTTCAGCCGATGCCCGTCTGGTGGAGGACAATGATTTAAGCGTGAATCAATCCACCCTGACCGGAGAATCCCATCCAGTCCACAAATCTAAGGATGAGGTAATACGAGATGACCTCTCACGTTCCGAACAGCCTGATATGATTTTCGCCGGAACCAACGTAGCGGCAGGAACCTGTAAGGCAATTGTCTATGCGACCGGTATGAATACGGAGTTTGGAAAAATTGCAGGCCTTACCCAGACGCTGAAAGAAGAATTAAGTCCTCTTCAAAAAGAGATGAATAAGCTGACCAGGACTGTTTCCATTCTTGCCATCAGCATTGGTGTCGTATTTTTCCTGCTGTCCATTCTGCTGGTTGGTACAGAATTAGCCGTGGCATTTATTTTCGCCATGGGTATGATCGTAGCGTTTATCCCGGAGGGACTCCTTCCCACCGTTACCTTATCCCTTGCCATGGGCGTTCAGCGGATGGCCAAAAGAAATGCCCTCATCAAACGTCTTTCTGCTGTGGAGACACTGGGCTGTACCACTGTTATTTGTACGGATAAAACAGGAACTCTGACCCAAAATGAGATGACCGTAAGCAATATCTTTATCGGGGGAAAATCCCTTGATGTAACCGGAGTAGGTTATGACCCTTCGGAAGGCAGAATTCTAGAAAATGGACACCCTGTGGCTCCCGGAACACCAGATTTAAGCAGGCTCTTAAGTGCAGCGGCCCTTTGCTGCAACGCTCATCTCGTACCCCCAGGCCCGGAATCCTCCCGTTTTACTGTACTTGGAGACCCCACTGAGGCCGCTCTGCTGGTGGCTGCCCAAAAGTACGGCCTAGCACCAGAGGATTTAAATAAGAAAGAACTCCGCCTTCGTGAGCTGCCATTTGATTCTGTAAGAAAACGGATGACCACGATTCACCAGGTCTCAAACGACCGGATCGCCTTTACAAAAGGCGCTCCAAAGGAAGTTCTTGAGCTATGCACCCACATAAGGGTTAATGGAACCTCCATGGAAATGGACGGAAAGACCCGTGCCGAAATCATGGAAATCAATGACCGTTATGCAAGAAACGGCCTCAGAGTCCTTGCCGTTGCATCCAGAAACCTAAAAGGCATTACCGGAATTCCTCAAAGCTTAAGCCAATATACCCCGGAACTTATTGAGCAGGAGCTTACCTTTTTAGGTCTCATTGCCATGGTTGATCCTCCCCGTCCGGAAGTATCCGAAGCGGTTAAGAAATGTCACAGGGCAGGCATACGGATTATCATGATCACCGGTGACTATGGTCTCACGGCAGAAAGCATTGCCCGCCGAATCGGAATTATAAAAGGGGAACATCCAAGAATTATTACAGGAATCGAACTTGGGAAAATGCAGCCGGAAGAACTTAAGAAAGCCCTGGAGGGTGAAGTACTCTTTGCCAGAGTGGCGCCGGAACAAAAGCTGCAGGTGGTAAGTGCACTTCAGGAGATGAAGCATATCGTTGCGGTTACAGGCGACGGAGTCAACGATTCTCCAGCTTTAAAAAAGGCAGACATCGGTGTTGCCATGGGACTTTCCGGCACTGATGTGGCAAAAGAGGCTGCTGACATGATCCTGACCGATGATAACTTCGCTTCCATTGTCAATGCAGTGGAGGAAGGGCGTGCAGTCTACAATAATATTCGTAAATTTGCAGTGTACATTTTTAACAGCAATATGGCTGAGGCAGTGCCTATGATTTTCTATCTCTTCTCCAGAGGTACGATTCCACTTCCCCTGACCATTATGCAGGTACTTTGTATTGACCTTGGAACCGATATGGTACCGGCCATGGGTCTGGGTGCAGAATCACCGGAGCCTGGCATCATGGATATTCCACCCCGTTCACAAAAAGAGTCTCTGCTGACTAAAAAACTGCTTTCACGTGCCCTCTTATGGTACGGCTCCATGGAAGCAATCGCCTGTATGGCTGCTTTCTTTTACCTAAACTGGCTGAACGGCTGGCCTGGTACTCCCCTTCCCGGTACAGGGACCATTTACCGGATGGCGACCACCATGACATTTGCAGCCATTATACTGGCACAGGTAGGTGCTGTATTTGCCTGCCGGACCGAGCGGGTATCCATCTTTAAAACAGGCTTTCATACCAACAAGCTGATTCTTGTGGGAATCTTGGTAGAGCTGATTCTTTTAAGCCTCATCACCTACTTACCGTTCCTCCACAATCTTTTTAATACGGCTCCACTGGGCTTAAAGGAATGGGTATTCTTAATCTGGATTCCATTTGCGGTTCTGCTCATTGATGAAATCAGGAAATTCTTCCTGCGAAATCTTAGACCCAGAAAGAATAAAGGAAATTATGAGAAGAAGGAGATGTATAATTCATGAGAATGATCATCGTAGGCTGCGGACGAAATGGTTCCGGCCTGGCACTGGCATTAAGTAAAATGGGCCACAACGTGACCGTCATAGATTCCAACCCAGGATCATTTAAAGAACTTGGCCCTAATTTTCGGGGAGAGACCATAGAGGGAATTGGGTTTGACCAGGAGGTCCTCTTAAAGGCACAGATCAAAAAGACCGATGCACTGGCTGCCTTTACCTCCAGTGATGAATCCAATGCGGTAATTGCACGAATCTCCAGAGAAATCTATCACGTACCAAAGGTAGTCGCCCGTCTTCATGACAGGGAAAAGGCCGAGATTTATAAACGGCTGGGCGTACAGACCTTATCCTCTACAGCCTGGGGAATACAAAGGGCTGTGGATCTGCTTTGCTACTCACCGCTTCATACCATATTCAGCATGGGGAACGGAGATGTGGAGCTTGTGGAAATTGAGACCACACCTCTCATGGAAGGCCATAAGGCTAGTGAACTTTCCATCCCAGGAGAAGTAAACATTGTATCCATTACCAGGGGAAACAAGACCATACTGCCCACAACAGGTACTGCACTGCAAAAAGGGGATATTCTCTATGTTGCTGCCGCCATATCTTCCTTTGACCGGTTAAAACGCTTATTTGGAATTTCCAATGGAAAGGGGATATAAAGATGAAGGTCATAATTATTGGCGGTGGCCAAGTTGGTGCATATTTAGCTTCCCTTCTATTGGAACGGGGGCATGAAATTAAAATCATTGATGTGAGAGAAACCAGGATCCCGGTCTTAAAGCGTGACCTTCCTGAGGAATGTGTTATCTGCGGGAATGGAGCCGAGCCAAGGGTCCTGGAAGCCGCTGGGATCAATCAGACCGATGTGGTGGCCGCCGTGACCGGCTCTGATGAAACAAACCTGGTGGTAGCCACCCTATCCCGCATGGAGTACGGGGTACGCCGTGTGGTAGGAAGGGTAAATAATCCTAAAAATGCATGGCTCTTTCAGGGAATCATGGGAGTCGATGCCGCTCTTAACCAGGCCGATTTAATGGCTCGACTGGTGGCAGAGGAAATGACAATGGGCGATATGATGACCCTTTTAAAGCTACACGGCGGTCAATACTCTCTGGTAGAGCGTATAGTGGACCCGGCATCTCCGGCCGCTGGGAAAACGGTAAAGGAGATTAATCTGCCCCTGGAATGCGTTCTTGTTGCTATCCTTCGAAAAGACCAGCTTCTTCTTCCCAGAGGAAACACCCATCTGATTGCTGGTGACAAGGTAGTTGCAATTGCCCATAACTCTTATTTGGACCATCTGGCTGAGACACTGGGATCAGAAAAATAGCATTCTGCCAGGGAATGGAGGTGCTTTACAGTATGATATTTAAAGAGTTTGGGACCATCAGTGCACCGACCATAGTCCTTCTTCATGAAGGCGGCCTTTCCTGGTGGTCTCTGATGGAAACCATTGAACTGCTGAAGAAGGATTACCACATCGTAGCTCCCATTATAGACGGACACGGAGAAGATGCACAAACCACCTTTTTAAGTATCCAGGATTCTGCCCGTAAACTGATCCAGTATATTGATGAAAATAACAACGGTTCTGTCTTTGCCATGGGCGGTTCCACCCTGGGGGCACAGATAGTCGTTGAGGCACTGTCTCAAAGGACTGATATTGCCAGGTATGCCATCATAGAAAGTCCTTGGGTGATACCATCTAAGTCTCTGACATTTTTAACGGTTTTGGCAGGCAGACTTGCGTACAGACTTTATCACTGGAAATGGTTTGCCAGGATCAGAGCCAGAGAATTATCTATAAAGAAACAACATTTTATTGAGTACTTCAGCGACACCAGCTCCATGACAAAAGATTCCCTGATAAACATCGCAGTGAATCACTCTTCTTATGCGGTCTCTGACTCATTAAAAAACACCAGAGCCAATGTAATGATTATCATAGGTTCCAGAGAAATTAAGCGTATGGACCCTTCCATCCATAAGCTGATTGACATGATACCAGAGACCAAGGTATTTATTGTCCCCGGCATGAAGCCCGGGGAATTCAGCATGATACACAGTACAGAGTATTATTATCTGCTCAAACGCATCACCGGATAACGATAGAACCAAAACGAGCTTTGAAAACCTGACATACAGGAATTCAAAGCTCGTTTCTGCTTTATTTAAAATCCTCAAGAAATTTCCTGGACCATTCCGCATTGTCTGGTGTGCTGTCTTCTATGGTCATCTGGACAAATGGTTTGTCCTTCTTAATAAAATTAAGAATGGTATCATACTTCATGGTGCCAGTTCCTGGTGCGCCGGATACTACCTTGTCACCTTCAATGACAAAATCCTTCATATGAACCACGTCCGTATACTCTCCCAGATCCTTAATGGCTTCCCCAATCACTTCATCATAACGAACACTGTTTTCTACCGAAAGGAGGTTAACCGGATCCAGAATGATTCTTAAATTAGGGGAATCAATTTCCTTAAGCACCTTTAACGCCTGTTTGGAGTCATATACAATGTGGCTCCACACTGGTTCTATGGCCATGATAACACCAAATTTTTCCGCGCATTCTACCACGGGACGAAAATTCTTAATGAAAGTCTGTAAGGATTCCTCTGTATGGCTTTCCGGTACAAAGCGGTATTCTGCATTAGGTGCCCCGGTTTCCGTACCCACTACGCTGCATCCTAACATGGAGGCAAAACGAAGATGTGCAAAATAACGTTCCTGAATCTTTTTAAGCTCAACCGGATCAGGATGTGCCAGATTCAGATAACAGCCTAACACTGCAATATCCACATCATACTTGGCAAACAGCTTACGAAGATAGGTAGCATAGCCTGGAGTCAATGCAGAGTCGTCTACGGAATGCTCCTTCACCGTTTTGGTTAATGCCAGATGAGCACAGCAAAATCCCTGTTCCTGTGCAATCTTTAATCGTTCTTCTATTGTGCCTGGTGCTACATCGTGTAACCGGATTCCAATCTGCATAATTAACTTCTCCTTTATTTTACATCATAGTGATCCACATTGGTCACATCAAACGCTTTCCCAACTTGTCCGGAAATCGAAACCTGATCAAGAATCAACGTTTCAACGTTATTGATTAAGAAGCCTTTCTTTGAGCATTCCTCGATTCCGCTTAACATGGCTGGTGCACCTTTGTTTGCTTCCTCTGCAAAAGAAACCTCAACATTCTTAAGTTCAATACGCTCAATCTTCTGTTCTGGAAGTCCGTAAAAGAAGGAAGCAGCCACATGACAATTCTCTGCTTTTATGTTTGTGAAATACAGCCCTTTGATGCTGGGAGTCCTCTCATCAACAGGCAAGGCCTCGCGAGACTGTACATAATCGGATTTCCCATCTGGATCGCAGAAATAAAAGCTGTTTACCACAAAAGGTGTCATAACATGATCCATGTGGATATGGTCAAAATATATTTCGGAAAGCACAGAATCTTTTCCCCGACCTCTTCTCGTCTTAATTCTCAACCCTCTGTCGGTATGGCGGAACAGACAGTATTCCACCCGAATGTTTTTAACCCCGGCTCCTACTTCACTTCCTACGGTAACCGCACCGTGGCCGTTTTCCATCAGACACTGACGGATCATAATATTCTCAGAAGGTGTTTTATACTTTCTTCCCATATAAATCTTTCCGGACTTAATGGCAATACAGTCATCTCCTAAAGAGAAATGAACCCCCAGGATCTCAACATCTTTACAGGATTCCGGATCCAATCCGTCTGTATTATGGGAATTGGCAGGATTATTGATGGTTAAATCAATGAACTTCAAATCTTGGCTAAAGTAAGGGTGAAGCACCCATGCCGGACTGTCCTTCAAAGAAAATCCCTGTAAGCTTACATTTTTACATCTCTCTAAAAATACCATACGGGGGCGGAAGGCAATCTTCATCTGCCGAACATCGTGCCACCAGTTATCAAAATCAGCCTGACCATTGATCAAACCTCTTCCGTAGATCACAACATCCTCTACATCGATACCAGTAATAATTCCAGCAAACATCGGTAAGGGGTTGCCCTCCCATGTTCCCAGATTATAATCTTCCTTTTCGTCATAGCTTTCTATGACACCCGGAAATCTTGGGAATTTGTTACGGTCTGTATCTGCCTGAAGCTCGGCACCTTCGGCAAGCTCTATCTTAATATGGCTCTTTAAAAACAGGCTGGTAATGTGGTAGGTACCTTTTGGAATAAGTACTCTTCCATCTTTAGGACAAGCCATAATAGCCGCCTGGATAAAGGGAGTATCATCCTGAATGCCATCCCCCTTTGCCCCGATTTCACGAACATTTAAGGTGACAAACTCATAATCGGTACGAAAAACTACTTCTGCCTTTTTTCCATCTCTTTCCAAGCAGATATTATAATCCATATCCGGTTTTAAGTCAAATAAAGTAAATACGGTCTTTTTTGTCTCTCCATGGCTTTCTCCATTTACATAGATCGTCCCAGGAGTATCATATTCATAGATCTGCTCTGTTATGGTTTCAATGGTTGCAGAACGTGCTGTCTTTAAAGCAACTCTAAGTTTCATACTGACTTAACCTCGCATTTTCTTTTCGTATATTCAAAAAGGCGCAGCAACTTAATACTACGCCCAATCTAATTCAATTAACCTTTTACGCCTCCGGCTGCGATACCATCAATAAAGGCATCCTGTGCACAGAAGAATACAATCAGGGAAGGAATGATAGAGATTAAAGACATCGCTAAAATTCGGTTCCACTGGAATCCAACATCACCATCCATTGACATACGTAAGTAAATGGAGTTTGTGTATTTGGGCATATCGGAAACGTAAATGAGGGGTCCCATAAAGTCATTGGTGGTCCACATGAACTGGAACAGTGCAACGGAAACCAGAGATGGCTTTAACATAGGAACGATAACATACCATAAGGTTTTAATGGAGTTACATCCATCAATCTTAGCTGCTTCCTCAAGCTCCTTTGGCACACCCCTTAAGAACTGTACCAGCATGAACAGGAAGTAAGTATCTCCTGCAAACAGAGAAGGAATCACTAATGGAAGATAGGAGTTTGTCCATCCCCACTGATTGAACATGATGTACTGTGGTGCATTTAAAACTACCTGTGGAAGGAATAAAGTGGAGATCATTAAGGAGAAAAGGATTGCTTTTCCCTTAAATTCAAACCGTCCGAAACCGTAAGCAGTAATGGTTGCAGAGAAAACAGTGAAAATTACTTTAGGTACTACGATTTTATAAGTGTTGAGCATGGACTTGATTAAGTTAATCTTGCCGCCGTAATCAACAAATGCATTGTCATATCCGTCCATAACAGGATTCTTTGGCCAGAACCATGCGCTGGTAAAAATCTCAGAGTTTGTTTTAAAGGTAGCTCCCACCATCCAGATCAGGGGGTATACCATAATGAAACCTACAGCAATAAGAAGCGTATAACGAATCACTGTACTGATTTGTCTTCTAGTCTCTTTCGTCATGTTATCTACCTCCCGTCCTCATCTGAATAGTAAACCCACTTCTTCTGGCTTACGAACGCCACAGCCGTAAAGGTCATAACGATAAGGAACAGAATCCATGCCTGTGCACTTGCCATACCCATCTTGTGACGTAAGAATGCGTTGTTGTAAATCAAGATGGAAATAAGTGTTGTCGC